>NZ_FNKA01000001.1:0-320115 GCF_900101335.1 Quadrisphaera sp. DSM 44207 | reverse complement strand
CCTGGTGCATCTCGTCCGGGCGCACGTACCGGGCCAGCCGCTCGGCCGGGGCCACCCAGGCCTCGGCGACCATCATCCGGTCGCCGTCGTAGGAGTCGAGCACCCGCCGCCAGGAGCGGTAGATCTCGTGCACGTCGTCCTGGTCCCACATCGGGGCGCGCTCGCCGTCGGGGTCGGCGTGCACCAGGCCGTGGGCCCGGGACCAGTCCGGCAGGCCGTCGGCCTTGACCAGGCCGTGCGCGACGTCGACGCGGAAGCCGTCGACGCCGCGGTCGAGCCAGAACCGCAGCACGTCCTCCAGGTGCTCGCGCACCTCGGGGTTGCTCCAGTCCAGGTCGGGCTGCTTGGAGTCGAACAGGTGCAGGTACCACTGGCCGGGGGTGCCGTCGGGCTCGCTCACGCGCGTCCACGCCCGGCCGCCGAAGACGCTGCGCCAGTCGTTCGGCGGCTGCTCGCCGCCCGGGCCGCGGCCGTCGCGGAAGATGTAGCGGGCCCGCGCGCGGCTGCCCGGCCCGGCGGCCAGCGCCTCCTGGAACCACGCGTGCTCGTCCGAGGTGTGGTTGGGCACGAGGTCGACGACCACGCGCAGGCCGAGGTCGTGGGCGCGCGCGATGAGGGCGTCGGCGTCGGCGAGGGTGCCGAAGATCGGGTCGACGTCGGTGTAGTCGGCGACGTCGTAGCCGGCGTCGGCCTGCGGCGAGCGGTAGAAGGGGCTCAGCCAGACGGCGTCCACCCCCAGCGCCGTCAGGTGCTCCAGGCGGGCGGTGATGCCGGGCAGGTCGCCGATGCCGTCGCCGTCCGCGTCGGCGAACGAGCGCGGGTAGACCTGGTAGATCACCGCGCTGCGCCACCACTCGCGGCCGGCGCCGGCGGGCGGCGTCGGGGAGGACGGGGCCGGTGCGGAGGGGCTCGCGGTCACGGGCGAGCAGCCTAGGTCAGCCGTCGACGGTGTTCAGCATGCTGTGGGCCGCCCGCTCGAGGTAGTCCCACAGCAGGTCGTGCTGCTGCGGGGGCAGGTCGAGGGAGTCGACGGCGTCGCGCATGTGCGACAGCCAGCGGTCGCGCGCCACCGGCCCGATCCGGAAGCCGGCGTGGCGCATCCGCAGCCGCGGGTGCCCGCGGGTGGCCGAGTACGTCCCCGGCCCGCCCCAGTACTGCTCGAGGAACATCCGCAGGCGCTCGCGGGCCGGGGCGAGGTCCTCCTCCGGGTACAGCGGGCGCAGCACGTCGTCGGCGGCCACGCCCTCGTAGAACCGGTCGACGAGGCGCACGAAGGTCTCGTGGCCGCCGACGGCCTCGTAGAAGCTCTGCTGCTCGGCGGGGACGGCGCGGCGCAGGGACAGGCCGGGACGGGCGGGCTCGCTCACCCTCCCAGTGTCGCGCGCGGCGCTCGCGCGCTCGGCGCCGCTCCCGCTCCCACTGCCGTCAGCGGCGCCGCCCGCGGTCCTGGCGCAGGCGCTCCAGCTCCGGGCGGGGGGCGTGGACGTTGCCCGTCGTCGGCCCCGTGCGGCGCGGGGTGAAGCTCGCCACCCGCATCAGGGGGGTGACCAGGGCGTCGTAGACGGCGGGGAGGAGGACGAACCCGGCGACCACGAACGGGTTCGCCCAGCCGACGTCGAGCTCGCGGTGCGGCCGCTCGACGGCGTGCAGCACCTTCGCCGCGACGTCCTGCGGCGAGGCGACCGGGAAGGGCGGGCGCGGGCGGCGCCCGACGAAGTTGGCGGCCTGGTCGTAGATGGGCGTGTCCACCCCGCCGGGGGAGACGAGGGTGACGTGCACGTCGCGCAGGTCGCGGTTCTCGACCTGCATCACCCGGGTCAGGCCCCGCAGCGCCCACTTGCTCGTCACGTACGCGCCCATCCACGGCGCGGCGGTCTTGCCGAGCACCGAGCCGACGACGACGAGGGTGCCGCTGCGCTGGCGCCGGAACGTGCGCAGCGCCGCCTGGCACACGCGCACCGCGCCGAGGACGTCGACCTGCACCACCCGGTCGAAGACGTCGAGGGGCTGCTCGTCGACGCGGGCGTAGGAGACGACGCCCGAGGCCTGCACGACGACGTCGAGGCGGCCGAAGGCCTGCACCGCGTCGTCCGCGGCGGCGTGGACGGCGTGCTCGTCGGTGACGTCGAGGGGGCGCACCAGCACCCCGGCGGCCCCGGCGGCCTCGCACTCGGCGCGCACCTGCTCCAGCACGCCCGCGGCGCGGCTGGAGAGCACGAGCCGGTCCCCGCGCGCGGCGCAGGCGAGCGCGACGGCCCGGCCGATGCCGCTGCTGGCCCCGGTGACCCACACGACCCGGCCGGCGGCGACGCCGTGCGGGTCAGGGCCGGGCGCGGTGCCCCGCAGCAGCCTCGCGAGGGGGGTCAGCAGGGGCAGCGGCACGGGTGGGCCTCCATCGGGGTCGGGCGTCGGGACCGGCGCCGGGAGCGTCGGGACCGCCCGCGGCTGGCGTCGACGGGACCGGCGCGGTCGTCGACGAAGGGCGCGCTGGCCCCCTCGTCCGACACGCTGTGATCATGCGGGCGGCGCCTGCCGCGCGCACGCCGGGCCCCGCTACGGCGTGCGCGCGGGCGTCGGCGCGGGCGCGGGCGCCGGTGCGGGCTGCTCGCCGCGCAGCCAGACCGTCTGCTGCGGGAAGGGGATCTCCACGCCCTCGGCGTCGAAGCGGGCCTTGATGCGCTGGCGCATCTCCCGCGCGACGTTCCACTGCTCCAGCGGCACGGTCTTGACCACGAGCCGGACGACGACCGCGCCGGGCGCGAGCGCCTCGACGCCCCACACCTCCGGCTCCTCGAGCACCAGGTGGCGCCACTCCTCGTCCTCGGTGAACTCGTGCGCGACCTCGCGCAGCAGCTCCCGGACGCGGGCGACGTCCTCGCCGTAGGCGACGTTGACGTCGAGGACGGCGCGCGCCCACCCCTGCGACTGGTTGCCGACCCGCAGGATCTCCCCGTTGCGCACGTACCAGACCGTGCCGTCGACCGAGCGCACGCGCGTGACGCGCAGGCCCACGGCCTCCACCGAGCCGACGGCGTCGCCGAGGTCGACGACGTCCCCGACGCCGTACTGGTCCTCGAGGATGAGGAAGAGGCCGGAGAGGAAGTCCTTGACGAGGGTCTGGGAGCCGAAGCCGAGGGCGACGCCGAGCACGCCGGCGCCCGCGATGAGCGGGCCGAGGTCCACCCCGAAGACCCCGAGGACGAGCAGCACCGCCGTGATGGTCACCCCCGCGGTGGTGGTGCTGCGCAGCACCGAGCCGACGGTGCGGGCGCGCTGGGCGCGCCGCTCGCCGGCGAAGGCGCCCGCGTCGAGCACCGCCGGGGCGGCGGCTCCCGCCGAGCGCCGGCTCCAGCGGCCGATGCCCGCCTCGCCCGTGGCGATCTGCTCGGTGAGGCGGCTGATGGCCCGGTGCAGCAGCCAGCGGGCGAGCAGGCCGCCCGCGACGATGACGACGATCTGCAGCAGGCCCACGCCGTAGCCGGTCAGGTCGCGCGCGACGGTCTCGTCGACGCCCCAGGCGCGCAGGCGCCCGCAGAAGCTGCCGTCGCCGGGGAAGCAGGGGTTGAGGATCCGGTCCTGGGCCTCGTCCAGGGCGCTGGCCTGCTCCTCGACGGTGGGCTCGCCCGCCGCGGTCGCCGACGGCGTGGACGGCGTGGACGGCGCGGACGGCGCGGACGGCGACGGCGTCGCCGTCGGCACCAGGGGGTTCACGGCTCCAGCTCCAGGCCGGTGCAGGCGGCGGCGAAGGCGAGCGCGTCGGCGGTGAGCTCGACCGTGCGCGAGACGGCGCGGGCGCCGTGGCCGACGTCCGCCTCGCGCCGCAGCAGCACGGGCGCGCGCCCGGGGTCGGCGGTGGTGGCGTGCTGCAGCGCCGCGCAGGTCTTGCGGGCGTGGAGGGGGTCCACGCGGGTGTCGCCGTCGAAGACCGTGAACAGCACCGCCGGGTAGGCCGTGCCCTCGCGCACCGCGTGGTACGGGGAGTAGGCGTGCAGCCAGGCCAGGTGCTCGGGGTCGGTGGCGTCGCCGTACTCCGGCGCCCACGTCGCCCCGAGCCCGTGCAGCTGGTAGCGCACCATGTCCAGCAGCGGCGCCGAGCACAGCACGGCGGCCACCGACTCCGGCCGCTGGGTCAGGGCCGCTCCGACGAGCAGGCCGCCGTTGGAGCCGCCGGAGACGGCGAGGCGGCGCGGCGTCGTCCACCCGGCGGCGACGAGGGCGTCGGCGCAGGCGGCGAAGTCGTCGAAGACGTTCTGCTTGGCCCCGAGCATCCCGGCCCGGTGCCACTCCTCGCCCTCCTCGGCCCCGCCGCGCAGCCCTGCGCTCACCCAGGCGCCGCCGGCCTCGACCCACGCGAGGGCGGAGGCGGAGAAGCCCGGGGTCAGGGAGAGCCCGAAGCCGCCGTAGCCGTAGAGCACCGTCGGCAGCGGCTCGCGGGGCCGGCCCTGCTCGTCCGCCGCGGACGCGGGGGCGATCAGCAGCATCCGCACGGTCGTCCCGTCGGCGCTGGTGGCCTCCAGCTGGCGGGTGAGCACCGGGGGCACGCGCACGCCGCCCGGCGGCACGGCCTCGACGTCCACCGCGCCGGTGCGCGCGTCGTAGCGCAGCACCCGCGGCAGGGTCGTGGGGTCGGTGTAGGTGAACCACGCCTCGTGCCCGCCCTCGGGGCGGGCGTGCAGGCCGCCCACCGAGCCCGGGCCCGGCAGGCGCACCCGGCCGCGCTCCCCGGGCAGCTGCTCCCCGCCGGCCAGGTCGTGCACGGTGACCTCCGAGAGGGCGTGCCGGCTCCACGCGGCGAGCAGCAGCGGCCGCTCCAGCTCGGCGCCGTCGAGCACGGCGGCCCCCTCGAGGACGGCGTCGGGGCGCTCGGGCAGCAGGTCGCGCCAGCGCTCGGCGCCGGGGTCGGTCGGGTCGGCCACCGCCAGGCGCCCGCGCGGGGCGCCGAGGTCGGTGTGCACGTACAGCCGCCCGTCGCGGCCGACGCCGGCGCTGGTCGCGGCGTCCAGCCCCACGGCGACCGGCACGAGGTCGGGCGCGCCGGAGGCGGCCCCGGCGCCCGGGCCGGCCAGGTCGCCGAGCCAGACGTCGGTGCGCGGCGCCGTGCCGACGGAGGCCGAGACCGACAGCCAGCGCCCGTCGCGCGAGACCGCGACGCCGTAGTAGCTGGTGACCGGCCGGCCGGCGCCGAAGACCTCCACGTCGCCCGCGGGGTCGGTGCCGACGCGGTGCAGCCACACCCGGCGGTGGTACTGGCGCTCGGCCTCGGGCACCAGCGCGGGGTCGAGGCGGCGCACCAGGTAGAACCGCTCGCCGCCGGGCAGCCAGGCGATCGGGGAGTAGCGCACGCGGTCGACCGGGCCGTCGACGACCTCGCCCGTGGCGACGTCGAGGACCCGCAGGGCGCTCTCCTCCCGGCCGCCCTCGGACAGCTGGTAGGCGAGCAGGTCCCCCTCCAGGGACGGCGACCAGGAGTCGAGCGTGGTCAGGCCGGCGGGGTCGAGGGCGAGGGGGTCGACGAGGACGCGCTCGCGGGTGCCGCCCGCGCCGTCCGGCTCGGCGACGAGCAGCACGGGGTGGTCGCGGCCGGGGTCGCGGCGGGTGGAGAAGCGGCGCTGCCCGCGCCGCACCGGCGGGCCGACGGAGCCGGCGGCCAGCAGCTCCCCGACGCGGCGGGCGAGCCGGTCGCGGCCGGGCCAGGTGGCGCGGGCGGCGGCGAACAGCTCGTCCTGCGCGGCCGACCACGCCCGCGTGCGCGGGTCGTCCGGGTCCTCGAGCCACCGGTAGGGGTCGGCGACGCGGAGGCGGGGGTCGGCCGCCGGCAGGTCCTCGACGAGGTCCAGCCGCTCGGCCCCGGGGTAGCGCAGAGGCAGGTCCAGCACGGACGGCCACCCTACGGCGGCCGGACGGCGCGGGTGCGGCGTTCGTCGCTCGGGACCGTCCTCGCGCGCCCCGGCCCTGGAGGACGGGATCGGGTTGCACCGCCGGGGCGCCGATGAGTTCGCCGGACGGCGGCGGTCCCCTCCTCGACCGACCCCGACCCACCCCCGGAGGACCCGATGGCACGCGCGCTCCCGCGGGCGCTCAGCCCCGTGCGGCACGTCGGCTACCGCTGGCTGGCCGCGTCGCTGACCCTCTCGCTGCTCGGGCAGGGGCTGTGGGTGGTCGCCCTCGTCTGGCAGGTCGTCGCCCTCCGCGGCGGGCCGCGGGAGCTGTCGGTCGTCGTCGCGGCCGGCTCGATCGGCATGCTCGCCACGGCGCTGCTGGGCGGCGTGCTGGCCGACCGGCTCCCGCAGCGCCGCATCCTGCTCGGCGTTCAGCTGCTGCAGGCCGCCGGCGTCGGCGCTCTCGCCGCGCTGTCCCTGAGCGGCGCGCTGCAGGTCTGGCACCTGGTGGCGGTGTCGGGCCTCGGGGGCGTGGCGGCCGGCCTGTACTACCCGGCCTACTCGGCGCTGCTGCCGACGATCGTGCCGGCCGAGGACCTGCTGGCCGCCAACGGCGTCGAGGGCGTGCTGCGCCCGGTGCTGGTGCAGGCCGCGGGCCCGGCGGCCGCCGGGGCCCTGGTCGCCGCCGCGTCGCCCGGCGCGGCCCTGGCGGTCTCGGCGGCGGCCGCGCTGGCCTCGGCGGCGGCCCTGCTGCCCCTGGCGGACGCGCCCGGACCTGCCCTCGAGCCGGGCCGGCACCCGGTGCGCGCGCTCGCCGCGGACGTCGCCGAGGGCTTCGCGTACATGGTCCGCACGCCCTGGCTGCTGGCCACGCTGGTCTTCGCGTCGCTGATGATCCTGCTGATGATGGGCCCGTTCGAGGTGCTCAGCCCGTTCGTGATCAAGGACCGCGCCGCCGGGGGCCCCGCCGAGCACGCCCTCGTCCTCGCCGCGTTCGGCGTCGGCGGCGCGGTCGGGTCGCTGGTGGTGGCCTCGCTGCCCCTGCCCCGGCGGTACCTGACGGTCATGAACCTGCTGTGGGGCCTCGGGTGCGCGCCGCTCGTCGTCTTCGGCGTGGCGACGCGGGTGTGGCCGATGGTCGCCGCGGCGTTCGCCTGCGGCGCCCTGTTCAGCGGCGGCATGGTGATCTGGGGGACGCTGCTGCAGCGGCGCGTGCCGCCGCACCTGCTCGGGCGGGTCTCGAGCCTGGACTTCTTCGTCTCCCTGCTGTTCATGCCCGTCTCCATGGCGCTGGCCGGGCCGGTCGCCGCAGCCGTCGGGCTGTCGACGACCTTCCTGATCGCCGGCACCGCGCCCGCCGTGATCGCCGTGGTCGCGATCCTCGCCGCGCGCATGCCGGCCGACGAGCTCGCGCACCCGCTCGCCGCAGCGCCCGCCCCGGCGGGGGACGACGGGGGCGCCGCAGGCGCCGCGTCGAAGCCGGCGGGGGACGTCGGGGACGGCGCGCCCGCACGGGCGTGAGCGCCGGTGGCCGCCGTAGGGTCGCGGGCGTGGACGTCGGGGTGCGGCTGGTGACCGAGGACGACGCCCCCGCCCTGGCCGACCTGCTGCGGGCCAGCCGGGAGCACCTCGCCCCGTGGGAGCCCGAGCGGGACGAGGCGCACTCCACCGAGGCCGAGCAGCGCCGGCTGGTCGCCGCCGCCCTGGCGCAGCACCGGGAGGGCAGGACGGTCCCCCTGGTGATCGTCGAGGACGGCGACGTGGTCGGACGGGTCACCGTGGCCGACGTCGTCCGCGGCGCCTTCCAGTCGGCGCACCTGGGCTACTGGGTCGCGCAGGCCCGCACCGGACGCGGCGTGGCCACCGCCGCGGTCGCCCGGGCGGTGCGCGTGGCCTTCGACGACCTGGGCCTGCACCGCCTGCAGGCGGACACGCTCGTGCACAACACCGCCTCCCAGCGGGTCCTGGCGCGCAACGGCTTCACGCGCATCGGGATGGCGCCGCGCTACCTGCGCATCGCCGGCCGGTGGCAGGACTGCCTGCTGCACCAGCTCCTGCACGAGCCCCGGTCCTGACCGGCGGCGCGGGTGGGGGCCGTCGGCGGCGTCTGCGAGGATCCCGCGCGGAGCACCCCGAGGACAGGAGCCCTCAGCCGTGAGCGACACCGCCCAGACCGCCCCGAGCGCCGAGCGGGCGCCGTCCGGGGCCCTGACCGAGCTGGCCGCCGCCCACGGGGTCGCCACCGAGTACTGGGACTGGCAGGGCCGCCACGTCGTCGTCCCCGAGGCCACGATCGTCGCCGTCCTCGCCGCGCTCGGCGTGCGGGCCGCGGACGAGGCGCAGGCGCGCGCGGCGCTCGCCGAGCACCAGCTCGCCCCGTGGCGCCGCGTGCTCCCGCCGGTCGTCGTCCTGCGCTCCGGGGAGGCCGAGCGCACCGTGCCGGTGCACGTCCGGCACG
Organism: Quadrisphaera sp. DSM 44207; assembly: GCF_900101335.1. Taxonomy (NCBI): domain Bacteria; kingdom Bacillati; phylum Actinomycetota; class Actinomycetes; order Kineosporiales; family Kineosporiaceae; genus Quadrisphaera; species Quadrisphaera sp. DSM 44207. The sequence continues at coordinate 311,778 of NZ_FNKA01000001.1, read as the reverse complement.
GGCAGCAGCTGCGCGTGTGGGTGGAGCTCGAGGACGGCGGGCGCCGCGACCTGGAGCAGGTGCAGCGGTGGGTGGAGCCGCAGCGGGTCGACGGCGTCGAGGTCGGGGAGGCGACGTACGCGCTGCCCGCCGGGCTGCCGCTGGGCTGGCACGTCGTCCGCGCGGCGGCGGGCGACGGCTCGATGGCGACCGCATCCCTCGTCGTCACACCCGACCGGCTGGAGCTGCCCGCCTCCCTCGGCCCCGGCGGGCACCGCTGGGGCTTCATGGCGCAGCTGTACTCCGTGCGCAGCACCCGCTCGTGGGGCCTGGGCGACCTGGCCGACCTCGCCGAGCTGCTCGACTGGAGCGGGCGCGACCTGGGCGCCGACTTCCTGCTCGTCAACCCGCTGCTCGCGGCCGAGCCCGCCGGGCGCATGCAGCCCTCCCCGTACCTGCCGACCACGCGGCGCTTCACCAACCCGGTCTACCTGCGCGTGGAGGACGTGCGCGAGGTCGCCTACCTGCCCTCCGCGCAGCGCGCGGAGCTCGAGCGCCTCTCGCAGGTGCCGCGGGCGGCGAACACCGACCCCGACTCCCTCGACCGGGACGTCGTGTGGGCCGCCAAGCGCGCCGCGCTGGAGGTCGTCTTCGCCGCGGGGCGCAGCCCCGCGCGCCAGGCGTCCTTCGAGGCCTACCGCGCCCGCGAGGGCAGCGGCCTGGAGGACTTCGCGCTGTGGTGCGCCCTCGCCGAGCGCTCCGGCGGCGAGGAGTGGCCGACCGAGCTGCAGGACCCGCGCTCGGCGGCCGTCGCCCGGGCCCGCGAGGAGCTGGCCGAGCGCGTGACCTTCCACGCGTGGCTGCAGTGGCTGTGCGACGAGCAGCTGGCCGCCGCCCAGCGGACGGCGGCGCAGGCCGGCATGGCCCTGGGCGTCGTGCACGACCTGGCCGTCGGCGTGCACCCCTCCGGGGCGGACTCGTGGGCGCTGCGCGACGTCCTCGCCCGCGGCGTCAACGTCGGCGCCCCGCCGGACGCCTTCAACCAGCAGGGGCAGGACTGGTCGCAGCCGCCGTGGCGCCCCGACGCGCTCGCCGAGGCCGGCTACCTGCCCTTCCGCGACGTCGTCCGCACGATCCTGCGCCACGCCGGGGGACTGCGCGTCGACCACGTCATCGGCCTGTTCCGCCTGTGGTGGGTGCCGCAGGGGCTCGGCCCGGCCCTGGGCACCTACGTGCGCTACGACCACGACGCCCTGGTCGGCATCCTGTGCCTGGAGGCCGCCCGCGCCGGCGCGGTGGTCGTGGGGGAGGACCTCGGCGTCGTCGAGCCGTGGGTGCGCGTCTACCTGCGCGAGCGCGGCGTGCTCGGCACCTCGGTGCTGTGGTGGGAGCGCGACGAGCAGGGCAGGCCGCTGCCACCGCAGGCGTGGCGGGAGCTGTGCCTGGCCACCGTCACCACGCACGACCTTCCGCCCACGGCCGGCTACCTCGCGCACGAGCACGTCGCGCTGCGCGACCGCCTGGGGCTGCTGACCCGCCCGGTGGAGGAGGAGCGCGCCGCCGACGCCGACGAGCAGGGCGCCGTGCTGCAGCAGCTGCGCGACCTCGGCCTGCTGCACGAGGGCGCGAGCGAGCAGGACGTCGTCGAGGCGCTGCACGCCTTCCTCCCGCTCACCCCCAGCCGGCTGCTGGGCGTGGCGCTGACGGACGCCGTGGGGGAGCACCGCACGCAGAACCAGCCCGGCACCTCCGACGAGCACCCGAACTGGCGGGTGCCCCTGGCCGACGGCGAGGGCCGCCCGGTGCTCGTCGAGGACCTGCGCACGTCGCCGCGCGCGGCCTCCCTCGCTGCCGTGGTCGCCCGGTGAGCGCCTCCGGGTCCACCCCCGCCCGCAGCGCCGGCAGCGGCCCCGGGACGGGGGCGGAGGACCGCGGCGGGCTGGCGGAGTTCGGCTACGCCCAGCGCCTGGACCGCACCCTCGGCCGCTTCGCGTCCTTCGCGGCCGGGGTCAGCTACATCTCGATCCTCACCGGCACCTTCCAGCTGTTCTACGTCGGCTACGGCACGGCCGGCCCGGCGTACGTGCTGTCCTGGCCCCTCGTCTTCGCCGGGCAGCTGATGGTGGCCCTGTGCTTCGCGGAGCTGGCCGCGCGCTACCCGGTGGCCGGCTCGGTCTACAACTGGGCCAAGAAGCTCGGCGGGCCCACGACGTCGTGGATGGCGGGCTGGATGATGCTCAGCGCGTCCGTCGTCACGCTCGCGGCCGTCGTCCTGGCGTACCAGATCACGCTGCCGCAGCTGTGGTCCGGCTTCCAGGTCGTCGGCGACGGCACCGGGCCGTACGACTACGCCGTCAACGCCGTCGTCCTCGGCAGCGCGCTCGTGGTGTTCGTGACCGTGGTCAACGCCTGCGGCGTGAGGCTGATGTCGCGCATCAACAGCGCGGGCGTGTTCGTCGAGCTCGTGGCCGCGGTGCTGCTGATCGTGCTCCTGGCCGCCAGCGCGGTGCGCGGTCCCGGCGTCGTGACCGAGACGAACGGCTTCGGCGGCGACCGCTCGCTCGGCTACCTCGGCGCCTTCCTCGTCGCCTCCCTCGCCTCCGGCTACGTCATGTACGGCTTCGACACCGCCAGCTCGCTGGGGGAGGAGACCGTCGACCCCCGCCGCACCGCCCCGGCCGCGATCCTGCGGGCGCTGGTCGCTTCGTTCGTCCTGGGCGGGCTGATCCTGCTCTTCGGGGTCATGGCGGTGCGCGACCCGGGCGACCCCTTGCTGAGCTCCAGCTCCGGGGGCCTGCAGCACGTCGTCCTCGGCGCGCTCGGCGGCACCGTGGGCAAGGTCTTCCTCGCCTGCATCGCCGTCGCCATCACCGTGTGCGCGCTCGCGGTGCACACGGCGACCATCCGCACGGTGTTCGCGATGGCCCGCGACGACAACCTGCCCGCCAGCGCCCGCCTGGCGCGCCTGCACCCGCGCTTCCGCACGCCGGTGACGGCGTCCGTGCTCGTCGGGGTGGTGGCGGTGGCGATCCTGCTGGTCAACGTGCGCCAGCCGCAGATCTTCACGGTGGTCACGAGCATCGCCGTGGTCATGATCTACGCGTCCTACCTGCTGGTGACCGTCCCGATGCTCCTCGCGCGCCTGCGCGGCACGTGGCCGCCGCGCGAGGCGGGCGGCTTCACGCTGGGCCGGTGGGGGCTGCCGGTCAACGCGGCTGCGGTCCTGTGGGGCGCCGCGATGGCGCTGAACCTGGCCTGGCCGCGCCGGGAGGTCTACAACGCGGTCGGGCCGCAGCACTGGTACCTGCAGTGGGGCGCGTTCGTCTTCGTCGGGGCGATCGCCCTGGTCGGCCTGACCTGGTACGCCGTCCGGCGGCGCTCGCCGGCCCGCGTGCTGCCCGAGCACGCCGCGGTGGTGCCGCCGTCGGCCGCGGCCGACGGCGCGGTCTGAGCCGCAGCCGGCTCGGGCGGCTCAGTCCGGAACCCGGTCGGCGTCCCGGTCGGCGGCCTCGTCGGGGGCCTCGTCGGGGGAGCGGCGCGCGGCCGCGATGACCGCGGGGTCGAAGCGCGCGAGGGCGGCGGCCCCCGTGGCGGCCAGGACCAGGCCGGCCAGCGCGAGCGGCGCGGTGCCCGCGCGCGTCTGGTCGCCCAGCAGGAGGACGCCGACGGCGGCCGGGGCGACGGTCTGGGCGAGGACCATGGTCGAGGTCGCCGTCAGCACCGAGCCGCGCTGCAGCGCCGTCGAGTAGAGCAGGAACGCCACGGCGCCCCCCGCCACCAGCGCCCACGTCACCGGGTCCGCGACGAGCGCGGCCGGGTGCAGGTCCGGCAGCACGCGCCCCGCGACGGCCACGACGGCGAAGCCGAGGCCCGCGACGAGGCCCAGCAGCGACGCGCCGCCCGCCCCGCGCAGGCGCCCGGCCAGCACCCCGCCGGCGCCCACGGCCGCGACGGCGACCAGCAGCGCGGCCCGCAGACCGGCATCGGCCTGCACCGTGCCGGTCTCCGCCGCGGTCGCGGTCAGCAGCACCAGCCCGCCGCAGACCCCGAGCACCGCCAGCAGCTCCGAGGCCGCCAGCCGGTGCCCGAGCACGCGGGTGCTCAGCAGGGCCGTGACGACGACGCTGGCGGCCACCGCCGTCTGGGCGAGGAAGAGCGGCAGCGTGCGCAGCGCCGCCAGGTGCAGCCCGAAGCCGGCGAGGTTGAGGGCCAGCGCCGCCAGGAAGGCCGGGTGGCGCAGCAGCCGCAGCAGCAGCCGCGGGTCCACCCTGCGCGCGGTCGCCTCCCGCCGCGCGGCGAGGGCCTGCAGCAGGGCCGCCACGCCGAAGGCCACCGCCGCGGCGAGGCCGAGGAGCACCCCGAGGACCACGCGGGTCAGTCCTCGCGCCCTCGGGAGCCGGCCGGCGCCGCCCCAGCCGCTCGCGCAGCCCGCCGCCGCGCCGCGGTCAGGTGCAGGCTCAGGGCGACGTAGTAGACCAGGTACCCCAGCGAGACGGCGACGACGGCCGGGTGCGGGTCCGGCACCTGCGCCAGCAGCACGGCGTACGCGAGCAGCCACAGCGCCGTCAGGGCCAGGCTGGTGCGCCGCAGGGTGCTCGTGCGCGAGGGGTAGACGTAGCCGACCGGCACGAACACCAGGGCGGAGCAGACCAGCAGGACGGTGGCGACCGCGGCGGGGCCGAGGTCGAGGACGACGGCGTAGAACGCGACGACGTTCCAGTAGCTGGGGAAGCCGAGGAAGAGGTGGTCGTCGGTCTTGGCGTCGACGCGGCAGAACTGGAAGCTGGAGGCGAGCAGCGGCACGGCGGCGAGCGCGGTGCCGGCCGGCCCCGCCGGCAGCCGCTCGTCCGTCAGCAGCAGCAGGACGGGCGCGAACGCGTACGTCAGGTAATCGACGATGTCGTCCAGGCGCGCGCCGTCGAACCACGGCAGCCGCTCCTTCACGCGCAGGCGCCGGGCGAGCATGCCGTCGGTGCCGTCGATCACGAGCGCGACCAGGCCGAGCCACAGCGCCAGCACGGCGTCGCCGCCGATGGCGGCCAGGACGATGAGCAGCGCGAGCGCGGAGCCGCTGGCGGTGTACAGGTGCACGGCGCCCGCGGCGAGCCGCAGCCGCGCCGAGCCGTCCACCGGGCTGTCCCGGACGCCGTCCGCTGCGCCGTCCTGCAGACGGGTCTGTGCCGTGATGTCGATCCCCCCGACCGGCCCGCGGCCCGGACCGGTCGTCGCGCGCCATCGACGTGCCGCAGGGTACCCGCCTGCACCGACAGCGCTGCCGGCCGTGCTCCCGTCCTTGCGGGAGCGCGGCCGGCGGCGCGGCCGCGGTCGGTCAGTCGTCCGAGTCGTCGCCGTCCTCGTCGGACTCGGCGCCCTGCTTCCCCTCCGCCTTCGCCGCGGTCTTCGCTGCGGCCTCGGCGGCCTTCTCCTGCGCCTTGCGGGCCTCCTCCGCCGCCTTCTCCTGGGTCTTGCGGGCCTCCTCCGCGGCCTTCTCCTGGGTCTTGCGGGCCTTCTCCTCGGCCTTCGCCTCCGCCTCGGCGGTCTTCGCCGCGGCCTCGCGGGCCTCCTCCTGCGCCTCGCGGGCCTCCTCCGCGGCCTCCTCGGCGGCCTCGCGGGCCTCCTCCGCGGCCTCCTCCTGGGCCTTGCGGGCGTCGTGCTCGGCCTTGCGCGCCTCGTTGCGGGCGTGCGCCTGCGCGCTCACCTGCTGGCCGTGGTCCGCCGCGGGGCCGTCGTCGTCGGTCTCCTCCGCCTCGTCGTCCGAGCCGCCGGTCGCGTCGTCGCCGGGCCCACCGGTCGTGCCGGTCGGGTCGGTGGCCGGGTCGGTGGCCGGGTCCGTGGCCGGGTCCGTGGCGGGCTCGCCGGTCGGGTCGGTGGCCGGGTCGGTGGCCGGGTCGCCGGTCGGGTCGGTGGCCGGGTCCGTGGTGGGGTCGGTCGTCGGCTCACCGGCGGGGTCGGTCGCCGGGCCGGCCGTGGGGTCGGTGGCGGGGTCCGCCGTCGGGTCGGTGCTCGGGTCGGTGCTCGGGTCGGTGCTCGGGTCGGTGCTCGGGACGGTCGCGGGGTCCGCAGTGCCGTCGGCCGCGGCCGCCTCCCCGGCGTCCGGGACCTCGAAGGGGGTGACGGCCTCGACCGCGGCGGCGAAGGTGTCCTGGGCCGCGGCCGGCAGGGCTCCGGCGATGCCGACGCCGGTGACGCCGGCGGCGGCGAGGGTGACGCCCGCGGCGGCGTGGGCGACGGTGCCGGCGGCGGCGAACTTGGCCACGGCGGCGCTGATGGTGTTGGTGATGAGCATGGGACGGCGTCTCTCCTTCGGTGGCCCGGACGCCTGCGCAGCAGGCCCGGTGGCTTTGCTGACCGCCCTCGCGGACGGGTCGCCCTTGTCGGTGAGCAGGTCGCTCGTGAGCAGCTCGCTCGTGACGCGGCCGGTGGTGAGCAGCTCGGCGAGGCGGTCGCTGGCGCGACCCGGCACGGCGCTGGCCCGCACCGCGCGGGTCAGCGCCGCCAGCGGCGCAGCCTCCGCCGGTCCGGGACGCCGTGCGAGCAGCGCCTCGAACGCGTCGTCGAGAGATCGGTCTCCGGTCATGTCACCTCCGTCATCGCGGCGGGGTCGCGCAGGGGTACGCCCGCCCGCTCGGCGTTCACCCGGACGGCCCTCAGGGCGCGGCGCTGCAGCTGCTTGACGGCGCCCGGGCTGCGCCCGAGCACCTGCGCCACCTGCTCGACGGTCAGGTCGCCGAGGATGCGCAGCAGCAGCACCGAGCGCTGGTCGGGCGCCAGGCCCTCGCACAGGGCGCGCACCCGCTGCGCGCTCAGGGCGAGCAGCGCCTCGGCCTCCACGTCGCCGCCGGCGCGCTGCGCGAGGACGGCGTCGTCGACGTCCGCCAGCTGCGGGCGGCGGCCGGCTCGGCGCCACTCGTCCACGAGGCGGCGGTGCGCGACCGTGAACACCCAGGCGCGGAAGGCGCGCTCGTCGCCGGAGAACGACCCGATGCCGGTCAGGACGCCGAGGAAGGCCTCGCTGGCCGTGTCGTCGGGGTCGGCGGCGTCGTGCAGGCGCAGGTAGCCGGTGACCGGGCCGCACAGGTCGCGGTAGATCCGCTCCAGCGCCCACGGCGCCCGCACCCGGGCAGCGGCCAGCACCTCGGGGAAGGCGGGCCCGATCACCGGGCGCCGCGCCGGAGGCGGGCCACGCGAGCCGCATCGGCCGGCGCGGCGCGGCCCTTGACGCCCCGGCGGCGCGCGTCACCCCGACGGCGGCCCCGGGAGCGCCGCGGGGCTGACGCGCCCCGCCCGCCGCGCGGGCGTCAGCGCAGGCGGTCGCGCTCCTGCGCGCGCAGGGCGCGGGCGAGGCCGTCGCGGTCCTCGGAGACCAGCCGCCGCAGGGCCGGGAGGTCCTCCGGGGCGGAGGCCAGCCACGCGTCGGTGCGCTCCAGCAGGGCCTGCGAGGCCAGCGCCACCGGGTACAGGCCGCTGACGACCTGCTGGGCGATCTCGTTGGTGCGCGTGCGCCACACGCGCTCGAGCGCCGCGAAGTACGGCTCGACGAACGGGGTGAGCAGCTCCTCCACCCGCGCGTCGTGCACGCGCGCGAACCCGGCGATCACCGCGGCCTGGACGGCGTTGGGCAGCTCGTCCTCCGGGCGCGGCCCCGGGTCGACGACGGCGTCGAAGGCGGCCTGCTTGGCCTCCAGCGTCGGGATCGCGGCCCGGGCGGCGGCGGCCGCGCGCCGTCCGGTGGCGGTGTCGTCGCGGGCCACCTCCGCGGAGATCTCCGCGTGCGCGGCGCGCCCGCCCGCCACGAGGGAGGTCAGCAGCTCCCACCGCAGGTCGGTGTCGACGACGAGGCCCTCCAGCGGCGCGGAGCCGTCCAGGAGCCCGGCGACGACGTCCAGCTGCGCTGGCGTGACGGCCCGCCCGGCGAAGGCCTTGACCGCCTGCAGCTGCAGGTCGCTGCCCGGGGCCGCGTCGCGGGCCAGGCCCAGCAGCCGGTCGGCGACGTCCACGCCGACCGGCTCGCGCAGCGCGGGCGCGACGTACAGGCGCGAGGCCGTGCTGAGCTGGCGCAGCAGGGTGAGCACCACGGAGGAGTCCGTCTCCGCCGCCAGGTCGTCCAGCAGCAGGTCCACGAAGTCGCGCGCGGCCATCTCCGCGTCGCGGGTCATGTCCCACGCGGCGGCCCACACCAGCGTGCGCGGCAGCGAGTCCTCGAAGGAGCCCAGGTGCGCGGTCGCCGTCGCCAGCGACTGCTCGTCGAGCCGCACCTTGGCGTAGGCGAGGTCGTCGTCGTTGAGCAGCAGCAGGTCGGGGCGCTCGGTGCCGGCCAGCTCGGGCACCTCGGTGCGCTCGCCGTCGAGGTCGACCTCCACGCGCTGCGTGCGGCGCAGGTGCGGGATCTCCGCGCCGTCCGCCCCGACGTGCACCTCGACGTCGTAGCAGCCGATCGCGAGCCGGTGCGGGCGCTGCACGGGGTGGGTCCCGGGCACCTCCTGCAGCACGGCGAGGGAGGTGATCGTGCCGTCCTCGGCCAGGTGCAGCTCCGGGCGCAGCGTCGTGACGCCCGCCTGCTCCAGCCACACCGCCGACCACGCGCGCAGGTCGCGCCCGGAGGTCGCCTCGAGCTCGGTGAGCAGGTCGCTCAGCTGCGTGCTGCCCCACGCGTGGGCGCGGAAGTAGCGGCGCACGCCCTCGAAGAACGCGTCGCGGCCCACCCAGGCGACGAGCTGCTTGAGCACGCTGGCGCCCTTGGCGTACGTGATGCCGTCGAAGTTGACCTCGACGTCCTCGAGGTCGCGGATGTCGGCGACGATCGGGTGCGTGGACGGCAGCTGGTCCTGCCGGTACGCCCACGCCTTCTCCAGGCTCGCGAACGTCGTCCACGCGCCCGTCCACCGCGTCGCCTCGGCGCAGGCGAGCGTCGAGGCGTACTCGGCGAACGACTCGTTCAGCCACAGGTCGTCCCACCAGCGCATGGTCACGAGGTCCCCGAACCACATGTGCGCCAGCTCGTGCAGGATCGTCACGGCCCGCCGCTCGACCACCGCCTCGGTGGGGCGGGAGCGGAAGACGTAGCTCTCCAGGAACGTCACCGCGCCCGCGTTCTCCATCGCCCCGGCGTTGAACTCGGGCACGAACAGCTGGTCGTACTTCGCGAACGGGTAGGGCAGGTCGAACAGCTCCTCGTAGAACGCGAAGCCGGCGCGGGTGACGTCCATCACCTCCTCCGCGTCCAGGTGCTCGGCGAGGGAGGCGCGGCAGAAGACCCCCAGCGGCACCGTGCGGCCGTCGCGGCTGGTCAGCTCCCCGCGCACCGCGGTGTAGGGCCCGGCGACGACCGCGGTCACGTAGGAGGAGAGCACCGGCGTCGGCGCGAAGCGCCACGTCGCGGCGCCCTCGCGCACCGGCTCCGGGGTCGGGGTCGGGGAGTTGGAGACCACCTGCCAGTGGGCGGGCGCGGTGACGGTGAAGGCGAACGTCGCCTTCAGGTCCGGCTGCTCGAAGACGGCGAAGACGCGCCGGGAGTCGGCGACCTCGAACTGCGAGTACAGGTACGTCTCGCCGTCCACGGGGTCGACGAAGCGGTGCAACCCCTCGCCGGTCGTCATGTAGGCGGCGTCGGCGACGACGCGCAGCTCGTTGTCGGCGGCGAGGTCCGGCAGCTGCACGCGCACGCCGTCCGCGACCTGCGCCGGGTCCAGGACCCGCCCGTTGAGCACCACCTCGTGCACGGCCGGGGCGACCAGGTCGATGAACGTCGAGGCGCCGGGGTCGGCGGCGAAGCGGACCACCGTCTGCGAGCGGAAGGTCGCTCCGTCCCCGGTGAGGTCGAGCTCGACCTCGTAGGCGTCGACGCGCAGCAGCTCGGCGCGCTCGCGCGCCTCGGAGCGGGTGAGGTTCATGCCAGGCACCCGGGAATGCTCCCACGCCCCCCGCGCGCTGCCCCAGCCATGACCACCACCGCAGAGCAGACCCCCGAGCAGACCCCCGAGCAGACCACCGGCGTCGACGTCGTCGACTTCTGGTTCGACCCCGTCTGCCCGTGGGCGTGGATGACGTCCCGCTGGGTGCTGGAGGTCGAGCAGGTGCGTCCCGTCACGGTCGTCTGGCACGTGATGAGCCTGGCCGTGCTCAACGAGGGGCGGGACCTGCCGGAGGAGTACCGGGAGCTGATGGCCAGGGCCTGGGGCCCGGTCCGCGTCGTCACCGCCGCCCGCGAGCTGCACGGCCCCGAGGTGGTCGGGCCGCTGTACACCGCGATCGGCACCCGCATCCACCCCGGCGGCGAGGAGGACTTCGCGGCTGCGGTGCGCGGCGCGCTGGAGGAGGTCGGCCTGCCGACCGACCTCGCGCGCTTCGCCGACTCCGACGAGTACGACCAGCAGCTGCGCGCCAGCCACGCCGAGGGCATCGAGAAGGTCGGCCAGGACGTCGGCACGCCCGTCATCGCCGTCAACGGCGTCGCCTTCTTCGGTCCCGTCGTCACCCCGGCCCCCAAGGGCGAGGCGGCCGCGACGCTGTGGGACGGCGTCCTCGCCGTCGCCGGCACCCCTGGCTTCTACGAGCTCAAGCGCAGCCGCGACGCCGGCCCGATCTTCGACTGAGCGCTCGCGCGGGCGGGCGCGGCCGCCGGCTGGGAGGATGCCGCGCATGCGCGTGCACCTGGCCGGCGACCACGCCGCCTACGACCTGAAGACCCACCTCGCCCAGCACCTGGCGCAGGGCGGGCACGAGGTCGTCGACCACGGGCCGACCGGCTACGACGCGGAGGACGACTACCCCGTCTTCGTGCTGCGCGCCGCGGAAGCCGTGGCCGCCGACCCCGGCGCCCTGGCCCTGGTGCTCGGCGGGTCCGGCAACGGCGAGCAGATCGCCGCCAACCGCGTGCCCGGCGTGCGCGCGGCGCTGGGGTGGAGCCTGGAGACCGCCCGCCTGGCGCGCCAGCACAACGACGCCAACGCCCTCGGGGTGGGCGCGCGCATGCACACCCTGCAGGAGGCGACCGCGATCGTCGACGCCTTCCTCGCCGAGCCGTTCTCCGGTGAGGAGCGGCACGCGCGGCGGATCGCGATGCTCACCCGCTACGAGCAGGACCACGAGCTGCCGCCGCTGCCGGGCCGGCTGGCCTGAGCGCGGGAGCGAGCGCTCGTGCCCGAGGGACACACGCTGCACCGGATGGCCGCGACCTTCCGGCGCGCGATGGGCGGCGCCGTCGTCGCCGCCAGCAGCCCCCAGGGGCGCTTCGCGGACGGCGCGGCCCTGCTGGACGGCACCCGCATGGTCGTCGCGGACGCCCACGGCAAGCACCTCCTGCTCGGCTTCGCCGACCCGGGCGCCGCGCACGACGGGGGCGACGCGGCCGGAGCCGTCGCGCCCCTCGAGCCCGCTGCCGTGCCGCGCTGGCTGCACGTGCACCTGGGCCTGTACGGCAGGTTCCCGGTGGAGCAGGGCGAGGCGCCGCCGCCCCAGGGCGCCGGACGGCTGCTGCTGACGGCGCACGGGCCGCGCGGCCCCGCCTGGGCGCTGCTGCGCGGCCCGACGGCGTGCGAGGTGCTCGACCCCGACGGCGCGGCCCGCCTGCGCTCGCGGCTGGGCCCGGACCCGCTGCGCGAGGACGCCGACCCGCAGACCTTCTACGCCCGCGTCGCGGCGTCCAGAGCGCCCGTCGGCGCGCTGCTGATGCACCAGGACGTGATCGCGGGGCTGGGCAACATCTACCGCGCCGAGGTGCTGTACCGCGCCGGCCTGGACCCGTACGCGCCGGGGCGCACCGTCGACCCCGACCGGCTGCCGCTGGTGTGGGAGGACTCGCGCCGCCTGCTGCGCGAGGGCGTGCGCCTGGGCAGGATCGTCACCACCGAGCCGGAGCACCGCACCGGCCCGGGGCCCGAGGGGCGCCCGCTCGACCACTACGTCTACGGCCGCGCCGGCCTGCCGTGCCGGCTGTGCGGCACGCCCGTCGCCACCGCCGTGGTGGAGGGGCGCAACCTGTTCTGGTGCCCGCAGTGCCAGGCCCCGGGCGCCGCGCCGCCGTTCCAGCTGCCCTGGCTCAGCAGCCCGCGAACCAGGTGAACGAGCGCTCGACGAGCTCCCCGCTCATCACGTGCGCGCCCTCGAACTCGACGCAGGTGACGTCGAGGCCCTCGGCGCGCAGCCGGGGGACGACGGTGCGGCTGGTGCGGTCGATCGGCAGCACGGCGTCGGCCGTGCCGTGGCAGACGAACACCCGCGGGCTGCCGGAGCGCACCAGCGGGGCGGCGAAGCCGGGGGACCACGCCAGGACGTGCGTGAAGACGTCGCCGTTGGCGACGCCGAGGGAGAGCGCGTACGAGGCGCCGTCGGAGAAGCCGGTGACCGCCACCCGGTCCGGGTCGACCGGGCAGTGCCGCACGGTGTGGGCGAGCGCGGCGTCCAGCGCCCGCACGTCCGGCCCGTAGCCGCCGCGGATGACGTCCCAGGTGCGGTCCCCGGACTGCGGCAGCAGGAGGACCGCGCCGCAGCGCTCGGCCACGGGCGCGAGCGTGCGCAGCATCCCCTCCGCCGTGCCGCCGGCGCCGTGCAGGACGACCGCGAGCGGCGCCGGGCCGGCGCCCAGCCCTCGCGGGACCAGCTGCAGCGCCCTGGCCCCGCCGCCGAGGTCGAGCTCGCGGGTCCCCGCGGCCGGCGGGGGCGAGGACGGGTCCGCGCCCGCCGGCGGCCGCGGCACGCGCACGGAGAGGCGGCCGCTGCGGTGGCCGCTGCGGTGGCCGTCGGCCATGGCTGTCCCCCGTCCTGCCGTGCGCCGCGCTCCGGCGCGCTCGTGCCGCGCGTTCGTGCAGCACGAGCGCGTTGCGCGCTCGTGCTGCGCGCCGTCCAGCGGATGCTACCCAGGCCCGTGTCGGGTCCCCGGCGGCGCGCGGGCAGGACGCTAGGGTCCGAGCATGCGCCCGGAGCCGAGCGCCGTCCGTCGATGGCTGTCCCGACGCCTGCGACGGGCGAGGCTGCGGCTCCGACCCCGCACCATGCCGCGCCAGGCCCTGCTGCTGCTGTGGCTGACCGCGCTGGCGCTCGTGGTCGCCGCCCTCGGGCTGCTCACCCCGCGGTGGCTGCCCGTCTCCTCGATGGTCGTGGTGCTGCTGCTCGGCGGGTTCCTGCTGCGCATGCGCACGATGGTGCTGCTGTACCTCGTCGTCGCCGCCGCGCTGGCGTTCTCGGCGGTGTGGCGGCCGCCGGACGCCCCGCCGTCCCCGCCCGGCGGGTACCTCGTCGTGGCGCTGACCGCCCTGATGCTCATGGCGTTCGTGCGCACCCGCGAGCGCCTCGGCCTGCAGGGCACCCTCGGCGACGCGATGCTCGTGGACCTGCGCGACCGCCTGCGGGCGCAGGGCCGGGTGCCGCAGCTGCCGGCGTCCTGGCACGTGGAGACCGTGCTGCGTCCGGCCTTCGGGGACTCCTTCTCCGGCGACTTCCTCGTCGCCGCGCGCTCGGCGTCCGGGCACGGCCTGGAGCTGGCGCTGGTCGACGTCTCCGGCAAGGGGCAGAGCGCCGGCACGCGGGCGCTGGCGCTGTCCGGGGCGTTCGGCGGGCTGCTCGGGGCGATGCCGGTGGAGGAGTTCCTGCCGGCCGCCAACGCCTACCTGCTCCGGCAGGACTGGCCGGAGGGGTTCGCCACCGCCGTCCACGTGGCGCTGGACCTGTCCAGCGGGGAGTACCGGCTCAGCTACGCCGGGCACCCGCCGGCCGCGCGGGGGGAGCGCGGGCGGCCCTGGGCGCTCGTGCAGGGCGGGGCCGGGCCGGCGCTGGGCCTCGTCGCGGACGCCGAGTACCCCGCGGTGCGCGGCCGCCTCGACGACGGCGCGGCGCTGTTCGTCTACACCGACGGCATGGTCGAGACCCCGGGCGTGGACCTGTCGGTGGGCACGCAGGCCCTGCTCGAGCTCGCCGCCCGGGTGTGCGACGACGGGTGCCAGGACGGTGACGCCGAGCGGCTCGTGGACGCCGCCGAGGTGGCCGAGGACGACGACCGGGCGCTCGTGCTGGTCTGGCGCACCGCCTGCGGGGCCCACCCGGCCCGGTGAGCGGGGCGCCTCAGGGCAGCGGGGTGGGGCGCGCGGAGCGCCACGCCTCCAGGGCCGCGGCCGCGCTGACCGGGCGGCTGATGGAGAACCCCTGCAGGTGGTCGCAGCCGAGGTCGCGCAGGCGGTCGGTGGTGCCGGGGCTCTCGACGCCCTCGGCGACCACGCGCAGCCCCAGGCGGTGCCCGAGGTCGATGATGCTGGCCGTGATCGCGGCGTCGTCCGGGGCCTCGAGCATGCACGTGACGAACTGCCGGTCGATCTTCAGCTGGCGCACCGGCAGGCCCCGCAGCTGCCCGAGGCTGGTGTAGCCGGCGCCGAAGTCGTCGATCGAGACGGGCAGGCCGCGGGCGCTGAGGGCGAGGATGACCTCGCGGGCCTCCTGGGCGTCGGCGGCCAGCGCCGACTCGGTGACCTCCAGCACCAGCTGCTCCGCCGGCCAGCTGTTGAGCGCCAGCGCCTCCTCGACGATGCCGAGCAGGCCCGGCTCGAGCACCGAGGCGCTGACGTTGACGGCGATGCTCGTGTCGAGGCCGGCGCGGCGCCAGTCCGCGGCCTGGCGCACCGCCGTCAGCAGCACCCAGCGGGTCAGCGGTCGGATCAGGCTCGTCCGCTCGGCCAGCGGCAGGAACTCCGCCGGCAGCAGCACGCCGCGCGTGGGGTGCTGCCAGCGCAGCAGCGCCTCGAAGCCGACGAGCTGACCGGTGCCGGCCTCGACGACCGGCTGGTAGACCAGGGACAGCTGCCCGTGCTCCATGGCCCCGCGCAGCAGCGCCAGGGTGGTCAGGCCGTCGGCGGTCTCGGGGACGAGCGCGGCCGTGGCGGCGCACACGCCGGCGCGCGAGCGCTTCGCCTCGTACATCGCCTGGTCCGCGCGCCGCAGCAGGTCGCCGACGGTGCGCCCGGCGCCGGGGGCCACGGCGACGCCGATGCTGCCCGCGATGTCCAGGTCGATGTCCCGGGCGGTGAAGCCGCCGGCGCCCAGGGCCGCCAGCAGGCGCTTGGCGTGCAGGACGGCCTGCGAGGTGGTCACGGGCGCCGTCAGCAGGACGGCGAACTCGTCGCCGCCGAGGCGGGTGACGACCGCGTCGGCGCCGGCCACGGCCTCCAGGCGGCGCGCGACCTGCGTGAGCAGCTCATCGCCCGCGTGGTGGCCGAGGGTGTCGTTGACGTCCTTGAACCCGTCGAGGTCGAGCAGGAGGACGGCCGGGCCGCGGGTGCCGTCGCCGTGCGGGTCGGCGGGGGAGCCGGGGCCGGCGAGGCCGCCGAGGACCCGCTCGGCGGCCTGCGCGAGCAGCGTGCGGTTGCCCAGCCCCGTCAGGGGGTCGGTGCGGGCGGCGCGGGCGTGGCGCCGGTGCTGGCGCACCATCACGGCGAGCAGCGGGGCGACCAGCACCAGCGCGGCGGCGGCGGCCGTCGCCACGGTGATCCAGTCGATGCCCACGGTGCGCTCCTGATGCTCGTCCGCTCCCGCCCAGGTGGCCGGCACCGGAGCATCGGCGGCGCCCGAGAGCCCCTGGATGAGCGGTCACCCGGTCAGCGCATCTCGCGCTCCGGGCCCGCTCCGTCCGCGCACGGGGTGGGCACGGGGCGCCCCTGTGCTCGTCCTACGGGCACTGGGCGCCCCTGTGCCCACCGCCGATGGGTGTCGTGCCGCCCACGGGAGGCCGCAGGTCGCTGACCGGCGTCCGGCTGGCCCTCGCGTGCGTGCCGGCGGGTCCGGCCGCGGCCGGAGGCCTCAGGAAGCTGGTCCTTGCGGCATCCCAGCCGCGATGCAGCACCGCGGCCGCAGGGCCAGCGCCGACACGGGCCGGACGACGGGCACCGATCAGCCCCATGGGGCGCCCCGTGCCCGTGCGATGAGCACAGGGGCGCCCCGTGCTCATCCGCAGCGCCCGGGTGCCCGCGGGGCCCAGGGACGACAGCGGCCCGCCCGCTCGCGAGGAGCAGGCGGGCCGCTGTCGGCGCGCGGTCGCGCGCGGGTGCGGGGCCGGGTCGAGCCGCTCAGGCGCGGATCTGGCGCCGCGAGGAGATCACGCCCGTGTCGAAGCCCGCCAGGTGCAGGCCGCCGTGGAAGCGCGCGTGCTCGATCTTCACGCAGCGGTCCATGACGACGTCCAGGCCGGCCTCCTGCGCGCGGCGCGCGACGTCCTCGTGCCAGGAGCCGAGCTGCAGCCACAGCGTCGAGGGCTTCTCGCCGCCACCGCGGGTGCGGCGCAGCTCGAGGACCTCGTCGAGCACGCTCGGCAGGTCCTCGTGGCGGCGGAAGACGTCCACGACGTCCGGCACCTCGGGCAGGTCGGCCAGGGAGGGGTACACCGGCCGGCCGAGGATCTGCGACGCCTTCGGGTTGACGAAGTAGACCTCGAACGGGGAGGAGGAGAGCAGGTAGGTCGCG
Organism: Quadrisphaera sp. DSM 44207; assembly: GCF_900101335.1. Taxonomy (NCBI): domain Bacteria; kingdom Bacillati; phylum Actinomycetota; class Actinomycetes; order Kineosporiales; family Kineosporiaceae; genus Quadrisphaera; species Quadrisphaera sp. DSM 44207. Next base: position 295,359 of record NZ_FNKA01000001.1, on the reverse strand, counting down.
ACGAAGTAGCTCGCGCGCGCCTGGTTCTCCGAGGCCCCGACGATGGCGATGGACTGCGCGCGCCGCAGCATCGCCAGCCGCTCCTGGGCGGTCGGCCCCACCCAGGTGCGCGTCGGGTCGGTGGTCAGCGTGGTCATCTCAGGCCTCCTTCGTCGCGGTGGTCAGCGCCTGGTCGAGGTCCCAGAGGATGTCGTCGAGGTCCTCCAGGCCGACGCTGATGCGCACCAGGTCCTCCGCGACCCCGGCCACCTCCAGCTGCTCGTCGGAGAGCTGCTGGTGCGTGGTGGAGCCGGGGTGGATGACGAGCGTGCGGGTGTCCCCGACGTTGGCCAGGTGGCTGGCCAGCTGCACCGACTCGATGAACCTCCGGCCCGCCGCGCGCCCGCCGACGACGCCGAAGGAGAACACCGACCCGGGCCCGAGGGGCAGGTAGCGCTTGGCGCGCTCGTGGTGCGGGTGCGAGGGCAGGCCCGCCCAGCTGACGTACGACACGCGCGGGTCGCGCGCCAGCCACTCGGCGACGCCGCGCGCGTTGGCCAGGTGCGCCTCCATGCGGAAGGGCAGCGTCTCCACGCCCTGCAGCAGCTGGAACGCCGACTGCGCGGAGAGCGTAGGGCCGGTGTCGCGCAGCTGCTCGGAGCGCAGCTTGGTGAGGAACCCGTACTCCCCGAAGTTCTGCCACCACCGGATGCCGTTGTAGGAGGGCACCGGCTCGGTCATCTGCGGGAAGCGGCCGCTGCCCCAGTCGAAGGTGCCGGCCTCCACGACCACGCCGCCCAGCGTCGTCCCGTGCCCGCCGAGGAACTTCGTCGCCGAGTGGATGACGATGTCGGCGCCGTGCTCGATCGGGCGCACCAGGTACGGCGTCGACAGCGTCGCGTCGAGCACCAGCGGCAGCCCGTTGCGGTGCGCGACCTCGGCCAGCCCGGCGATGTCGGCGACCTCCCCGGAGGGGTTGGCCACGACCTCGCTGTAGATCGCCTTCGTGGTCGGGCGGATCGCGGCCTCGAAGTCCTTCGGGTCGGTGCCGGGCACGAACGTGGTGTCGACGCCGAACCGGCGCATCGTGACGTCGAGCAGCGTGACGGTGCCGCCGTAGAGCTGGCTGCCGGCCACGACGTGGTCACCGGCCCCGGCCAGGGCGGCGAAGGTGACGAACTCCGCCGACATGCCGGACGCCGTGGCCACCGCGCCGATTCCGCCCTCGAGGGAGGCGATGCGCTCCTCGAAGGCCGCGACCGTCGGGTTGGCCAGGCGGCTGTAGATGTTGCCGTACTTCTGCAGGCTGAACAGGTTGGCCGCGTCGTCGGTGTCCTCGAAGACGAAGCTCGTGCTCTGGTAGATCGGCACCGCCCGCGCACCGGTGGCGGAGTCGGGGGTGCCGCCCGCGTGCAGGGCGCGGGTGCGGAAGCCGAAGGTCCGGTCGCTGGGCCGCTCGGGGCGCCCGTCGCTGGTCTGGTCGCTCACGGGAGGAAGAACGTCGTCGGTCACGGGAGTCATCCTCCGCTCCGGGTCGGTCTGCGGCGCAGGGCGTCCTCGACGGCGCTCAGCGCCGCCTCGTCCTGCAGGGAGGTGGTGTCGCCGACGTCGCGGCCGACGAGCAGGTCGCCCAGCAGCCGGCGCACGATCTTCCCCGACCGGGTCTTGGGCAGGTCGGCGACGAGGACGACGTCGCGCGGCTTCGCGACCGGTCCGATCACCGAGGCGACCTGGGCGCGCAGCTCGGCCTCCAGCGCCGCCCGCTCGGCCGGGTCCGCCTCCAGCGCCTCGCGCCGGGTGGGGACGACGAAGGCCGCGATCGCCTGCCCGGTGCGCTCGTCGGGCACGCCGACGACGCCGGCCTCGGCGACCTGCGGGTGCGCCACGAGCGCGGACTCCACCTCCGAGGTCGACATCCGGTGCCCGGAGACGTTGACCACGTCGTCCAGGCGCCCCAGCAGCCACAGGTAGCGGTCGGCGTCGTAGCGGGCGCCGTCCCCGGCGGTGTACCAGCCCTGCGCGGCGAACCGGCGCCAGTAGGAGTCGCGGTAGCGCTCCGGGTCCCCCCACACCGTGCGGGCCATGCCGGGCCAGGGGCGGCGGATGACGAGGTACCCGCCCTCGCCGGGGGAGACCTCGCGCCCGGAGCCGTCGACGACCGCGGCGTCCAGGCCCGGCAGCGGGCGGGTCGCCGAGCCGGGCTTGAGCACGGTCGAGCCCGGCAGCGGCGCGACCACGGTCGCGCCGGTCTCGGACTGCCACCACGTGTCGACCACCGGTGCGCGCCCGCCGCCGACGTGCTCGCGGAACCACACCCACGCCTCGGGGTTGATCGGCTCCCCGACGCTGCCCAGCAGCCGCACGCTGGACAGGTCGTGGCCCGCGGGCACCTCGGGGCCCCACGCCATGAACGTCCGCACCAGCGTCGGCGCCGTGTAGTACGTCGTCACCCCGTACCGCTCGATCACCTCGAAGTGCCGCCCGCGGTGCGGGGTGTCCGGGGTGCCCTCGTACATCACCTGCGTCACGCCGTTGGTCAGCGGCCCGTAGACCGCGAAGGTGTGCGCGGTGACCCACGCGAGGTCGGCGGTGCACCAGTGGACGTCGGTGGCGGGCTTGGCGTCGAAGTGCGCCCAGTGCGCGTAGGACGCGTGGGTCAGGTACCCGCCGGTGGTGTGCAGCAGCCCCTTGGGCCTGCCCGTGGAGCCGGAGGTGTAGATGACGAACAGCGGGTGCTCGGCGTCGAACGCCGCCGCCTCGTGGACGGCGTCCGCCCGGCCCACGCTCTCGTGCCACCACGCGTCCCGGCCCGGCGTCCACGGCGGTGGCGCGTCCAGGGCGTCGCCGGTGCGCCGCACCACGAGGACGTGCTCGAGGTCCGGCAGGCCCGCCACCGCCTCGTCGACGGTGGCCTTGACCCCGACCGCGCGACCGCGGCGGAACTGCCCGTCGGTGGTGACGACGACCTTCGCGCCGGTGTCGGCGACGCGGAAGCGCAGCGCCTCGGCGGAGAACCCGCCGAAGACGAGGGAGTGCACGGCCCCGATCCGCGCCACCGCGAGGATCGCCACCAGCGTCTCGGGGATGACGGGCATGTACAGGACGACGCGGTCGCCGGGACGCACACCGAGGTCGGTCAGAGCGTTGGCGGCGCGGCAGACCTCGGCGAGCAGGTCCGCGTACGTGATCGTGCGCCGGTCGCCCGGCTCGCCCTCGAAGTGCACCGCGACGCGGTCCCCGTGCCCGGCGGCCACGTGCCGGTCCACGCAGTTCACGGCCGCGTTCAGGCGCCCGCCGAGGAACCACCGCGCGGACGGCACGGTCAGGTCGCCGTCCTCGCAGCCGTTCTCGCAGGCGTCGTCGACGGGCACGGCCGGGCGCCAGTCGAGCACCGTGTGCCAGGGCGCCTCCCAGCTCAGGCGCTGCGCCTGCTCGGCCCAGAACGCCTCCGGGTCCGCGGCGGCGCGCTCGTGCGCCTCCGGGCCGAGGTTCGCCGCGGCCGCCAGCTCCGGCGGCGGGGCGAAGGTGCGCTGCTCGTCGAGCAGGGTGGTCAGCGCGTCGCTGCCGAGGGTGCTCACGCCCACCTCCGCAGCGCCCAGCGCTCGAAGAGGCCGATGACCGCGTCGCTGAGCTTGCCCAGCACCGCCAGCAGGATGATCGCCAGCAGGATCCGGTCGGTGCGCCCGTTGTTCTGGCTGTCCTGCAGCAGGAAGCCCAGGCCCATCGAGGACGCGATGAGCTCGGCCGCCACGAGGAAGAGCCAGCCCTGGGCCAGGGCCAGGCGCAGGCCGGCGAGGACGCCGGGCACGGCGGCGGGCAGCTGGACGGCGCCCAGCAGCCGCAGGCCGCGCAGCCCGAACGCGCGGCCGGCCTCGACGAGCTGGCGGTCGACGTGGCGCAGCGCGGAGGCCGCGGTGGTGTAGACGGGGAAGAAGGCGCCGATGGCGATGAGCGTCGTCTTCGAGTCCTCCCCGATGCCCTGCCACAGGATGAGCAGCGGCACCCACGCCAGCGAGGGCACGGCGCGCACCCCGCCGATCGTCGGCCCGAGCAGGACGTCGGCCGGCCTGGACAGGCCGACGAGCGCGCCGACCGCCAGGCCCAGGGCCGCGCCGACGGCGAAGCCGACCAACACCCGCTGCACGGAGATGCCGACGTAGGGCAGCAGCAGGCCCCGCGTGACCAGGTCCACGCCGGCGCGCACCACGGCCGCCGGGCCCGGCAGCTGCACGGGGGAGAAGACCCCGGCGCGGGTGACCAGCTCCCAGGCCAGCAGGAGCAGCAGCGGCAGGACGGCGCCGAGGGCGGCCCTGCGCGCACCCCGGCGGCGCGCGCCCTCGCTCGGCGGGGGCGGGATCGTGCCCGGCACGTCCGATCCGGGCAGCGGGATGCTGCGCCGGACCAGACCCGCCCACCGCGCGGTGTCGACCCGGTCGGTGTCGGCGCTCGTCCGGCCGGTGCTCACGAGGAGTGGCCCGCGTGCTCGGCGGCGAAGGCCTCCGGGTCGGCGGCCTCGACGTAGGTGGTCTCGAACAGGGTGTCCAGCGCCTCGTCGATCTGCTCCTGGCTCGGCACGTCGCCGTTGGTGACGAAGATCGGGCCGACGCGCTCCAGGACGGCGCGTTGGGCCTCGCCCGGCACCGGGTCGACGTCCAGCGTCGTGCGCTCCAGCGTCGCCGTCGCCACGGCCGGGTCGATGCCGGCCACCTCGGCGAGGACGCTCGCGGTCTCCTGCGGGTTCTCCTGCGCCCACGCCCGCGCGTGCTCGTAGGCGTCGACGACGGTCTGCGCCTGCTCGGGGCACGTGGAGAGGAACTCCTCGGTGGCGTTGAGGAACCCGTAGGTGTTGAAGTCGACGTTGCGGTAGACCAGCCGGTCGCCGCTCTCCGCCTCGGCCGCGGCCATGATCGGGTCCAGGCCCGCCCAGGCGTCGACCTGCCCGGTGTCCAGCGCGGTGCGCCCGTCGGCGTGCTGGAGGTTCTGCAGCGTCACGTCCGACGGCGACAGGCCCGCGGTCTCCAGCGCCTGCAGGAGGAAGAAGTACGGGTCGGTGCCGGTGGTCGCGGCCACCGAGCGTCCGCGCAGGTCCTCCACGCCGTCGATGTCGGAGTCCCCGCGCACCACGAGCGCGGACCACTCGGGCTGGCTGAAGACGTCGACCGTCCTGATCGGCGAGCCGTTGGAGCGGGCCAGCAGCGCGGCCGAGCCCGCGGTGGAGCCGACGTCGATCGCGCCGGCCCGCAGCGCCTCGTTGGCCTTGTTGCTGCCCGCGGACTGCACCCACTCCACGGTCCCTCCGTCCTCGGCGAGGGCGGCCTCGAGCCAGCCCTGGTCGCGGACGACCAGGGAGAGGGGGTTGTAGGTGGCGAAGTCGACGGTGAGGGTCGAGCACGCCGGGTCCACGCCCCCGCCGCTGCTGCTGGCGCCGTCCGCGGCGGGGGCCGGGGCGGCGTCCTCGCCGGCGGCGCAGCCGGTCAGCAGCAGGGAGGAGGCGGCCAGGGCGGCCAGGGCGGTCGAGGAGGTGAGGGCGGTGCGCAGGCTCATGGTGTTCCTGTCGGAGAGGGGGGAGGGGGATCGGGGCCGGCTCAGGCGCGCGGGACGCCGAGCTGGGCGAGCAGGTCCGCGCGCAGGGCGGCCAGGCGCGCGTCGCCGCGGTCGCGGGGGCGCTGCCCGGGCACGCGGACGGTCGTGCGCACGCCCGCGCCGGGCCCGCGCCCGTCGTCCGGGGCGCCGAGGACGACGACGCGGTCGGCCAGGTGCAGGGCCTCCTCGACGTCGTGCGTGACCAGCAGCACCGTCGTGGGCGCGGCCGCCAGCACGTCGAGCAGGAGGTCCTGCATCTTCAGGCGGGTCAGGGCGTCGAGGGCGGCGAAGGGCTCGTCGAGCACGAGCACCCCGGGGCGGCGCGCCAGGGCCCGCGCGAGCGCGACCCGCTGCGCCATGCCGCCGGAGACGCTGCGCGGGCGGTGGCCGGCGAAGTCGGCCAGGCCCACGAGGCCGAGCAGCTCGGCGACGCGCTCGCGCCCGGCGGCCCGGGAGGTGCCGCGCGGCAGGCCGAGCGCGACGTTGCCGGCCAGGCTGCGCCAGGGCAGCAGCCGCGGCTCCTGGAAGGCGACGGCGGCGCGGGGCTCGATCCCGCGCACCGGGGCGCCGTCCACGAGCACCTCGCCGCGGCTGGGGGCGTCGAGGCCGGCCACCGCGCGCAGCAGCGTGGACTTGCCGCACCCGGACGGGCCGAGGACGGCGACGATCTCGCCCGGCGCGACGTCGAGGTCGACGTCGCGCAGCACGACGTGCCCGTCGCCTCGCGCGGCGCTGCGGGCGCCGAAGGTGCGCCCGACCCCGCGCAGCCGCACGCCGGCGGCGGAGCTGGTGCGGGGCGGGGCCAGGGTGGTGGACACGGATGCTCTCCTGCGGGCGCGCACGGGACCGCGGGCCGCGCTCGGGCCCGCGGAGGGGAGGGTCTGGCGGCGGGCGCGCAGCGGTCGGCGCCCGGGCGTCAGGGGGAGGTCAGCCGCGACAGAGGTCGCTGGCGGTGCGCAGCAGGTCGACGCGGACGCGTCGGGTCAGCGGGACGGTCACGCAGCAGCGCACAGGAGCCTCCATCGGTCCTGGCGGTAGCACCGGCCCGCCCCGGTCGGGGCGGGTGGTTGCTGCGGCGTCGTCGAGCCAGGTCTCTCGGCCGCTCGGGATGGTCGAGGCTGAGTGAAGCCGAGCGCGTCGCCCTCGTCAAACCGCCACGGCGCGCGTCACGCCCGCGGCGGGCGCCGTCCTCCCGGCGGGCGCCGGACGGCGGCGCACACGGCGGCGTGCGCGGCGGTCGCGGCGAGCGGGGCACCCGCCGCCGCGACGCTCCAGCGCTGCGAGCCCAGCACCAGCGCGGACTCGCGCAGCAGCGCCCGCGGCAGGGAGCGCGCCGGCGTCGGCGCGCCGAGCACCTGCGCGCGCAGGCCCGCGCGGCGGGCGAGGGCGGCGGTGCGCCAGACGTGGAAGTCGCTCGTGACCACCACGGCGCGCGGCGCCCCGGCGCGCCGGGCCAGCAGCGCCGCGCTCTCGGCGAGGTTCTCCCGGGTGGTGGTCGAGACCTCCTCCAGCACCAGGCGCTCGACCGGGACCCCGAGGCCCACGAGGGCGGCGGCCATGGCGGAGGCCTCCGAGGTCGCGCCGTCGCCGCCCCCGGAGGCGACCACGAGCGGCGGTCGTCCGGCCGCGGCCGCCTCCCGGTAGACGGCGGCGGCGCGCTGCAGGCGGCTGGCGAGCACCGGGGGGACGGCGCCGTCCTGCAGGGTGGAACCGAGGACGACGACGGCGCCGGTGCCGGGTCGCGCCCGCTGCCGCGGGCTGAGCGCCGTGCGCGCCAGGATCCCGCCCAGCGGCCACCCGACCACGGCGACCGCCCCGGCGGCGACGGCGGCTGCCAGGACGCGGCTGCTCACGGCGTCCGCGGCGGCGCGCCGCGCCCGCCCCTCGCGGCCTCAGCGCCCGGCGGCCCGCAGCAGCCGGCGGGCCGGGCGCAGACCCGCGAGGGCGGCGCCCGCCCCGACGACGGCCGTGGTGACGGCCCGCGGGTGCTCCTCGAGCTTGAGGTAGTAGCTGCGGGAGCGGTACAGGCGGCCCTGGTGGGTGCCGCGCTCGTGCAGGCCGTAGCCCGGCTGGTGCAGGGCGCTGTCGCCGGTGCGCCGCGAGGGCCGGTCCGCCAGCTGCGAGGTGTGCATGTAGCGCCGCATCACCCGGTCCACCAGGCGCGGCGCCAGGCGCGTCGCCACGACCGCGGCCTTGACCTGGCCGCCGATGTACAGGTCGCGCACGGGGTGCTCGGCGGCGTGCAGGATCGCCTCGGCGACCGCCTCCGGGGCGTAGATCATGCCGCGGTGGGCCGGCTGCCGGTCCGTGTAGCTCTGCGCGTGCTCGTTGTACGGCGTGTCGATGCGGCCGGGGTGCAGCAGCGTCACCGAGATCGGCAGGCCCTCGGCCGCCAGCTCCACCCGCATCGCCTCGGTGAGGCCGTGGACGGCGAACTCGGCGCTGGCGCAGGTCGACTGCAGCGGGGTGGCGCGGTCGCCGAACATGCTGCCGACGTTGACGATCGCCCCGCCGGGCGCGGTGCGCCCGCGGTAGTGCTCGATCGCCGCCCGTGACCCGTGCACCACGCCCCAGTAGGTGGTGTCGAACATCCGGCGCATGTCCTCGGTGGACACCCGGTCCATGTGGCCGAAGATCGAGACCCCGGCGACGTTCGCCCACGTGTCGAAGCGGCCGAACTCCGCCACCGCGGTGGCGGCGATGCGCGCCACGTCCTCCTCGCGCCCGACGTCGGCGGCCACGTGCACGGCCCTGCCGCCGGCGGAGCGGATCTCCTGCGCGACCTGGGCCAGGGCCTCCTCGTTGCGGGCGGCGAGGACGACGACCTGCTCGTGCGGGGGACGCAGCGGGACGGGCACGGTTCCTCCAGGGGCCGGCCGGGACCCTCGAGGGCGGCTCCCGGGCTCGTCCTCGACTACCCAGCGGCCCGTGGTGGATGCGCTGCGTCGAGGAGGGTGAAGGCCCGCACGAGGTCGGCCAGCTCGGCGGGGCGGCTGCAGGTGAGCCCGTGCGCCGCTGCGGGGACGGCGCGCGGCGCCGGCTCCCGCGAGGCTGGTGCCCCGGGTCGCCGTCGAGGAGCCGGAGGGACCGGAGTGGCTGGCCGTTCCGCGGCCCTGCGCAGCGGCGCGTCCCCCGCCGGCGTCCGGGCGCCCCTTTTGGCCCCGGCCGGGCGAGGCGCGCGCCGACCGGCCGTGCACCCGGTGGGCCTGGCCGTCGGGACGCTGTTCGCGGTGCTCGCCATGACGCCGTCCCTGGTGCCCCGCGACTGGCTGTTCCAGGGCGTCGCCTCGGGCCTGTCCGCGGCCGCCGGCTACGGCATCGGGGTCGCCGCGGCCTGGCTGGTGCGGCGCTCGCAGCGCTGGCGCCGCCTGGAGGAGCGTGTGCGCCGCCGGCTGCCGCCAGGAGCGGGCCGGGTGGGCTGGGCGGTGCTCGCCGGCGCCGCGCTGGCGCTGGCGGTGGGCGGGCTGGTGGCCTCGGCGCGGTGGCAGCGGCAGGTCGCGGCGCTGATGGACGTGGACCAGACGACCACGGGATGGGTCAACGAGGCCGCCTCCGACAGCGTGGAGCTGCTCCACGGCGGGGACACCGCGCTCGTGGCGACCCAGTACTCCTACCTGCCCAGCTGGCTCTTGTTCGTCGTCGACCGCTCGCGCGCGGAGGAGGCGGGCCGCCTGGTCTTCGACGCCGTCTCCGCCCGCGTGCAGGAGCTGCCGGAGGACCAGCGCCCCCGGGTCCTGGTGTACGGCGAGAGCCTCGGCTCGCACGGCTCGGAGTTCGCGTTCAGCTCCCTCGCCGACCTGCGCGCCCAGGCCGACGGGGTGCTGTGGGTCGGGCCGCCGAACGCCAACCGGGTGTGGTCGGCGCTGGTGCAGCGGCGCGACCCCGGCAGCCGCGAGGTGCAGCCGGTGTACGCCAGCGGTCTCGTCGTCCGCTTCGACGGGGACGGCGACGACGTCGCGGCGCAGCCGCCCACCCCGTGGCTGGAGCCGCGGGTGCTGTACCTGCAGCACCCCTCCGACCCGATCGTGTGGTGGTCCCCGGAGCTGCTGCTCACCAGGCCCGACTGGCTGGCCGAGCCGCGCGGCAGCGACGTGCCGCCCGCCATGGCCTGGTACCCGGTCGTGACCTTCTGGCAGGTCTCGACGGACCTCGCGCACGCCCAGGACGTCCCCGACGGGCACGGGCACCGGTACGACGACGCGATCCTCGACGGCTGGGTCGCGGTGGCGGCCCCGCCCGGGTGGGGCGAGGACGACACCGCCCGGGTCCGGCAGGTCCTCACCGCCTCCGGCGTCCTGTGAGGCGGCGTCCTGTGAGGCGGCGCGGGCCCGGCGCCGCCTCGGAGGCGGGCGGCGCGCGGCGCTGGGCGCCCCTGGCCGCCCTGTCCCTCGGCCTGCTGGGGTGGAGCAACGTCGTCGTCCCGCACCTGCCGCCGGGCGCCGGACGGCGGACGCTGAGCGCCGTCGCGGCCACCGCGGTGCTGCTGCTGGCCGCGCGCTGCGCGGGGCTGACCCGCGCCGAGCTCGGGCTGCACCCGTCGACGTGGGGCAGGGGCGCGCGCTGGGGAGCCGGCGCCCTGGGCGTCGTCGTCCTCGGCTACGGCCTCGTGCTGGCCGTGCCCGCCCTGCGCGCCGGGCTGGCGGACCCGCGCGTGGACGCGCTGTCGCCCGGGGAGGTCGCCGTGCGGGCCCTGGTCCTGATCCCGCTGGGGACCGTGCTGTGGGAGGAGGTCGCCTTCCGCGGGGTGCTGCTCGCCACGGCGCAGCGGGTGCTGCCGCCCGGGCGCGCGCTGGCGGTGACCTCCGCGGTCTTCGGTCTGTGGCACCTCAGCTCGGCCGCGGGGGTGCCCGTCCCGGCCGCGTTCCCGCTCCCGCGCGTCCTGTCGGTGGTGGGGGTGGTGCTCGTCACCGCGGCCGGCGGCCTGGCCCTCGGCTGGCTGCGGCAGCGCAGCAGCAGCCTCCTGGCGCCGGTGGGGCTGCACCTGGGCACCAACAGCGTCGGGCTCGCGGCGGCGGCCGCGGCCGCCGCCCTGCGCTGATCCCGGTCAGGACGGCGCCGCCACCGGCGGCAGCGCCGCGGTCATCACCTCCGCGCCGTCGGCGCCCAGCACGGACACCGCCCGCACGTCCGGGCGCATCACCGCGCTCGTCATCCGGCACTCCACCACCCCGGCGACGGCCTCGAAGGAGCCCGTCGGCACCTGCGTGCCGTCCTCGGCGACGAGCACGACCCGGTAGGTCTCGCCGGGCGTCAGGCCGGAGACGGCGTCGAAGGCCGTCTCGGTGCCCCAGGTGTGCGCGACGACGGCGGCGGAGACGCTGACCCCCTCGGGCTCGCCGGCGAAGGCGATCGGCTCGGAGGCGCCCAGGACCCCCGGCGCACCCTGCTCGGGCCGCTCCAGCCAGCGCGCCAGGCCGAACCCGCCGCCGGCGCCCAGCAGCAGCGCCACGACGCACGCGGCCAGGGCCGGGGCCAGCGCCCGCCGCTGGCGCGGCAGCACCGGTGCCGAGGACGGCGCCGGTGCCGAGGACGGCACCGGTGCGGAGGACGGCACCGGTGCCGAGGACGGCGCCGGTGCGGGGGGTGGCGCCCCGGTCCGGGCGGCGTCCACCACGCGCTGGCGCAGGGAGTCGGGCGGGGCGGCGTCGGACCACGGGCTCCCGTGGCGTCCGTGCGCCGTCCTCGCGGCGCCGAGCTCGCGCACGAGCGCGCGGGAGCGCTCCAGCTCCTCGCGGGCGGAGGGGTCCGCGCTCAGGAGGGCGTCCAGCTCGGCGCGCTCCGAGGGGTCGAGGTCACCGCCCAGGGCCGCGCCGAGCAGCTCCTCGCGCCGGTCCTCACCCATCAGCCTCCCCTCCCGCCTCGTCGAGCACCGAGCGCATCGCGCGCAGCCCGTAGTACATCCGCGTGCGCAGCGTCGCCACGGCCACACCGGTCTGCTGCGCCAGCTCGGCGTACGTGCGGCCCTCCAGGTGCACCGCGACCACCACCTGGCGGTGCTCCGGGGACAGGCGCGCCAGGGCCTCGACCACCTGCAGGCGCCCCACCACGTCCTCCTCGGGCCCGGCCGCCGCCGGGCCGGCGTCCTCGGGCGCCTCGCCGGCCCGCTGCGGCCGGCGGCCGCGGGCGCGGTGGACGTCGAGCGCCAGGTTGCGGGCGATGGCGAAGAGCCACGTGCGCAGCGACGCGCGCGCCGGGTCGAACTGCGCCGCGGAGCGCCAGGCGCGGGTGAAGACCTCCTGCACCAGCTCCTCGGCGTCGGCCCGGTCGCTCAGGGCGTTCGCCGCGAACCGGAACAGCTCCGCGCCGTGGTCCCGGTACGCCTCCTCGATGCTGAACGACACGAGGCCCTCCCGGCTGCCGGCGGACCCCGGCGTCCGCCGAGCACGGTACCGGCCCCGGATCCCGCCGCCCGCGGTGGTCCTGGTGCGCTCGGCCACGGGCCTCCCGCCTCGGTGACGGGTCGCGCCTCGGGGGTACGCCGCGCGGGCGGCCGCTATTCATCGGGATGAACCACCACGAAGGGTGAACACCGGCCGCCCGATCGGCGTAGTCCTGCGTGTCGCACCCGTGCGGCACGCAGCCACCGGTTGCGAACACCCCTGTGGAGGAACCATGCGCCGCACCGCCCGCACCACGACCGCCGTCACCACGGCCCTGCTCGCCGTCGCCGTCCTCGCTCCCGCGACCGCCTCCGCCGACGGCCAGCGCACCAGCAGCTACAGCACCGGCAGCTACAGCACCGGCAGCTACGGCGGCGGGGGGTACGGCGACAGCAGCGGGTACGGGCTCGCCGCCGTCGGCCTCAGCGACGGGGGCAAGGGCCTCGTCGCCTTCACGACCACCGACCCCGGCAGCGCCCAGCGGATCGGCGACGTCAAGGGCCTGCAGGGCGACACCCGCCTGGTGGGCATCGACTACCGGGTGCAGAACGGCAAGCTGTACGGCGTCGGGGAGCGGGGCGGCATCTACCTGCTCGGGGACCGGGACGCCGCCGCGAGGAAGGTCGGCCAGCTCAGCGTCGCCCTGGAGGGCAGGAACTTCGGCGTGGACTTCAACCCCGCCGCCAACGCCCTGCGCATCACCAGCGACACGGGGCAGAACCTGCGCCAGCCCTTCGCCGGCGGCACCGCCGACGCCCCGAGCCCGACCGCCGCCACCGTCGTGGACGGCCGGCTGACCTACGACGGCGCGCCGGCCACGGGCATCAGCGGCTCGGCCTACACCAACAACGACCTCAGCGCCGACACGGCGACCACCCTGTACGACCTCGACACGGCGATGGACCAGGTCGCCCTCCAGGTCCCGGCCAACGCCGGCACGCTGTCGGCGACCGGCAGGCTGCGCGTCGACGCCGGGCCGGACGCCGGGTTCGACATCTACAGCACCGTGCGGGACGGGCGCACCACCGCCGTCGAGGGCTGGGCGACCCTGACCGTCGGCGGCTCCAGCCGCCTGTACGCGGTGGACCTGCCCACCGGGCGGGCCACCGACCGCGGCGGCTTCCGCACCCCGGTCACCGACCTGGCGATCGGGCTCGCCCAGCGCTGAGCGCCCCCAGCCGCCCGGCCACCGGTTCCCGGGGGAGCCGGTGGCCGGGCACCCGCGCGCCCGGCCGCGCGCCCGGCGCGCCCGGTCAGGTCCCCGGCGCCAGGGCCCGGGTCAGCTCGCCGTCGTCGGGGGAGTGCAGCACCCGGCCCGACCGCGTGAGGACGACGGGCAGGTCGGCCTCGCAGACGCCGAGCTCGGCCAGGACCTGGTCGCCGTCCACGTCGCCGTCCACGTCGCCGTCCGCGTCGCCGTCCGCGTCGCCGTCCGCGTCGACGACCGAGGCCGTCAGGCCGTGCGCGTCGGCCCACGCGTGCAGCCGGTGCACCTCCGGGCTGCCGGAGCGCCCGATGACGCGCAGGTCGGCGGCCAGCTCCACCCCGGTGGCGTGGCGCACGAGGAAGGCCCGCTGCACCAGCTCCCGCAGCTCGGCGTCCTGGGCGAAGACCGCGCGCAGCTGCTCGACGGTCAGGCGCAGCACCTCACCGGCGCGGACGACCACCGCGGTACGCACCACGCGTCGGTCGCCGAACAGGTCGAGGGACCCGAGGAAGCGGCGCGCCCCGTGCACCCGGACGACCGGCTCGCCCCCTCCGCCTCCGGGGCGGCCGACGACCGCGACGGCGCCGGACAGGACGACGTGGAAGTCGTAGCCGGGGTCGCCGGGCCGGTACAGCACGTCGCCGCGGGCGACCCGCCGGCGGGCGCCGGCGCGCGCCGGCCGGGCCAGCTGGTCGTCGGTCAGCCGCGGGTGGTCACCGCCGCGGTCCGGGGTCTCCGGCAGGTCCTCGGGCAGGTCCGGCAGCGCCCCGAGCTGGCCCCAGGCCAGCTCGTCCCGGGCCGGCGCGGGGCTCGCGGCCGCGCCTGCGGACGGTTCCGGGCCGCTGCCCTCCTGCGCGCCGGCGAGCAGCGCGGCCGTGAGGGTGTCCGCGTCGTGCGGGCCGGTGTGCCGGCGCCCGTCGACGAAGAAGGTCGAGGTGCTGGTGACCCCGCTGGCCCGGGCGGACTCCGCGTCGTGCCGCACGCGCCGGGCGTACCGGCCGGAGCCGAGGTCGCGGGAGAAGCGGGCGACGTCCAGACCGATCGCCGCGGCGTGCTCGAGCAGGTCGGTGGTCGCCAGCCTCGCCGGCCCCGCCCGCGCGGTGGGCGTCCAGGCGCAGGACCGCCGCGCCGAGCACCGTGGCGAGCACCGTGGCGGCCAGGATGCCGACCCGCGCCTGGTCGGCCAGGGCCTGCTGGGTCGAGGAGCCGGAGGGGGCGAGGTCGACGATGAACAACGAGATGGTGGACCCGATGCCCGACAGCGCCGCGCCACCGGCCAGGTCCAGCCGGGTCAGACCCGGGGCGAGGTCCCCCAGGCGCAGGCGCACCGCCAGGCCGGTGCCGAGCAGGACGCCGACGAGCTCGCCCAGGACCAGGCCGGCGATCACACCGAGGGTGACCGGTGGGGTCGCCGCCGCGCGCAGGGTCTCCCCGGTCAGCGGCACCCCGGCGTTGGCCAGGGCGAACAGCGGCACGATGACCGTGTTCGTCCACGGCTGCCACAGCCGCTGCGTCCGCTCGCTGGCGGGCACCGAGCGGGCGATGGACAGCTGCGCGGCGACGGCGTACTCCGGGTCGGGGGACTGCAGGTAGGCCCGGGCCCGCCGGGCGGCGTCCTCGACCTCCTCGCGCCGCGGGTGGTACGCCGGGGTGGCCAGCGCGACGGCGACCCCCAGCAGGGTCGGGTGCACCCCGGACGGGTGCAGCGCCACCCACGCGACGACGGCGAGCACCAGGTAGGCCGGTCCTCGCCAGACCCGCAGCCAGCGCAGGGCGAACATGAGCGCGAACCCCAGCCCGGCCACGGCCAGGGCGCCCAGGCGCAGGTCCTCGGTGTAGAAGAGCGCGATCACGGTCGGCGCGCCGACGTCGTCGGCGATCGCCAGGGCGAGCAGGAACACCCGCAGCTGCGGCGGGCACGCCGACCCGAGCAGGGCGAGGACGCCGAGCAGGAACGCGGTGCCGGTGGAGATCACCACGCCCCAGGCGCCCACCGCGGTCTGCGACGGTCATCGGGGTCCTGTCCTTCTCGGTCGTGCCCGGCACGGTCCGCGCCCGCGGGAGGCGCTCGCGGCACGACTGCGGGGAGCGTGGCGCCGCGGCGCCGGGAGAGCCAGGTACTGCCAGGGCACCCCTCGCGCGGCGCCCGCCCGCCCGGGCCCGCTGCCCGCCGTGCTGGAGGCGTGACGCGCCTGAGCGAGTGCGCGGCCGCCGTCGGCAGGTCGCCCGCCGGCCTGTCGCTGCACACCGGGCAGAGCTGCGACGTGCTCGTCGACGCCGCTGCCGGCCTGGTGTGGCGCTTTCCCAGGACCGCGGCCGCCCGCACCCGGCTGGCGCAGGACCGGGAACGCCTGGAGCGGGCCCGCGCTCGGGGCCTGCCGGCTCCGGAGGTCCTCGGCGCGGACGTGGACGGGCGCGGCGGGCGAGCGCACCTGCTGCTGCGGTTCGTGCCCGGCGTCGGCGTGCACGCCGCGGCGCGGCTGGGCGAGCCGGCGGTGCACCGCCTGGTCGAGGACCTCGCGCAGCTGCTCGAGCGCCTCCGGCAGGAACCGCTGCTGATCGGCTCCGCGCTCGAGGACGGGTGGGTGCAGCACTGGCAGGACCTGGCCGCGAGGATCGAGCACCGCGTGCTGCCGCGGCTGGCGGAGCCGGACGCGCAGCGGGCGCGATCGGCGCCCTCCGGGCCGCGGCCGCGGCCCGGAGGGCGCCGATCGCGCTGGTGCACGGGGACCTGGGCGGGGAGGACGTGCGCGTCGACGCCACCGACGGCCACCTGTGCGGGGTGCTGGACTGGGACGGCTGCGGGCCCGGTGACCCCGCCGTCGACTTGGCCGCGCTCAGGACGAGCCTGCCCGCGCCGGTCTTCGCCCGGCTCGCGCGCCGGCTCGGGGCACGGGCGCGCGACCTGGCCCGGGCCGGCGCCTACGCCGCCACCTTCGCCCTCCAGGAGGCGCTGCTCGACGCCGAGCGGGACGACCCCGCACCCGCCTGAGGAATACCCCCGGCGGGTACCCTGTTGGACGGCGTGACGCGCGGACCCGCGGCGGGGGAGGACGGCATGGCGGCCAGCGACGGGGCCAGCGATGGGGCCAGTGACGAGGCCGATGACGTGGCCGGTGACGTGGCCGGTGACGTGGCCGGTGCGCACGGCTACCTCCACCGCAAGGACGACCACCTCAAGCGGCTGCGCCGCATCGAGGGCCAGGCGCGCGGGCTGCAGCGGATGGTGGAGCAGGAGGAGTACTGCATCGACATCCTCACCCAGGTCTCGGCGATGACGAAGGCCCTGCAGTCCGTCGCCCTGGGCCTGCTCGAGGAGCACCTGGGCCACTGCGTGGTCCAGGCGGCCGCCACCGGCGGCCCGGAGGCCGAGGAGAAGGTCAAGGAGGCCTCCGCGGCCATCGCCCGCCTCGTGCGCTCCTGACCCCGACCGGCACCACCGGCAAGACCCCTGGCACGACCCCTGGCACGACCGAGAGGAAGCACGACCGAGATGAGCACCAGCACCTACACCGTCGTCGGCATGACCTGCGGCCACTGCGCGAGCTCGGTGACCGAGGAGGTCAGCGCCGTCCCCGGCGTCACCGGCGTCGACGTCGACCTGGCCACCGGTGGGCTGACCGTCACCGGCGACGCCCCCGTCGACGCCGCCGCCGTGCGGGCCGCGGTGGAGGAGGCCGGCTACGAGGTGGCCGGCGCGTAGCACCCGGTCCCGGCGCTCGAGGCGCCCGATCCGCCCCACCTGCGCCCACCGACCCGCTGCGAGCCAGTCCGAGGAGGACCCGTGAGCTCCGCGACGAACAGCACCCCCCCTGCGGCGTCCGCCGGCGGGGACGAGGTCGAGCTCGCGATCACCGGCATGACGTGCGCCTCCTGCGCCGCGCGCGTCGAGAAGCGGCTGAACCGTCTCGACGGGGTCAGCGCGACCGTCAACTACGCCACCGAGAAGGCGAAGGTCACCTGCGCCGACGGAGTGTCCCGCGAGGACCTGGTGGCGGCGGTGGAGAGGGCCGGTTACACCGCTTCCCTGCTCCAGCCGCCTCGGGCGGAGGACGCGGCGGCCGGCGCGCAGGCCGCCGAGGACGCGCCGGTGCGCAGCCTGCGCCGGCGCGTGCTCGTCTGCACGGCGCTGGGCGTGCCGGTGATCGCTCTGGCGATGGTCCCGGCGCTGCGGTCCGCCTCCTGGCAGTGGCTCTCGCTGGTCCTGGCCGCTCCCGTGGTGGTCTGGGGCGCCTGGCCCTTCCACAGGGCGGCGTGGACCAACCTGCGCCACGGCACCGCGACCATGGACACCCTGGTCAGCCTCGGGGTGACCGCCGCCTTCGGCTGGTCCCTGTACGCCCTCCTCCTCGGCGGCGCGGGGGTGCCGGGCGTGCGGACGCCCTCCTCCCCCAGCGGCTCCGGAGGCCACGGAGCGGAGGTCTACCTCGAGGTCGCCGCCGCGGTCACCGTCTTCGTCCTCGCCGGCCGGTACGTCGAGGCCCGCTCCAGGCGGCGCGCCGGCGCCGCGCTGCGCGCCCTGCTGGAGATGGGCGCCAAGGAGGTCTCCGTCCTGCGCGAGGGCCGCGAGCAGCGCGTCCCCGTCGGCTCCCTCGCCGCAGGCGACCTGTTCGTCGTCCGACCGGGGGAGAAGGTCGCCACCGACGGCGTCGTCACGGAGGGCTCCTCGGCCGTGGACGCCTCGATGCTGACCGGGGAGTCGGTGCCGGTCGAGGTCGCTCCCGGCGACGCCGTGGTCGGCGCCACCGTCAACGCCGGTGGCCGGATCGTCGTCCGGGCCACCCGGATCGGCTCGGACACCCAGCTGGCCCGGACGGCGCGGCTGGTCGAGGACGCCCAGAACGGCAAGGCGGAGGTCCAGCGCCTCGCCGACCGGGTCTCGGGCGTCTTCGTCCCGGTCGTCATCGCCCTGGCGGTGGCCGCGCTCGGGTTCTGGATCCTCGCCGGCGCGGGGGTGGAGGCCGCCTTCACCGCCGCGGTCGCCGTGCTGATCATCGCCTGCCCGTGCGCCCTGGGCCTGGCCACCCCGACCGCCCTTCTGGTCGGCACCGGGCGAGGCGCCCAGCTCGGCATCCTCCTCAAGGGCCCGGAGGTGCTGGAGACCACCCGGCGCATCGACACCGTGGTCCTGGACAAGACCGGCACCGTCACCACCGGGCGGATGACTCTGCTCGACGTCGTCCCCGCCGAGGGCGAGGACGCCGAGGAGGTGCTGCGCCTGGCGGGTGCGCTGGAGGACGCCTCCGAGCACCCGATCGCGCAGGCGGTCGCCCGGGCCGCGACCGAGCGGGTCGGCGCGCTGCCGCGGGTCGAGGGCTTCGGCAACGTCGAGGGCCGGGGCGTGCGGGGCGTCGTCGCGGTGGACGGCGGGCGCCGCGCCGTGGTCGTCGGCCGCGCCGCGCTGCTGGCCGACCGGTCCCAGCACCTGACCCCCGAGCTGGCCGCGGCCGCGGCCGCCGCCGAGGCCGAGGGCAGGACCGCGGTCGCGGTCGGCTGGGACGGGCGGGCGCGCGGGGTGCTCGTGGTCGCCGACGCGGTCAAGGACACCTCCGCCGAGGCGGTCCGGCAGCTGCGCGACCTGGGTCTGACCCCGGTGCTCCTGACGGGCGACAACGAGACCGTCGCCCGGTCGGTGGCCGCGCAGGTGGGCATCGACGAGGTGATCGCCGGGGTCCTGCCGCAGGGCAAGGTCGACGTCGTCGAGCGCCTGCAGGCGCAGGGCAGGACGGTGGCCGTCGTCGGCGACGGGGTCAACGACGCCGCGGCGCTGGCGCAGGCCGACCTCGGCCTGGCGATGGGCACCGGCACCGACGTCGCCATCGAGGCCAGCGACCTGACGCTCGTGCGCGGTGACCTGCGGGCCGCGGCGGACGCCATCCGCCTGGCGCGCCGCACCCTGGGCACCATCAAGGGCAACCTGTTCTGGGCGTTCGCCTACAACGTCGCGGCCCTGCCGCTGGCGGCCGCGGGGCTGCTCGACCCGATGATCGCCGGTGCCGCGATGGCGTTCTCGTCGGTCTTCGTGGTCTCCAACAGCCTGCGGCTGCGCCGCTTCGAGCCGCTGGCGTCGGACCGGGCCGCCGGCGCCGCCCCGGGCACCCCGAGCCGCTCCGTCGCCGCTGCAGGTTCCTGACCGGTCCCCGCCCCCCGTCGTCCTGTGTACGCCAGCGTACGCAGTTGAGCGTACGCTGGCGCGCACAGCAGCAGGAGCCGGCGCCGACCGGTGGCCTCGGGCGGCTGGGTGCTGATCGCGGAGAGCGGAGTGGACGTGGACGATCGCGGCGCGGACGGGCGCCGCAACCGGCTCCTGGCCGCCCTGCCCGAGCCGGTGTACCAGCGGTGCACCGAGCGGCTGGAGCCGGTCGAGCTCGGCGTGCGCCAGCTGCTCTTCGAGGCCGAGGAGCCGATCCAGGACGTGTACTTCCCGCTCACCGCGGTCGCGTCGCTGGTGATCGCCATGAGCGACGGGGCCACGGTCGAGGTCGCCACGGTGGGCAGCGAGGGCGTGGTCGGGCTGCCGGTCTTCCTCGGCGCGCAGAGCCTGCCGATGAGGTCCTTCGCCCAGGTGCCCGGACGGGCGCTGCGCATGGACGCCGAGACCTTCCGCGACGTGCTGGCCGACACCGACGGACCCTTCACCGTCGTCCTGCAGCGCTACACCCAGACGATCGTCAGCCAGATGGCGCAGAACGTGGCGTGCAACCGGCTGCACTCGATCGAGCAGCGGGCCTGCCGCTGGCTGCTGATGACCGCCGACCGGGTCGACGGCCCCCGGTTCGCCCTCACGCAGGAGTTCCTGGCCCACATGCTCGGGGTCCGCCGGGCCAGCGTCACCGAGGTCGCCGGGCGCCTGGCGCACAGCGGGTCCATCACCTACTCCCGCGGCGTGGTGACCGTGCTGGACCGGGACCAGCTGGCTGCTGGCAGCTGCGAGTGCTACGGCGTCATCCGCGACGTCCTGGAGCGGATGCTCGGCGACCCCGGGTCCGCCGCGGACGGGCACGAGCGGGGCCCCGTGCCCACCCCGCGGTAGCCGTCGCCCGTCCCGCCCCACCGGCCCCCACCGGCCCCGGCCGGACCGGCCCCGACCAGACCAGCCGAGAACACGGCACAGCGCAGACGACGGCACGACCCGAGCAGGAGAGCCGAGGATGAGTCAGGACCGCACCAGCGCCCGGCAGGACGACGCCGGGGTGGCGAGCGCCGGAGCGAGCGGGGCCGACCCGGTCAGCCCCGAGCTGGCCGAGGCGCTGGCGCGCATGTCGGGGCTCCTGCTCGCCCACGAGACGGTGCAGACCGCCGTCGGCCTGGTGACCGCCCTGATCGCCCGGACCCTCCCGAGGACCGCAGGGGCCGGCGTGACGCTCGTCGACGACAGGGGCAAGCGGACCGCGGCGGCCACCGACCCGGTGGTCGAAGCCGCCGACGCCCTGCAGTACGAGCTGGACCAGGGGCCGTGCCTGAGCGCCTGGCGGTACGGGCAGCTGGTCCGCATCGACGACGTCGAGCACGACGGGCGCTGGCCCGCCTGGGCCGCCGCGGTCTCACCGGCGGGAGTGCGCTCGGTGCTCAGCGCCCCGCTGGTCGCGGGCGGTCAGCGCCTCGGCGCGCTCAAGGCCTACTCCACCGCGACGGGGGCCTACACCGAGGCCGACGAGGCGGTCCTGCGGCTGTTCGCCGAGCAGGCGTCGGTGCTGCTGGCCAACGTCGCCTCCCACGAGAGCGTCCAGCGCACCGCCGAGCAGCTGAAGGAGGCGCTGAGTTCCCGGGACGTCATCGGGCAGGCCAAGGGGGTGCTCATCGCCCAGGGAGCACCCGATGAGGACGCCGCGTTCACGATGCTGTCCAGCGCCTCCCAGCGCTCGAACACCAAGCTGGTCGAGGTGGCCCGCGAGCTGGTGGCCTCGGTGATCGGCCGGCGCCGGAACACCCACGACCTGTGAGGGCGGGTCCGCCGCCATGCAGACCCCGCCGCGCCACCGCTCGCTGGAGGCAGCCCGCCGCCGCGCCGGGCTGACCCTCGAGCAGCTCTGGCTCGACTACCTGGCCCTGGGCGGACAGGCCGGCGTGCTGGAGCTGGAGGCCTACCTGCTGGGGCTGGTGCCGTTCGACGGGTCCCAGGAGGACGTCCTCGACCACGCCCTGGTCGAGCGCCTCGACGACCTGCAGCGGGCGCAGCGCCCGTCCTCCCCGGACGGGGCCGCGGGCTCCGCGCCGGCGGAGGACCCCCTGGCGGTGCTGCACCAGCTGCTGGCGGCCCACCGGCGCGAGGGCGGCGGGAGCCGGGCCGGCGGGCCGGACGGCTGAGGCGCCCCACCGGGCGCGGTGTCCCGCCAGCCGCTCTGCTGGACGGGCGGGACCGGATCATGCTCGCACCCGGGGGCGGTCCGGTGTGCCGGAACCGGTGGATCCGCCGGAACGGGTCGCCGGAGCCGATGACGCGCGAGCGCAAGGGGAGCGGGTGACGGAGATCGGACCCGCGTGGCCGGTGTGGAAGACGGGCAGGTCGGCGACCGCTCCGCGGCCGCGTCGGCCTCGGACGGCGAGCCCGGTCAGCTCGTGCGGGCGATCTCGTGCTCGACGGCTCGCCGGATCCACTGCGACAGGGAGCGGTCGTCGGCGGCGGCCCGCTCACGCACCTGCCGCAGGAGGGCCTCGGGAAGACGGACCGGCACGGGCGTGGACAGCCTGTCCGGCCGAGTTCCTCGGCGCACCGGGTCTCTTCGCGGGACCTGGGTGCCGGGGTCGTCGGACGTGCCGCCGCTCGGGCGTCGATCTGCGGCATCCTCGTCGAAAGCAGCGCCCCGCGTGGCCGGTCGCACGCTGTATCGGCGTGACTCCCGTCGGCGCCTGACGAATCATGGAGGGCGTGGCTGCTGCGCCGAACCGGCTGGAACTCGTAGAGAGCGGGCGACCCCGTCCAGGCAGCCCGGGGCTCACGGCGCGCGCGCGGTACGACGAGCGGCTCGCGGAGCCGTTGGGGCAGTTGCACTTCGAGGTCGACGGCGTCTCGGTCCTGCAGCGGGTCCTCGCCCTGGACCTGCCGATGCCGTACGGCTTCGCCGCGTTCGAGTTCGTCAGCGTTGCGGACCTCGCGTGGCCAGCAGAAGCAGCGTCCTCCTTGCGCCAGCCGGCGGGGCGGGCCGACCGTGACCCCGCCTGGGACGTGCTGGAGCCGGGGGGCTGCCGCTGTACATCTGTCCCGAGTGCGCCGACGTGTACTGCGGTGCTCTCACGGTCGCTGTCGGCCGAGAGGCCGATCCTGCGTCCGGACGTGAGGTGGTGAGCTGGACGGACCTGCGGTGCGAGGACGCGCACACAGCTGGCGAGCAGATGCCTGACCTCTCCCAGGTCGGGGCTTTCACCTTCGACGCCGAGCAGTACAGAGCGGCCATGGATGAGGCGATACGACGCCTCGAGGAACTAGCGGCGGCCGAGCGGCGCGCTGAGGAGCTCCGGAGAGCGCAGCGCACACTCCGCGCGCGGCTGCGACGCCTGACCCGCCCCTAGGCGGGCAGCGCGCGCCGGCTGACGGAGTGTTGAGCGCGCCGAGCGACGACAGCATGGCCAGGGCGGTATCAAAGTTGATACCGTGCTCTGGTGCCCATGACTTTGCGCCTCAGTGACGACGAGACCGAGGCCCTGCGCCGCCGCGCGGAACTGGAGTCCAGGTCCATGCAGGACGTCGTGCGCCATGCGGTGCGCGAGTACATCGAGAGCCACAGTCGCGCTGAGCTCCTCGACCAGGTGTTGGACTCCGAGTTGCCGCGGTACGCCGAGGCGCTGGAGCGGCTCGGTCGGTGATCTACTTGACCGCCGCGGAGCTGCTTCACGTGGCAGAGCGGGCCACGGGCGCTTCGGTGCAGGTCCGTGACCACGGGCTGCTGGCCGCCGCGGCCGCTCGGCCGCAAGTCACGGTCCAGGGCGAGGACGCCTATCACGACCTCTCCCAGAAGGCCGCTGCACTGATGCACTCCCTCGCCCGCAACCACCCCCTGGTCGACGGCGACAAGCGGCTCGCCCTTGGGGGTTGCATCGCGTTCCTCGGCATCAACGGCTACCGGCTCACCCTCAGCAACGACGAGGCGTACGACCTCACGATGGCCATCGCGGCCGGTGAACTCGACGAGGTCCACGACATCGCCCGGCGGATCCGCGGCGCCATCGTCGAGCGGTGAGCGGTCAGGCGGACGTCACCTCGGATTCCGGCGGGTTCGGCTCGACCCGTCGAGCAGTGCGTCGAGCGCGCTGGCGATCTCGGCGTCGCGGTGGCTGGCGGCGTGCTGGTACAGCAGCGCCGCAGCGGAGGAGGCGTGACCCAGGCGCGCCATGAGCTCTTCGGTGGTCGCCCCCGTGGCGGCCGCCAGCGTGGCGCCGGTGTGCCGCAGCTCGTGCGAGCGCACCGGCGGCAGTCCGCAAGCCGAGACGGCGCGCTGGAACATCACCGTCCAGCCGCTCCGCGCCAGGTAGCCACCGGTCCCGGTGCTGAAGACCAAGGCGTCCGGCCCCTGACCGACGTGCTCCTCGAGGTGTCGGGCAAGCGTCCGGGCGAGGGTCGGCGGGAGGGCGACGGCGCGCCGGCCGGCGTCCGTCTTCGGCGGACCGACGATCTGCCGGCCGCCGACCGAGCGGACGGAGCGCTCCACGGTGACGAGGCTGCCGTCCGCGCTGACGTCGCACCGTCGCAGCGCCGTCGCTTCGCCGAACCGGAGGGCCCCGTACGCCATCACGAGCACGAGCGCCCGGTAGCGCGGCGGGACGGCGTCCGCGAGGGCACTCACTTCCTCGGCGGTCAAGGATCGCGACGCCCGCGCCGACCGGGCCGTCCCTGCACCGCGCAGCCGCGCGGGGTTGACGGCGATCGCCTCGTCGTCGACGGCGACGGCGAGAAGCGCCCGCAGCAGCCGGTAGGCGTGCACCAGCGCCGTGGGGCGGATGCTGCGGGCGGCCTCCTCGTGCCAGGTGCGCACCAGGTGCGGCGTCACTTGCCCGACGGGGACGTCGGCCCACCGCTCGGACAAGTGCAGCCGCCACGTCGCGGCGTACAGCGCCTGCGTGGACTCCCGCAGGTCCGCTCGTCGCAGGTAGTCGTGCGCGTAGGCACCCACCGTCCGGTGGCCGGCCTCGGGCGCCCGCCACGCCCGTCGAGCGAGGTCCGCCTGCGCCGCGGCCAGTCAGACCCGCGCGTCGGACTTCGTCGCGAACGTCCTGCTGCGCCGCCGTCCGTCCGGCGCGGCGTACCGGGCACGCCACCGACCTGAGGGCAGCTTGTCCACGGTCCCGAAGGCGGACGGCCGGGCCTTCGGCGCGCCGCGTGAGCCCTCAGGACTGGACATCGCCGCAGTGTGGGCGCGCCCGCCCACGACTGGACACCCTGCCTGTGGACGACGGGCGCCTGGTCATCGTTCAACGGGTTCGCGGACGCCGGCGGCCAGGAACGCGTCGAGGTCCTGGCGGTCGAAGCGGATGTACCGCCCGACCTTGGCGTGGCGGATGCGGCGCTCGGCGACGAGCCGACGGACGAAGCGCACCTGTCCGGAACCGACCCGTGACCTGCCGTTTTGCGACGCCTCGCGTGACCTCGGCGTGACCTTGGCGTTGGCGAACAGGGGTCGTTCCGGGTCTCTGGCGGTCACTCGCCGGACTGGCTCGTCCGGCCCGATCAGGCCTCTGACCTGCGAAGATGCTGGTCAGACAGGGAGCGGGTGACGGGAATCGAACCCGCGTAGCCAGTTTGGAAGACTGGGGCTCTGCCACTGAGCTACACCCGCGAGGACGCCCGAGGACGCCGGCCCCGGCAGCGTAGCGGAGAGCGCCGTCCGTCCCGCCGCGGCCGCGGGGACGGCGGCGGACGCCCCCGCCGCGGGCGCCGAGCGCGTAGCCTTCGGGGCGGACCAGCAGCACCGCCGCCGGTCCGCGGGGTGTGGCGCAGCTTGGTAGCGCGTCCGCTTTGGGAGCGGAAGGCCCCCGGTTCGAATCCGGGTACCCCGACCCAGCGAGGGCCGGGCTCCCGGGCCCGCGGCGATAGCATCGGCGCCGGCGATGGTGCCCGTCCGCTCGCCCGACCGCGGGGAGTGCCCCGCGAGCACCGCCCCGACCCGACCCCTGACCTGGAGACGACCTGCTGTGAAGAGCGACGTCGAGACCATCAACCCGACGCGCGTGAAGCTCACCGTCGAGGTGCCCTTCGCCGAGCTGAAGCCGAGCCTGGACGCCGCCTACCGCACGATCGCCGGGCAGGTGCAGGTGCCGGGCTTCCGCAAGGGCAAGGTCCCCCCGCGCATCATCGACCAGCGCTTCGGGCGCGGCGTGGTGCTGCAGGAGGCCATCAACGACGCGCTGCCCAAGCTGTACCAGCAGGCCGTGCAGGAGACCGCCGTCCGGCCCCTGGGCCAGCCGCAGGTCGACGTCACCGAGATCCCGGCCGAGGCGGACGGCGGCGAGCTGCGCTTCACCGCCGAGGTCGACGTCCGCCCGACGCTGCAGCTGCCCGACTACTCCAGCATCGCCGTGAGCGTCGACGACGTGTCGGTCTCCGACGAGGACGTCGACGCGCAGCTGCAGCAGCTGCGCCAGCGCTTCGGCACCCTCGTCGGCGTCGACCGCCCCGTCGCGGCCGGCGACTTCGTCTCCCTCGACCTGACCGCCACCATCGGCGACGAGGAGATCGACACCGCGAGCGGCGTCTCCTACGAGGTCGGCTCCGGCACCATGCTCCCCGGCATGGACGAGGCGATCACGGGCGCCGCCGCCGGCGAGGAGCGCACCTTCACCGCTCCGCTGGCCGGCGGCGAGCACGCGGGCGAGGACGCCACCGTGCGCGTGACCGTGCAGTCGGTCAAGGAGCGCGAGCTGCCCGAGGCCGACGACGACTTCGCGCAGCTGGCCAGCGAGTTCGACACGCTCGAGGAGCTGCGCGCGGACCTGCGCGCCAAGGCCGAGCAGGAGAAGGAGTTCGAGCAGGGCGTGCAGGCGCGCGACAAGGTGCTCGAGGCCCTCCTCGAGGCCGTCGAGGTGCCCGTGCCCGAGAGCGTCGTCGAGGAGGAGGTGCACCGCCACCTCGAGGCCGAGTCGCGCCTGGAGGACGACGAGCACCGCGCCGAGGTCACCGAGGAGGCCCGCAAGGCGCTGCGCACGCAGCTGCTGCTCGACACCATCGCCGAGGAGGAGCAGGTCTCGGTGAACCAGGCCGAGCTCGTCGAGTACATCGTCGCGCAGGCCCCGCGCTACGGCATGGACGCGAACGCCTTCGCGCAGGCGATGGACCAGGCCGGCCAGGTGCCCGCGCTCGTGGCGGAGGTCGCCCGCCGCAAGGCGCTGTCCGTCGTCCTCGAGCGCGCTCGCGTCACCGACGCCTCCGGCGCGCCGGTGGACCTCGGCGCCGTGATCGGCGACGAGGAGGAGGACGCCGCCGCGACGGCCGAGGGCTCCGCGGACGCCGCCGAGGCCGAGGGCGGTGCAGTCGACGCCCCGGTCGACGCCCCGGTCGACGCGTCCGTGGACGCTCCGGTCGAGGCCGGCGTCCCGGCCGTCGAGGCGGACGTCGAGGCCGCCGCTCCTGCCGAGGAGGCGCCCGCGCCCGCCCGGCGCGCGTCGCGCGCCAAGGCCGCTCCCGCCGCCGACGACGCGGACGCCGAGGCCAGGCCGGCTCCGGCGAAGCGGGCCTCCCGCGCGAAGGCCGCTCCCGCCGCGGACGCGGCGGCTCCGGACGCCGAGGCCGGGGACGCGCCGGCTGCCGACGCGCCGGCTGCCGACGCCGAGGCGACGCCGGCCCCCGCCAAGCGCGCCTCGCGCGCGAAGGCCGCCGCCGCGGACGCCTCCGCCGCGGACGCCTCCGCCGCGGACGCCTCCGCCGCGGACGCCCCGGCTGCCGACGCCGACCAGGTCCCCGCCGCTCCCGAGGCCTGACCCGGCCCCGCCGGTCCGTTGACGGCGCGCGGGTGACCGTGCGCCGTCAGCGAACACCGGCGGTGACCCGGAACGCACCGTCGCCCCCCGACGCTAGGGTCGTCGAGGCCGTCGTCCCCCGGGGGCGCCGGCGCAGGATCGGCCGGGTGCACCCGGCCAGAGCGGATGGAGCGATGAGCGTGAGCGAGCACCGGCCCGGCGCTACGGACCCGACGGCACGCGGCAACGGCGGTTCGCCGATGGGCCTCGACGACCAGATCTACCAGCGCCTCCTGCGCGAGCGGATCATCTGGCTGGGCGCCGAGGTCCGCGACGAGAACGCCAACGCCATCTGCGCGCAGCTGATGCTGCTGGCGGCCGAGGACCCCGAGCGCGACATCTGGCTCTACATCAACTCGCCCGGCGGCTCGGTGACGGCCGGCATGGCGATCTACGACACGATGCAGTACGTCCAGCCGGACGTCGCGACCGTGGCGATGGGCCTGGCCGCCTCGATGGGGCAGTTCCTGCTCGCCTCGGGCGCCAAGGGCAAGCGGTACGCCACCCCGCACGCGCGGATCATGATGCACCAGCCCTCCGGCGGCATCGGCGGCACGGCGAGCGACATCGCCATCCAGGCCGAGCTGATCCTCAACATGAAGCGCACGCTGACCCAGCTGACGGCCGACCAGACCGGCCAGACGGTCGAGCAGATCAACAAGGACAACGACCGCGACCGCTGGTTCACCGCGGCCGAGGCCCTGGAGTACGGCTTCATCGACCACGTCGTCACCAACGCCCGCGACGTCACCGACGGCGGCGGCACCGACGCCGGCAGCACCGGCGCCTGACCGCCCGCGCACCAGACTCCGAGGAGATCCCATGAGCAACCTCCACCTCCCGGGCGGTGCGGCCGCGCCTGCCCCGTCCAGCCGCTACATCCTCCCGCAGTTCGAGGAGCGCACGGCCTACGGCTTCAAGCGCCAGGACCCGTACACGCGCCTGTTCGAGGACCGCGTGATCTTCCTGGGCGTCCAGGTCGACGACGCGTCGGCGGACGACGTGATGGCGCAGCTGCTGGTGCTCGAGGCCCAGGACCCGGACCGCGACATCACGCTGTACATCAACTCGCCCGGCGGTTCCATCACGGCGCTGACGGCGATCTACGACACGATGCAGTACATCCGCCCCGACATCCAGACCGTCTGCCTCGGGCAGGCGGCCTCCGCGGCGGCCGTGCTGCTCGCGGCGGGCTCGCCGGGCAAGCGCCTGGCGCTGCCGAACGCCCGCGTGCTGATCCACCAGCCGGCCACCGGCGGTGACTACGGGCAGGCGTCCGACATCGAGATCCAGGCCAACGAGGTGCTGCGCATGCGCACCTGGCTGGAGCAGACCCTGTCGAGGCACACCGGCCGCAGCCCGGAGCAGATCCGGCTCGACACCGAGCGCGACAAGATCCTGACCGCCCAGGAGGCGCTCGAGTACGGGATGGTCGACCAGGTCCTGGAGAGCAGGAAGGCCAGCGCCCTCGCGGCCAGCTGAGGCACCGCCGAGGAGGAGGGCGGCGTGTCGTCGCCCTCCTCCTCGGAGCCGCTGACAGACGACTGCCAGTGGTGTTCCATGGGGGAGCAGTGGCCCGCGCCGGCGGGTCCCACGAGGAGGGACTGTCCTGGTGGCACGCATCGGAGACGGCGCGGACCTGTTGAAGTGCTCGTTCTGCGGCAAGAGCCAGAAGCAGGTCAAGAAGCTCATCGCTGGACCGGGCGTCTACATCTGCGACGAGTGCATCGACCTCTGCAACGAGATCATCGAGGAGGAGCTGGCGGAGGCCAGCGAGCTCGGTCTCGTGGAGCTGCCGAAGCCCAAGGAGATCTACTCCTTCCTCGAGCAGTACATCATCGGCCAGGACGCCGCCAAGCGGGCGCTGTCGGTGGCCGTCTACAACCACTACAAGCGCATCCAGGCGTCCGACCCGGCCAAGAAGGTCGAGGAGCCGGTCGACATCGCGAAGTCGAACATCCTGCTGATCGGCCCCACCGGCTGCGGCAAGACGTACCTGGCGCAGACCCTCGCGAAGATGCTCAACGTGCCGTTCGCCATCGCGGACGCGACGGCGCTGACGGAGGCCGGCTACGTCGGCGAGGACGTCGAGAACATCCTCCTCAAGCTCATCCAGGCCGCTGACTACGACGTCAAGAAGGCCGAGACGGGCATCATCTACATCGACGAGGTCGACAAGATCGCCCGCAAGTCCGAGAACCCGTCGATCACGCGCGACGTCTCGGGCGAGGGCGTGCAGCAGGCGCTGCTGAAGATCCTCGAGGGGACGACGGCCAGCGTGCCCCCGCAGGGCGGGCGCAAGCACCCGCACCAGGAGTTCATCCAGATCGACACGACGAACGTGCTGTTCATCGTGGGCGGCGCGTTCGCCGGCCTCGACGAGATGATCTCCGGCCGCATGGGCAAGAAGGGCATCGGCTTCGGCGCCCCGCTGCACGGCTCCTCGAACCTGCCGGACGTCTTCGGCAAGGTGATGCCGGAGGACCTGCTGAAGTTCGGGCTGATCCCCGAGTTCATCGGGCGCCTCCCGGTCATCACGACGGTGGAGAACCTCGACGCCGAGGCGCTCGTGCGCATCCTCACCGAGCCGCGCAACGCCCTCGTCAAGCAGTACCAGCGCATGTTCGAGATCGACGGCGTGGAGCTGGAGTTCTCCGACGACGCCCTCCAGGCGGTGGCCGAGCAGGCGATCCTGCGCGGCACCGGCGCCCGCGGCCTTCGGGCGATCATGGAGGAGGTGCTCCTGCCGGTGATGTTCGACCTGCCCAGCCGCGACGACGTGGCCCGCGTGGTCGTCACCCGCGACGTGGTGCTGAAGAACGTCAACCCGACGCTGGTGCCGAAGGACAAGGCCGCGGAGGGCACGCGCAAGCGCGAGCGCCGCGAGAAGTCCGCCTGAGGCACACCGCAGACCCCTGGCCCCAGCACAGGGCCCCCGGCCGCCCAGCGCGCCGGGGGCCCTGTGCTGTCCCCGTCCCCGCGGCGGCCCCACCTTCCGCGCGGGGCAGCGGACCGGACGCGCGAGATCACCCTCCTCCCGTGGTGATCTTGCACGTCCGGTCCGGGGAGCGACGAGCGGCTCACCAGGTGCGCCGCCGGATGGTCGGAGCGATGCCGAGCAGGTGACCCACCCCGAGCTCGAGGGCCAGGCTGTGGCCGAGCACCTCGCCGCGGCCGACGCCCACGACCGTCCAGCCGTGCTCCCGGGCGAGGCGGTCACGGCGCCTCAGGTCGGCGGCGCGGGCGGCGGGGGACCCGTGGAACTCCACGCCGTCGTACTCGGTGGCCACCTTCCGCTCGCGCCAGCCCAAGTCGAGGCGGTACAGGCCTCGTCCGGCCCGGTCGTGGATCCAGATCTGCGGCTCGGGCCGGGGGAACCCGGCGTCGACCAGGCGCAACCGCAGCCACGACTCGCCGTACGACTCGCTCGCCGGCTCGCACAGCTCCACCAAGCGCCGGGCCCGTGCCACGGACCGCTGCCCCGGCATGCCCGCGAGCCGTTCCAGCAGGGCGTCCGGAGCCGCGGCTGACGCCGCGGTCATGGCGTCCAGCACGGCGAGCCCCATGTGCGGGCGCAGGTGGCGCAGGAGGTCGAGCGCCGTCCGGTCCGGAGAGGTGACGGGCACGCCGTCCACGTCCACGACGTCGCCGGGCAGCAGGAGCGACTGCCGCGCCACGACGCCCGGTCGGCGCGGTGGGGTAGCGCCGACCGGGACGACGCACTCCAGCGGCAGGGGCGCGTCCGCCTGGTCGGGGGCCCGGGGGTCGAAGCCTTGGAGCCACGCGGCGGTGGAGCGGGCCACCGCCGCACCCGGCGGCAGGCGCCGCGCCAGCGCCGCGGCGCGCGCGCCGGTGTCGCCGGCGCAGCGCTCCGCCAGGTACACCCCGCGCACGGGATGCACGACCGCGCCCAGCGCCAGCCACTCGGCCAGCTGCTGGCGCGGGATGCGCAGGCGGTCGAGGTCCGAGCGCTCGAACGGCCCGTCAGGTGGCTGGTCCCAGGTGCGCACGGCGAAGCGTGGCGCGCGCCGGGACCCGGGCGCTGTCGTCGTCCACAGGCGCGGTCCGGACGTGCAAGATCACCGGGGGGACGGGACGTGCCAGATCACCGGGGGGACGGGACGTGCGAGATCACCGGGGGGACGGGACGTGCAAGACCACCGGAGGGGGCGGGACGTGCGAGATCGACGCGGTGTCCTGGTCGTGATCATGCACGTCTGGTGCCTCGACGGACCGGAGCTGCAAGATCACGGCGGGGGAGGGGTCACGCCGGGGCCGGGGCCAGGGCGACCTCGCGCACCGCCACCTCCTCGCCCTCCGCCACCAGCTCCAGCTCCTCCACCCGGCCCGCGGCGCGCAGGTCGCCCGCCGCGGCCCGCAGGTGCACCAGCGCGGCGGCCGGGGCGGTGACCACGACGCGCTCGACCGGCGTGCGCATCGAGACCTTCGCCTCCGACTTCGCCTTGCGCACGCCCGCCAGCGCCTCCGCGACGACGGCGAGGCCGCCCGCGTCGGCGCCGGCCGCGGCGTCGGCCAGCTCGGACGCCGCGGGCCACGCGGCGCGGTGCACCGAGCCGGAGCGCCACCACGACCACACCTCCTCCGTGGCGAACGGCAGGAACGGCGCGAGCAGGCGCAGCTGGACGTCGAGGGCCAGGGCCAGCGTCGCGTGCGCCGAGGCCGCCTCGGCGGCGCCCAGCCCGCCGTAGGCGCGGTCCTTGACCAGCTCGACGTAGTCGTCGCAGAAGGTCCAGAAGAACCGCTCGACCACCTCCAGGGCGCGCGTGTAGTCGTAGGCGTCGAACGCTGCCGTCGCCTCCGCGACCGCCGCCGCGAGCCCGGCGAGCAGGCCGCGGTCGAGGTCGACGCCCACGGCCTGCGCGCCCGGCGCCTGCGCGCCCGCGGGCAGCGCGCCGAGGACGAACTTGCTCGCGTTGAGCACCTTGATGGCCAGGCGGCGCCCGACCTTCATCTGCGCCTCGTCGAACGGGGTGTCCGTGCCGGGGCGGGCCGAGGCGGCGCGCCAGCGCACGGCGTCCGCGCCGTACCTGTCCAGGATGTCGGTGGGCACCACGACGTTGCCCTTGGACTTCGACATCTTCTTGCGGTCCGGGTCCACGACGAAGCCGGAGATCGTCGCCGTGCTCCACGGCAGCGCCCCGTGCTCCAGGTGGCTGCGGACCACCGTGGAGAACAGCCAGGTCCGGATGATGTCGTGGGCCTGCGGGCGCACGTCCATCGGGAAGGTGCGGGCGAACAGGTCGGGGTCGCGCTCCCAGCCGGTGACGATCTGCGGGGTCAGCGAGGACGTCGCCCAGGTGTCCATGACGTCGGGGTCGCCGGTGAAGCCGCCCGGGACACCGCGCGAGGACTCGGTGTACCCGGGCGCGGGCTGCGACCCCGGGTCGACGGGCAGCGACGCCTCGTCGGCGAGGATCGGGGCGTCGTAGCGCGGGGCGCCGTCCTCGTCGAGGGGGTACCAGACGGGGAAGGGGACGCCGAAGAAGCGCTGCCGGCTGACGAGCCAGTCGCCGTTGAGGCCCTCGACCCAGTCCGCGTAGCGGTGGCGCATGTGCTCGGGCACCCAGCGCAGCTCCTTGCCGCGCTGCAGCAGCGCCTCGCGCAGCTGCGGGTCGCGCCCGCCGTTGCGCAGGTACCACTGGCGGCTCGCGACGATCTCGAGCGGCTTGTCGCCCCGCTCGTAGAAGTTCGCCGCGCGCAGCGTCGGCGCCGGCTTGCCCAGCAGCGCGCCCGACTCCCGCAGCGCCGCGACGACGCGCTCGCGGGCGGTGTGGGTGGTGGCGCCGGCGAGCTGCCCGGCGTAGAGGGCGGCGCCCTCGGCGGACGCCGCGGCCAGCCACTCCGGCACCTCGCGCGCCAGTCGCCCGTCGCGGCCGACGACCGAGCGCGTCGGCAGGTCCAGCTCGCGCCACCACGTGACGTCGGTCAGGTCGCCGAAGGTGCAGCACATCGCGATGCCCGCGCCCTTGTCGGGTTCGGCGAGCGGGTGCGCGAGCACGGGGACCTCCACGCCGAACAGCGGCGAGCGCACGGTCGAGCCGAACAGCGGGGAGTAGCGCTCGTCGTCCGGGTGCGCGACCAGCGCGACGACGGAGGGCAGCAGCTCCGGGCGCGTGGTCTCGATGACGACGTCGCCGGACGACCCGGACGACCCGGACGACCCGGACGACCCGGACGACCCGGACGCCCCGGACGCCCCGGACGACCCGGCGCGCGGGAACGCGACCCGGTGGTGGTGGCCGGGGTGCTCGCGGGCCTCGAGCTCGGCCTGGGCGACGGCGGTCTGGTAGGTGACGTCCCACAGGCCGGGGGCCTCGGCGGAGTAGGCCTCCCCGCGGGCGAGGTTGCGCAGGAACGCGCGCTGGGCGACGGCGCGCGCGTCGTCGCTGATCGTCGTGTACATCCGCGACCAGTCCACGCTCAGCCCGACCCGGCGCCACACGGACTCGAAGACCGCCTCGTCCTGCGCGGTCAGCTGCTCGCACAGCCGGATGAACGTCGGGCGGCTGACCGGCACCGGCCGCTTGGGGTCGGGGCTGGACGGCGGCGCGAACCCCTCGCCCTCCTCCGGCAGCGACGGATCGCAGCGCACGCCGAAGTAGTTCTGCACCCGGCGCTCGGTGGGCAGGCCGTTGTCGTCCCACCCCATGGGGTAGAACACCTCGCGCCCGCGCATGCGCTGGTAGCGGGCGACGCAGTCGGTGTGCGTGTAGCTGAACACGTGCCCGACGTGCAGCGAGCCGGAGACGGTCGGCGGCGGGGTGTCGATGGAGAACACCCGCTCGCGGGTCGCCGTGCGGTCGAACGCGTAGGTGCCCTGCTCGCTCCAGACGGCGTCCCACTTGGCCTCGAGGCCCTCGAGGCTGGGCCGCTCGGGCACGCGAGGGCCGGCGGGGGCGGTCGCGGCGGCGTCGGGGGCGGGGCTGTGCTCGGGCATGCGCCCAGTCTCCCAGAGCACCCCGCTCGCTCCGTCAGGGCACGAGCGAGCCGACCGCCCCGCTGAGCAGGTCCTTGCGGTAGACGTCGCGGGCGCCGTTGGCGTCCTCGGCGACCAGCGGCTGCAGCGTCGTGACCAGGACGACGTCCGCGCTGAGCGCCACCAGCGCGCCGTACTCGGCCGGTGTCGTCGCCCCGCCGGCGCCCGGCGCGGGCGAACCGTCCGCGCGGGCCGTGACGAGCACGAGGCCGCCGGTGGCCAGGTCGCGCCGGTAGTGGTCGGTGCGGCCGTTGGCGTCCGCGGGCAGCGCGGCCGCGCTGGTGGAGAAGAACGCGTACCGGCCGGTCGGGTCGAGCGCGAGCTGGTGCTCCCACGCGGTGGTCTGGCCGCTGCCCAGCGCCACCACGGCGCCCGTGGCGACGTCCTGGCGGTGCGCGAGCGCCGCTGCGCCCAGCGCCCCGGGGCTCGTCGTGGTCACCTTCGCGGCGGTGCTGTAGAGCACGTACCGGCCGTCGTCGCTGACCGCGACGTCGCCGGCGTCGCGGGAGACGGCGACCTCGACCACGGCCCCCGCGGCGGTGCGCCCGGTGGAGACCGGCAGCACCTCCCCGGTGAGCAGGTCCTTGCGCAGCAGGGTCGCGGGCCCGTTCGGGCGGCTCGCCGGGAAGAGCGCGTACCGGCCGTCGGGGGTCAGCGCCAGCGCCGGGCCGGCCGCCGCGCGCCCGAGCTCACCGCCCGCGGCGCTGGAGGACACCCGCCGCACCGCGCCCGTGCCCACGTCCTTGGCGAACAGGTCCACGGCGCCGTTGGTGTCGCCCGGCACGAGGTCGGCGCGCGCGGAGTAGAACAGCACCCGGTCGCCGTCGGCGCTGATCGCCACGGACGGGCCGGTCGCGAAGATCGAGGAGCCGGTCTGCAGGACCGTGCCCGCGCTCGCCGAGACCGCGCCCGAGGCCGGGACGCTGACCAGCTGCCAGGCGCCGCTGGCCAGGTCCAGCCGGTAGGCGTCGAGCTGCCCGTTGGTGTCGGACGCCACCAGCGCCGCGCGGCTGGCGAGGGCGAGGTAGCGCCCGTCCTCGCTGAGCGCGACCGCGCTGGTGTTCGTGGAGTCGCTCGCCGTGGCGCCGGCCGGCAGCGCGGCGATGCGGCGCGCGGTGCCCGCGCGGCGGTCGAGCACGTGCAGCTCGTACTGGCCGTTGGTGTCGCCGGCCTCCAGGGCCGCCCGCGTGCCGAGCACGACCCAGCGTCCGTCGCGGGTGGCGGCCAGGCCCGACAGCCCTCCCGCCCCCTGCGCCGGCACGGACGGCGACGGCGGCGGGGACGGCGGGGACGGCGGCGCGGGTGGCGGGGACGGCGGCGCGGGTGGCGGGGACGGCGCGGGCGGGGGCGGCGCGGTGGGCGTGACGGACACCGCGGCCGAGGCGGCGGAGGCGTTGCCGGAGGAGTCCACGGCGACGACGCTCACGGCGTGGGCGGTGCCGTTGACCAGGCCGGTGAGGGAGGCGCTCGTGGTGCCGGCCGGCACCGTCGCCGCGGTCGCGCCGTCGAGCAGCACCCGGTACGCGGCCAGGTCGGCGTCGGCGACGGCCGTCCACTCCACCCGCGCCGACCCGTCGCCAGCGGTCGCGGTGACCCCGTCGGGCACGGCCGGGGCGGTGGCGTCCGCGGGCGTGGCGGCCACGGCGCCCGAGGGCGCGGAGGCGTTGCCCGCGGCGTCCACCGCGACCACCGCCACCGCGTGCGCCCTGCCGTTGACCAGGCCCGTCAGCGTCGCGGTGAGCTGCCCGGCCGGCACGGTCACCGCCACGGCGTCGTCGACGAGGACGCGGTAGCCGGCGACGTCGCCCTCGGGGACGGCGCTCCAGCGCACGACCGCCGAGGCGTCGCCCGCCTGCGCGGTGACGCCGGTCGGTGCGGACGGCGGGGTCCGGTCCGCGGGCGTGACGCGCACCGCCGCGCTCGCGGCGGAGGTGTTGCCGGTGGCGTCGGTGGCCCGCACGGCCACCGCGTACGTCGTGCCGTTGACCAGCCCGGCCAGGGTCGCGCTCGTGGTGCCGGCGGGCGCGGTGCGCACCACGGCGCCGTCGAGCAGGACGTCGTAGCCCGCCAGGTCGGCGTCCGGCACCGCGCCCCAGCTGAGGGAGAGCGAGCCGTCGCCGCCGGAGGCGCCGAGCACCTCCGGCACCGCGGGAGCGGTCGTGTCCACCGGGGTGGCGCGCACGGGCGCCGAGGGCGCGGAGGCGTTGCCCGCGCCGTCCAGCGCCACCACGGTCACCGCGTACTCGCGGCCGTTCTCCAGCCCGGTCAGCGCGGTCGACGTCGTCCCCGCGCCCACCTGCGCGGCCACGGCCCCGTCGAGGAGCACCCGGTACCCGACCAGGTCGGGATCGGTCACCGCGGTCCACGTCACCGTCAGCGAGCGGTCGCCGGCCGTGGCGGCCGCCCCCACGCCCGTGGGCGTGCCCGGCGGCGTCGTGTCGACCGGCGTCACCTCGACCGCGGCGCTGGCCGCCGAGGTGTTGCCGTGCCCGTCGACGGCCACGACGCGCAGCCGGTAGGTGCTGCCGTTGGTCAGGCCCGTCACCGTCGCGGACGTCGCGGGCGCGTCGACGCCGGCGGCGACGGCGCCGTCCTCGCGCAGCACCGAGTACCGGACGACGTCGAGGTCCGGCACCGCCCGCCAGCGCACCACCGCGCGGGCGTCGCCGGCCTGGGCGCTCACCTCCGCCGGGGCCGCCGGGGCGGTCAGGTCGGTGGGGGTGGCGCGCACGGCCGGCGAGGCGGTGGAGGCGTTGCCGGCGGCGTCCACGGCCACGAGGGCGAAGGCGTGCTCGCGGTCGTTGACCAGGCCGGTGGCGGTGTGGCTGCCGGCGGTGCCCGCCAGCTCGGCGACCCGGACGCCGTCCTGCAGCACCCGCACCCGCGCGGTGTCGGCGTCGGTGGCCGGCGTCCACGTCAGGTGCACGCGCGCGTCGCCGCGCGCCGCGGCCAGCCCGGTGGGCACGGGCGGGGCGACGTCGTCCACGGGCGCGGCGAGGACGGCGGCCGAGCGGGCGGACTCGTTGGGGTGGACGTCGCTGGCGCTGACGGCGACGCCGTAGGAGCGGCCGTTGACCAGCCCGGTCAGCGTCGTGCTCGTCGCCGGGGCGGCCACGCTGCGGGCCAGGACGCCGTCCAGGTACACGTGGTACGTGACGGGGTCGGGGTCGACGACCGCGGACCAGCTGACCGCCAGCGACCGGTCGTGCCCCGCGGCGCTCACCCCGGACGGCACCGGGGGCGGCGTGAAGTCGAGGAGGCCGTGAACGGGGGCCGCGTCGTCCAGGCGCACGACGCCGGACGGCGCGCCCTGCGGACCCGGCGCGCCCGGCAGCGCGACGGCGGCGACGACGGCCACGGCGAGCAGCGGCGCGAGGGCGCGCGCGAGGACGGAGCCGGCGGCGGTCGGGCGCGGGACGGGCATGCGGCTGCATCGGTCGCGCGCGACCCGCCGGTGAGGGCGCCCGCTGCCGCTCGCGGGAGCGACCGCCCGATCGGCCCAGCACGGTCGGCCCGGCGCAGTCGGCCCGGCGCGGTCGGTCCGGCGCGGTCGGTCCGGCGCGGTCGGTCCGGCGCGGGCGGCCGTGGTGGGATGGCGGCGTGGACGGCGCGCTGAGGGCAGTGGTCACCGGGGCGAGCTCGGGCATCGGGGCGGCGACGGTGCGCCGGCTGCGCGCCGAGGGTTGGTCGGTCCTGGCCGTGGCCCGCCGCGAGGAGCGCCTGCGGGCGCTGGCCGCCGAGACCGGGTGCGAGCCGTGCCCGGCCGACCTCACCGACCCGGACGACGTCGCCCGCGTCGCGCAGGCGGCCGGTGCCTGCTCCGCCCTGGTCAACAACGCCGGCGGCGCGGTCGGCACCGACCCCGTGGCCACCGGCGACCCCGCCGACTGGCAGCGGATGTTCGACGTCAACGTCCTCGCGACGCTGCGCGTGACGCAGGCGCTGCTGCCGGCGCTGCGCGCCAGCGGCCGCGGCGACGTCCTCGTGATGAGCTCGACCGCCGCGCACGTCGTCTACGAGGGCGGCGGCGGGTACGCGGCCGCCAAGCACGCGGAGGGCGCGCTGGCGCGCACGCTGCGCCTGGAGCTGGCCGGCGACCCCGTGCGCGTCATCGAGATCGCGCCGGGCATGGTGCGCACCGAGGAGTTCTCCCTCAACCGCTTCGGCGGCGACCGCGAGAAGGCCGACGCGGTCTACGCGGGCGTGAGGGAGCCCCTGACCGCCGAGGACGTCGCCGACTGCGTGGCGTGGACGCTCACGCGCCCGCACCACGTCAACGTCGACCTGCTCGTGGTGCGCCCGCTGGCGCAGGCGGCCCAGCACAAGGTCGTGCGCGAGCCGTAGGCGCCCCGGGCCCGGCGCGTCGGCGGCCTCGGCGTCAGGCGGGCTCGGTCCCGGCGACGACGTCCCCGCGCGTGCCGGCGAGGGCCTGACCGACGCGGCCGATCACGTCGTCCGGCGCGCCGGCGCCCTGCAGGGTGAGGACCAGGTGCTCGACGACGCGGTCGAAGTCCCCGTCCGTGACGCGCAGGCCGGCGTGCGCGGTGCGCAGGTCCCGGCCGTCGTACTCGACCGGCCCGCCCATGACCTGGGAGACGAGCAGCGCCTGGTGG
Organism: Quadrisphaera sp. DSM 44207; assembly: GCF_900101335.1. NCBI lineage: Bacteria > Bacillati > Actinomycetota > Actinomycetes > Kineosporiales > Kineosporiaceae > Quadrisphaera > Quadrisphaera sp. DSM 44207. The sequence continues at coordinate 256,653 of NZ_FNKA01000001.1, read as the reverse complement.
CGCTCGAGGCGGGCGAGGTCGACGCCCGCGAAGTAGGGCGCGAGCGCGTCGTCGGCGAGCACCCGCTGGTAGAAGGCGTCGACCACCTCCGCGACCGCCGGGCCGCCGCCCACCCGCTCGTAGTCGCTGGGGGCGCTGCGCGGGTCCTCGACGCCGTTCGTCATCAGGGCAGGAGCGTCGCGGGGACCCGCGCCGGGTGTCAAGGCACCGAGGTCACGGGCCCGGTCAGCCCGGGGCGGCGTCCAGCTCGGCCGGTCGGGGTGTTCGGGTAGCCTGGACCCCACAGGCGTCGACCCGGCCATCACCGGCGAGCCTCCGGAAGAACAGCGGCCCGCTCGGGCAGCTCACTAGACCCGGACGGGTGCGGCCCGTGACAGCCGTCGACGAGCGGTCGCCGACCGCGCGCGAGCGCCCAGCACGCGCGCGGCCGGCGGCAAGCGGGGTGGTACCGCGGCGCGCCCGGCCTCCTGGGCGCCGTCGTCCTCGCACCAGACCGGAACTGCAAGATCACGGGCAGCGGTGGCGAGGAGCAGCACATGGCGTACCCCCTGGCGTCGGCGGCGGGCAGCACGAGCGTCCCGGCGTCCCCGCGCTTCCCCGAGCTCGAGGACGCCGTGCTGCGCTACTGGCAGGAGGACGGCACCTTCGAGGCCAGCATCGCCGCGCGCCCCGAGGGCGAGCGCGGCGCGAACGAGTTCGTCTTCTACGACGGCCCGCCCTTCGCCAACGGCCTGCCGCACTACGGGCACCTGCTGACCGGCTACGTCAAGGACGTCGTCCCGCGCTACCGCACCATGCGCGGCCGGCGCGTCGAGCGCCGCTTCGGCTGGGACTGCCACGGCCTGCCCGCCGAGGTCGAGGCCGAGCGGCAGCTGGGCATCACGCGCAAGTCCGAGATCGAGCAGATGGGCGTCGCCCGGTTCAACGAGGCGTGCCGCACCTCGGTGCTGCGCTACACCGCGGAGTGGGAGCAGTACGTCACCCGCCAGGCCCGCTGGGTGGACTTCGCGAACGACTACAAGACCCTCGATCTCGACTACATGGAGTCGGTGATGTGGGCCTTCAAGACCCTGTGGGACAGGGGGCTGGTCTACGAGGGCTTCCGCGTGCTCGCGTACTGCTGGCGCTGCGAGACGCCGCTGAGCAACACCGAGACGCGCATGGACGACGTCTACCGCCAGCGCCAGGACCCGGCGGTCACCGTCGGCCTGCGCCTGGCGGGCGCGGGCGGCGGCGAGGACGGGGGCCCGCTCGCCGGCGCCCACGCGCTCGTCTGGACGACGACCCCGTGGACGCTGCCGAGCAACCTGGCCGTCGCGGTCGGCCCGGACGTCGACTACGTCGTCGTCGAGCCCGCCGAGGGCGCCTTCGCGGGCCGGCGGTTCGTGCTCGCGCAGGCGCGCCTGGGCGCCTACGCGCGCGAGCTGGGCGCCGAGCCCGCCGTGCTCGCCCGCCTCAAGGGCGCCGACCTCGTCGGGCGCCGGTACACCCCGCCGTTCGGGTACCTGACCGGGCGGCGGAACGCCCACCAGGTGCTCGCCGCCGACTACGTCACCACCGAGGACGGCACCGGCCTGGTGCACCTCGCGCCCGCCTTCGGCGAGGAGGACAAGGCCGCGTGCGACGCCGTCGGCATCGAGACCGTGGTGCCCGTCGACGGGCGCGGGCGCTTCCTCGACCTCGTCGCCGACTACGCCGGCCAGCAGGTCTTCGACGCCAACCCGAGCATCATCCGCGACCTGAAGGCGGGCACCGACGGCGTCGTCGCCCCCGGCACGGTGCTGCTGCGCCAGGAGACCCACGACCACCCGTACCCGCACTGCTACCGCTGCGGCAACGCGCTGATCTACCGCGCCGTCTCCTCCTGGTTCGTGGAGGTCACGAAGGTCCGCGACCGGATGGTCGAGCTCAACCAGGACATCACCTGGGTGCCCGAGCACGTGCGCGATGGCTCCTTCGGCAAGTGGCTCGAGGGCGCCCGCGACTGGTCGATCAGCCGCAACCGGTACTGGGGCAGCCCGATCCCGGTGTGGGTCAGCGACGACCCGGCGCACCCGCGCGTGGACGTCTACGGCTCCCTCGACGAGCTCGAGCGCGACTTCGGGGTGCGCCCGGCCGACCTGCACCGCCCGTTCGTCGACGAGCTGACCCGCCCGAACCCGGACGACCCCAGCGGCCGCTCGACCATGCGCCGGGTGCCGGAGGTGCTCGACTGCTGGTTCGAGTCCGGGTCCATGCCGTTCGCGCAGGTGCACTACCCCTTCGAGAACCGCGAGTGGTTCGAGGAGCACCACCCCGGCGACTTCATCGTCGAGTACATCGGCCAGACCCGCGGCTGGTTCTACACCCTGCACGTGCTCGCCACCGCGCTCTTCGACCGGCCGGCGTTCCGCACCTGCGTCTCCCACGGCATCGTCCTGGGCGACGACGGGCGCAAGATGAGCAAGAGCCTGCGCAACTACCCCGACGTCGGCGAGGTCTTCGCCCGCGACGGCGCCGACGCCATGCGCTGGTTCCTCATGTCCAGCCCGATCCTGCGCGGCGGCAACCTCGTCACCACCGAGCAGGGCATCCGCGACGGCGTGCGCCAGGTGCTCATCCCGCTGTGGAACGCCTGGTACTTCCTCGCCCTGTACGCGGGCACGGCCCGCTCGAACGGGCAGGACGGGCAGGACGGCGCTCAGGGCGGCGGGGTGGTCGGGCGCTGGCGCACCGGCTCCCCGCACGAGCTGGACCGCTACGCGCTGGCCAAGACCCGCGACCTGGTGGCCGGCGTGCAGGCGCAGATGGACGCCTACGACGTCGCGGGGGCGTGCGAGAGCCTGCGCGTCTTCCTCGACGTGCTCACCAACTGGTACGTGCGCCGCTCGCGCGAGCGGTTCTGGGCCGAGGACGCCGACGCGATCGACACCCTGCACACGGTGCTCGAGGTGGTCTGCCGGGTCGCGGCCCCGCTGCTGCCGCTGACGACCGAGGAGGTCTGGCGCGGCCTGACCGGCGGGCGCAGCGTGCACCTGGCCGACTGGCCGGACGCCGCGGACCTGCCCGCCGACGACGCGCTCGTGTCCGCCATGGACGCCGCCCGCTCGGCGTGCTCGGTGGCGCTGGGCCTGCGCAAGGCCGCCGGCCTGCGGGTGCGCCAGCCGCTGGCCGAGCTGGTCGTCGTCGTCCCCGGCGCGCAGGCCCTCGCGCCGCTGACGGGCCTGGTCGGGGACGAGGTCAACGTCAGGGCGGTGCGCCTGCTCGACGTCGAGGACGCCGACGCGGAGGACTTCGGCGTGCGCCAGAGCCTGACCGTCAACGCCCGCGCGGCCGGCCCGCGCCTGGGCCGCCAGGTGCAGCTGGCCATCCAGGCCGCCCGGGCCGGCTCGTGGGAGGTGGACGAGACCGGCGCCGTCGTCGCGGGCGGCATCGACCTGCAGGAGGGCGAGTACGAGATCACCACGGTCGTCGACGAGGCGGCGCGCGGGGAGCGGGCGACCGCGACGCTGCCTGGCGGCGGGTTCGTCGTCCTGGACACCGCGGTCACCGAGGAGCTGGAGGCCGAGGGCTGGGCGCGCGACGTCGTGCGGGCCGTGCAGGACGCCCGCAAGGGCGCCGGCCTGCACGTGGCCGACCGCATCGCGCTGACCCTGACCGTGCCGGCCGCGCGCGAGGCGTGGGCGCGTCGCCACGCCGCCCTGGTGGCGCGCGAGACTCTCGCCGAGCGGGTCGACCTGCGCGTCGGCGCCGGCGACGACGTCGCGGTGCGGGTGGCGCGGGCATGAGCGGCGCCGACCCCGCCGCCGACCCCTCCGCCGACCCCTCCGCCGGCGCCGCTCGGCCGTCGCCGGAGGACGCCGGCGCCCGGCTGCGCGCGGTGCACGCCGAGCTGCTGGCGCGCACGCCCGAGAGCGCGGTGCAGCCGCGGCTGCAGCCGGTGCGCGAGGCCCTCTCCCTGCTCGGGGACCCGCACCTGGCCCACCCCGTGGTGCACGTGGCCGGCACGAACGGCAAGACGTCCACCGCGCGCTTCGCCGAGCGGCTGCTGCGCGAGCTCGGGCTGCGCACGGGCCGCTTCACGAGCCCGCACCTGACTCGCGTTCCCGAGCGCATCAGCGTCGACGGCGAGCCGCTGTCGGACGAGGCGTTCGCCGACCTGCACGAGGACGTCGCCCCCTACCTCGCCATGGTCGACGGCCGGTTGCGCGCCGCGGGGCAGGTGCCGCTGACCTACTTCGAGGCGCTGGCGGTGATGGCGTTCGCCGCGTTCGCGGACGCTCCCGTCGACGTCGCCGTCGTCGAGGTGGGCCTCGGCGGCCGGTGGGACGCGACGAACGTCGTCGACGCCGCGGTCGCCGTGATCACGCCGGTGTCCCTGGACCACACCGAGCTGCTCGGGGAGACGGTGGCGGAGATCGCCGCCGAGAAGGCCGGGATCATCGCCCGCGGCGCGGTCGCGGTGCTGGCCCGGCAGCCGGTCGAGGCGGCCGAGGTGCTGCTGCGCCGCGCCGCCGAGCAGGGCGCGACCGTGGCGCGCGAGGGCCTGGAGTTCGGCGTGCGCTCCCGCGAGGTCGCCGTCGGGGGCCAGGTGCTCGCGCTGCAGGGCCTGGCCGGCACGGTCTACGAGGACGTCCTGCTGCCGGTCTTCGGCGCGCACCAGGCGTCGAACGCGGCGGTCGCCGTCGCCGCGGTCGAGGCGCTGCTCGGCGGGCAGGGGCTGGACCCGGACGTCGTGCGCGCCGCGCTCGCGGACGCCTCGTCCCCGGGGCGCCTGGAGGTGGTGCGCCGCAGCCCCACGGTGCTCGTCGACGCCGCGCACAACCCCGCGGGCGCCGAGGCGCTCGTCGCGGCGCTGGAGGACAGCTTCGACTGCACGCGGCTGGTCGGCGTCGTCGCGGTGCTCGAGGGCAAGGACGCCGCGGGCATCCTCGACGTCCTCGAGCCGGCGCTGGAGGAGGTCGTCGTCACCCGCTCCGCGTCGCCGCGGGCGATGGACGTCGACGACCTCGCGGAGGTCGCGCGCGACGTCTTCGGGGAGGACCGCGTGCACGTGGCGCCCCGCCTGGACGACGCGCTGCAGGTCGCCGTCGACCGCGCGGAGTCCGAGGCGCCGGGCGGCCTGGGCGCGGGCGTGGTCGTGACCGGCTCGGTCACCCTCGTGGGCGAGGCCCGGGTGCTGCTGCGGGCCGACCGGTGAGCGAGCCGGCGGGAGGGTCCCCGGCGCCGGAGGAGCTCGAGGTGCCGCCGCCGGTGATGACGGCGCGGCTGGCGGCGACGGTGCTGCTCATGGAGGCCCTCCTGGCGTTCTTCGCCACGCTGGTGGCCTTCGCCCTCGTGGCCGGTCAGGGCGGCCTCGGGCGCGGGCAGGTGTGGGTCGTGGGCCTGGCCCTGGCCCTGGCCTTCTTGGTCGCGGCCGGCCTGGTGCGCCGTCCCGGCGGGCTGGTCGTCGGCACGGTGCTGCAGGGCGTGCTGATCGCCACGGGCGTGGTCGTGCCGGCGATGTTCCTCGTCGGCGCGCTCTTCGCCGGGCTGTGGCTGTGGATCGTCTCCGTGGGGCGCCGCATCGACGCCGACCGCCGCCGCTGGGCCCGCGACCTCGCGGCGCAGCAGGCCCGCTCCCGCCCACCGGACCCCGGCCCGCCCGCCTGACCCCCTCGTCCCACCCGCGGTGATCTCGCGTTCCGGCCCGTCCTCGTCCGCGCCACCACCAGGGCTGCCGGTCCGCTGCACCGGAACCGCATGATCACGACGAGGACGGCGGGAGCGTCACGCGCCGGGTCGGCGCCAGGCGGGGGAGCGGGCCCCCAGGTCGTCGAAGACCTCCCGGTTCAGGCGGTAGCCGCCGGCGACCTCGGCGATGACCAGCTCCTGCTCCGCCGGCGACCACGGGGCGGCGTCGAGCAGGCGGCGGTAGCGGTCCCGGTAGGGCTTGGGCGCCACGCCCGGGAAGTCGTAGGAGCGCAGCCCCTCCCCGGAGGCGCCGTACGCCCGCTCGAGCAGGCGCCGGATCACCTGGCCGCCGGAGAGGTCGCCGAGGTAGCGCAGGTAGTGGTGGGCCACGAAGCCCCCGGGCCAGTCGAAGGCGACCGCGCGCAGCCGCTCCACGTACCGGCGCGTCGCCGGGCTCGGCTGCAGCAGCGCCCGCCAGCCGGGCCCGGCGAGGGAGCGCAGGTCGGCCTCCAGCGACGGCAGGCGCCGCAGCGCGTCGTCGAGGAGGGGCGCGACCACGGGGTCGTCCCGGTGGGCCGCCCAGGCGTCCTCCAGGACGGCGTAGACCAGGTGGTTCTGCGCCAGCAGGGCCACGTGGGCGCCGCGCGCCAGGCGCCCGGCCAGCAGGTCGTCCACGAAGCCGGCGCCCTCGGCGTCCGCGTGGGCGGCCCGCGTCGCGGCGCGCAGCCGGGCGGCGAACCCGGACGCCGGCGGCGTCGGTGGGAACGCGCCCGGCGGCCCCGCCTGCGGTGAGTTCACGCGTCCTCCCCGGTCGGGCCGGTGCGCCGCCGAGGGGCACCGGCGGCGCCGCTATCGTGCAGCGCGCCTGGGGACCCGCGGTCCCCGTCCCCCACGACAGGAGCCGCCCGGTGCCCGACCCGCAGACCCCCGCGACCGAGCGGACCCTCGTGCTCGTCAAGCCGGACGGCGTCCGACGCGGCCTGGTCGGGCAGGTGCTGGGCCGCATCGAGGCCAAGGGCTACCGGCTGCTCGCCGTGCAGCTGAGCACTCCGGAGCGCTCGGTGCTGCAGGAGCACTACGCCGAGCACGAGGGCAAGCCGTTCTACGAGCCGCTGCTGGAGTTCATGTCCTCCGGGCCCGTGCTCGCCGCCGTCGTGGAGGGCCAGCGGTGCGTCGAGGGGTTCCGGTCCCTGGCCGGGGTCACGGACCCGACGACGGCCGCGCCCGGCACGATCCGCGGCGACCTCGGCCGCGACTGGGGCGGAGCGGTGCAGCAGAACCTCGTGCACGGCTCCGACTCCCCGGACTCCGCCGCCCGCGAGATCGGGATCTGGTTCCCCGGCTCCTGAGGAGCCCGGCCTCAGCGCCGCCCGGCGCGCGGCGGCGCTCAGGCCGGTGCCGGGGTCAGCGTCCGCGCGTAGACGACGAGGTTGTCCTCGTAGTGCCCGCTGGCGCGGTCGAAGGCGCCGCCGCAGGTGACCAGCCGCAGCTGCGGCCCGGGCGCGGCCCCGTAGACGACGTCGCTGGGGAAGGCCGTCTTCGCCACCTGCTCGGCGCCGGTGACGACGAAGTCCGCGGTGGTGCCGTCCGTGCGGCGCACCTGCACGGCGTCGCCGACCTCCAGCTCGTCGAGGTCGGCGAAGACGCCGGGGCCGCCGGTGGAGTCGACGTGGCCGGCGATGACGGCGGGGCCCCTGGCGCCCGGCGCGGGACCGCCGGTGAACCAGCCCGCCACGGCCGCGTCGGCCGGCACCTCCAGCGCACCCGAGGCCGTGGTGCCCAGCGGCACGAGCGGCGAGGCGATCCCGAGGTCCGGGATGACCAGCTCCGCCGGCGCTGCGACGTCCTGCGCCGCCGGCGCGGCCGCCAGGGCCGCGGCGAGAGCGGTGCCGAGGGCACCGGCCTCGCCGGCCGCGGGCGCCGGCGAGGTGGCCACGACCGGCGCGCTCGCCCCGCCTCGCGCGGGAGCGGCCGCCGTGAGCACGGCGGCGGTGACGGCCACCGCGCCCGCGGCGGTCGCCGCCGCCGCCACGGCGGTGCCCACCGCGCGCGGCAGCCGGGGCCGTGCCGCCGGCGCCCGGTGGCGGGCCGTGCGCGCCCGCCGGACCGGGAAGGGCATCAGCGCGAGGCGCTCGCGCGCCGCCGGTGCTGCAGCGCGAGCGCGCCCGTGCCGGCGAGGGCCAGCGCGCCGCCGCCGGCCGCCAGGGCCGCGGACGCCGCGCCGTCCTGTCCACCGTCCTGCCCGCCGGCGAGGCCGCCGAAGCCGGTGTCGGCGCCGCCGACCGGCTGCACCCCGGCACCGGTGGCGTCCTCGATCGCGCGCACCTCCAGGCCGCCCTGCGGGGCGTCGAGCACGAGGAGGGTGTACACGTCGCCGTCCCCGAGCTCCACGGGCGTGTCGGACGGCGGTCCGCCCTGCGCGCCGGCGCGCACGGTCACGTCCCCGGCGGGCACGTCGACGTAGCCGGTGGGCTGGGAGAACGCGGCGTCCTCGGCGAGGGCGGGGCCGCCGACGACGCCGACGTCCAGCTGCTGGGCGGCGCTGGCGGCCGGCACCACGCGCACGCGCGCCGTGCCCGGCGCGGCGGGGGTGATGTCGTCCTGGATGGCGCCCAGGCGCGGGGCCTCGGCGGTGCCGAGGCCCGCGACGGTGTACGCCTGCCCGGCCCGGGCCTCGAGGGTGCCGCTGAGCACGGGCGGGGAGTCGGGCGCGGCGCCGACGGGGCGCACGGAGACGGAGTAGTAGCCGACCGGCAGGGCCGCGTAGTCCGTCACGGCGCCGTAGGTCGCCTCGGGCACGAGCTCCAGCGGCTGGGTGCTGCCGTCGTAGTCCGTCAGGACGGCGCTCATCACCATCTCGCCCAGCTCGGGGACGAGGTGACCCACGCGGACGTACGCGGTCTCCTCCCCGCTCGTGCGCGCAGCGGCGGCGCTGGCCGCCGGGGCGAGCGCGAGCGCGGACGCTGCCAGCGCCCCCGCGGCAGCGGTCCGGGCGCGGCGTCGCTGGGTCATCGGTCCCTCTCCGTCAGGCCGCTGGACAGCAGCACTGTGCGCCACCGAGCGTGGTAGCTCGGTTGCTCAGAGTAGGACGAAGGGGGACGGAGCGCCTCCCCGGCCCCCGTCCCGGCCCCGTCTCCGCCGTCCGTCCCCGTCCCCGGGTCCGTCCTCGGGTCCGTCGTGGCGGCGGTCACGCCGGGGGCGGCAGCTCCACGACGAGCTGGCGCACCCCCGCCGGGGAGGTCTGCTCCGCCGTGGTCGGGCGCACGTCGGGCTGCTGCGCCGCCAGCTCCTCGACCAGGACGGCGAGGGCCTGCGGGTCCTCCCCGAGGGGCCGGCCGCCCAGCCCGTCGAGCACGGCCGCGCGCCGCGGCGCGGAGCAGTCCGGGACGGCGGGGGCCGGGACCTCGGCCACCGACAGCCGCCGGTCGGCGGCCAGCTGCGCCAGCAGCGCCACCAGGCGGGCGTCGACCGGCGCGGTCAGCAGCGCCTCCCGGGCCGCTGGCGACAGCTGCACGCGGGGGTTGGCCGCCAGGGCGGCCACCGCGGCGGACGGCGCGGGAGCGGGCGGCAGGGTGTCCAGCGGCACGCTCGTCGCCGTGGCGCCCGCGCCGCTGTCCGTGCCGCTGTCCGTGCTGCCGGTCGTCGCCGGGGCGGACGGCGCGCTGCTCGCCCCGGCCGCCGGGGGGCACGCCGCGGACGGCGCCGACCCCGCCGACGCCGCCGGCTCCGTCGCGGCGGGCGACCCCGTCGGCGTGGCGCCCGGGGTGGCGCCCGGGGTGGTGCTCGCGGCGGCCGAGGTCGCCGGCAGGGAGCGCAGGCTCGCCGTCCACACGGGCACCGCGACCGCTGCGGCCAGGGCCGCCGCCCCGAGGGCGAGCGGGGGCGCCGGGCGCCGCGCGGGCCGGGCGCGCTCCGCCCCGGCGCGGGCAGGAGTCGCCCGGGCGGGAGCGGCGCGGTGGGAGGGCGCCCGGTCCGGTGCCGGGCCCGGCACCGGACCGCCCAGGCGCTGCCGCACCGCCTCGACCGCCCCGGCGACGACGAGGGCCGCCAGCGGCAGCGCGGGCACGGTGCTCGCGACCGGCAGGTCGAGCGCCAGCACGAGCACCGGCACGAGCAGCAGCGCCAGCCCCGTCAGCCGCAGGCCCGGCACGACGAGGCCCACCACGGCGGTGACCAGCCCGAGCAGGGGCAGCAGGGGGTCCAGCTGCACGACGGCGGCGAGCGCGCCGGCTCCCGTGGCCCGGTGGCCGGCGACCGCCGCGCCGCGCGCTGCGGCCCCGCCCGCGAGGACGGCGGCGGTCCCCGCCAGCGCCAGCGCCGGGGCCGACAGGTCCTCGCGGCGCCTGGCCGCCCGCCGCGGCCCGCCCCGCCTCCCCGCGGCCGCGGCGACGGCCAGCGGGGCGGCGAGCACGGCGAGGGAGAGCAGCGCGGGCACGCCTTCCCGCGCGCCGTCCTGGGCCGCCGCCCGCGCGGCGACGCCGACCGGTGACAGCGCCGCCAGCGCGGCGGCCAGGGCCGCCGCCCCCGTGGACAGGCGGAGCACGACGGCGACGGCGAAGGCGGCGGCGACGCCCAGCACCTGCAGGGCGAGCGCCTCCCAGCCGCCGGCGAGCGGGCCGCCCTGGCCGAGCGCCTGGGCGGCCAGGGCCACGAGCGCGACGGCCGCCACGACCGCGAGGCGCCGCCCCGCGGCGCCGTCCAGCAGCCCGTGGGGCGGGAGAGCAGGCGGAGGACGCCGCCCGCGCGGCGAGGAGCCGCCCTCCGGAGGAACGACGGACATGCAGCGGGCCTCCCGGCGGCGGGTGAGGAGGCGATGGTCGCTCGCGCCCCCGCCCCGCCGCACACCGGGGCCGGGCGGGGCGGGAGCGGTAGGGTCGGTCGAGGTCGACGCCGGAGGAGGCACGCAGGTGACGCAGACCGCGGGCGCTGGCGAGGAGGTCGCCGGCGGGCGGCGCACCACCTACCTGCTGGTCGACGGCGAGAACATCGACGCCACCCTCGGCATGAGCGTGCTCGGCCGGCGGCCCCAGCCGGAGGAGCGGCCGCGCTGGGACCGGGTGCGCGACTTCGCCACCGAGGTCTGGCAGCAGCCGGTGCGCGCGCTGTTCTTCCTCAACGCCACCTCCGGCACGATGCCGATGAGCTTCGTGCAGGCCCTGCTGGCCATGGGCTACCGGCCGCTGCCGCTGGCCGGTGGGCCGGGAGAGAAGGTCGTCGACCTCGGCATCCAGCGCACCCTCGACGCCCTGCTCCCGCGCGACGGCGACATCCTGCTCGCCAGCCACGACGGCGACTTCCACGAGCACATGGCGCGCCTGCTGCAGGGCCCGGGCCGCCGGGTCGGACTGCTGGGCTTCCGCGAGTTCGTCAGCTCGACCTTCGGGGACCTGACCGCCGACGGCCTGTCGGTCTTCGACCTCGAGGACGACGTCCGCTGCTTCACCGGCGTGCTGCCGCGGGTGCGCGTCATCCCCCTCGCCGAGTTCGACCCCACCCGCTATCTCTGAGGACGGGGCGGACGCGCCGGACGCGGCCGTGCTCGCGCAGCGCGGGCACGGGGCCGGCTCAAGGTCGCGGTCGTGCCATGCGATACTGCGGGTGGTCGTCCGGTGCGCCACACCTGCCGGTCGACCCGACGACGTCCTCGCCGCCCTCCGAGGTGACCGACCTGGCGCCGCGGCCACCGACCCGGTGGTGCGACAGGCGCAGGGGTCCCCGTGCGGGTGGCCGGCACGGCGCCAGACCTCCTGGTGCCGCACCGGGCCGTGGTCGCGCCGTGGCGGCCCCGCTCCTGCGCCCGACGCGCAGCGCCGCGCCCGCCCGGCCACCAGACGACTTCCACCGCCCGCGGGTGGTGGCTGAGCTCTCGAGCGGTGCCGATGGTGTGGCCGGCCCGCCGGGACGGGGGTCCGTGTGACCACGAACGACGTTCCTGCCGACGGCGACGCGACGGCCGCAGCGGAGGGCCCTGCTGCGGAACGGCCCGAGCAGCAGCCCGAGCAGGCGCCGGCGCGCCGGACGCGGCGACGCGCCGCCAGCCGCCCCGCCGGCCCTCCGGCGGCCACCGAGGCCGCGGCGGCGAGCAGCCGGGAGACCGGCATCCCGCTGCCGGCGGACGAGGCCGCTGCCGAGGCGACCCAGCTGCCCCAGGAGCTGCCGATCGCGCTGGGAGGCGAGCAGCAGGCGCCGTCCGCGCCGCCCGTCGACCGGGGCGAGGAGCAGGACGGGCCGGGCGAGCCCGCCGAGGACGGCGCGCCGTCGCCGACCGCCTCGCCCACGACCCTCCTCTTCCAGGCCCCGGAGCCGGCCGCGCTGCCGCGCCGGCGCCGCGCGGCCAGCCGTCCGGCCGGCCCTCCGCAGCCCGCGGTCGCCGAGGTGGCCCCCACCACCCAGCCCGCGGTCCCGCCGGAGCCGCCGCACGACGCGCTGCCCGCCGCCGCGACCGGCCTGGCCGTCGCGCCGGTCGTCGCGCCCGGCGAGACCGCTCCGGAGGCCGCCGCCGACGACGACGTGCGCAGCACCGTGGAGGGCACGGCCGAGGACGACGCCCTCGGAGCCGATGCGGACACCGACGCGGAGGTCGGCACCGACGTGGACGCCGACGCGGACGCCGACCTGGATGCCGACACTGACACTGACGCGGACGCCGACGCGGACGCCGACGAGGAGGCCGCCGAGGGCGACGAGCCGAGCGGGCGCGGCCGCCGCTCTCGCCGCCGACGCGGGGGCCGGGGCCGGCGCCGCCGCTCCGAGGAGCCCGCGGACGCGGACGAGACCGACGTCGACGCCGAGCCGGACGCCGAGGCGGGTGTCGACGCGGACGCCGAGGACGGCGCCGCCCCGGCGCCGTCCGGTGCCGCGGACGTGGCCGAGGCGATCAGCGCGGACCTGCAGGCCCTGCAGGCCGCCCGCGGCGGTGAGGTCGCCGAGGGCGAGGCCGCGGACGAGCAGGACGCCGAGGCGCCGGACGCCGAGGAGGAGGCCGGCGGCAGCCGTCGCCGTCGCCGTCGCCGCCGCAGCCGCGGTGGGGGCGAGGCCGGCGAGACCGAGGTCGAGGACGCCGACGAGGAGGCCCCCAGCGGGCGCTCGCGCTCCCGCTCGCGGCGCGGCTCCGCGAGCGAGGACGTCACCGCCGTCAAGGGTTCGACGCGGCTGGAGGCCAAGCGCCAGCGCCGCCGCGACGGGCGCGACTCCGGCCGGCGCACGAAGGTCATCTCCGAGGCGGAGTTCCTCGCCCGGCGCGAGAGCGTCGAGCGCACGATGGTGGTGCGCTCCTCCGCCGGGCGCACGCAGGTCGCCGTCCTCGAGGACGGCGTGCTCGTGGAGCACTACGTCGCCCGCAAGCAGCACACGTCGATGATCGGCAACGTCTACCTCGGCAAGGTGCAGAACGTGCTGCCGAGCATGGAGGCGGCCTTCGTCGACATCGGCCGCGGCCGCAACGCCGTCCTGTACGCCGGCGAGGTCGACTGGGACGCCGCCGGCCTCTCGGGCCAGGCCAAGCGCATCGAGTCGGCCCTGAAGTCCGGCGACCCGGTGCTCGTGCAGGTCAGCAAGGACCCCGTGGGCCACAAGGGCGCCCGCCTGACCAGCCAGACCTCCCTGCCCGGCCGCTACCTGGTGTACGTGCCCAACGGGTCGATGACGGGCATCTCCCGCAAGCTGCCGGACACCGAGCGCGCGCGGCTGAAGAAGATCCTCAAGCAGGTCGTGCCCGAGGACGCCGGCGTCATCGTGCGCACGGCCGCCGAGGGCGCCAGCGAGGAGGAGCTGGCGCGCGACATCGCCCGCCTGGCCGCGCAGTGGCAGGAGATCTCCAAGCGCGCCAAGCAGGTCAACCCGCCGACCCTGCTGCACGGCGAGCCGGACCTGACGATCAAGGTGGTCCGCGACGTCTTCAACGAGGACTTCTCCACGCTCGTCGTCTCCGGGGACGACGCCTGGGGCGCCATCAAGCCCTACGTCGACGCCGTGGCCCCCGACCTCTCCGAGCGCGTCGTCCGCTGGGACGGCGACGGGGACGTCTTCGCCGCCCACCGCGTCGACGAGCAGATCGCCAAGGCCCTCGAGCGCAAGGTGTGGCTGCCCTCCGGCGGCTCCCTCGTCATCGACCGCACCGAGGCGATGACCGTCGTCGACGTCAACACCGGGCGGTTCACGGGCTCCGGCGGCAACCTCGAGGAGACCGTCACCAAGAACAACCTCGAGGCCGCCGAGGAGATCGTGCGGCAGCTGCGGCTGCGCGACATCGGCGGGATCATCGTCGTCGACTTCATCGACATGGTCCTCGAGTCCAACCGCGACCTCGTGCTGCGCCGCCTGCTCGAGTGCCTCGGCCGCGACCGCACCAAGCACCAGGTCGCGGAGGTGACGTCCCTCGGGCTCGTGCAGATGACCCGCAAGCGCGTCGGGCAGGGGCTCCTCGAGGCCTTCGGCGAGACGTGCGAGCACTGCGCGGGGCGCGGCGTGGTGCTGCGCGAGGAGCCGGTCGAGCACGCCCACCACCAGGACGCCGCCGCCGGCGAGCAGGGCGGGCGCGGCAACGGCGCCCGCTCGCGCGGAGACGCCGTGCGCGACGCCGTCCGGGAGGCGATCCACGAGGTCGCCCAGGCCTCCCGGCTGGCGCACCGCCAGGAGCAGCCCGCCGAGCAGCCCACCGAGCAGCTCACCGAGCAGCCCACCGAGCAGCTCACCGAGCAGCCCGCCGACGTCGTGCCCGAGCCCACCCCCGCCGCACCCGAGCCCGCTCCCACCCCACCCTCTCCGGAGAGTGCGGTCGAGCGGGCCGAGCCGGAGGTGGGCGGCACCGAGCAGGCCGCCGTCAGCGGCTCGGCCGCCGGCGACACCGAGCTCGACGCCACCCGGCCCGTCGAGCAGCGCTGACGCACCGGCCGCACCGGCCGCACCGGCCGCACCGGCCGCACCGGGCGGGCCGGCGCGCCGGCTGGTTCGACCCGGGCGGCCCGTGTCGGCTACCCTGGCGCGGTGCGCGTCCTCGGCGCGCCCAGCTGCCCGCGACCCGCTCCGGGTCCCGCACCGCGCAGCACCCGAACGACCTCAGGGAGTGAGCTCACGTGTACGCGATCGTCCGCGCCGGCGGCCGGCAGGAGAAGGTGTCCGTCGGCGACCTGCTGACCGTCGACCGCTTGCCCGGTCTCGCCGGCGGCACCACCGTGCAGCTGCAGCCGCTCCTGCTCGTCGACGGCCCCACCGTCACCAGCGACGCCGCGGCCCTGGCCGGCACCACCGTCACCGCCGAGGTGGTCGACGAGACCAAGGGCCCGAAGATCGTCATCCAGAAGTTCAAGAACAAGACCGGGTACAAGAAGCGCCAGGGTCACCGCCAGAAGCACACCCGCGTGCGCGTCACCGCGATCGGCTGAGAGAGGACCCTCCGATGGCACACAAGAAGGGCGCCAGCTCCACCCGCAACGGGCGTGACTCCAACGCCCAGCGCCTGGGCGTCAAGCGCTTCGGCGGCCAGGTCGTCAGCGCCGGCGAGATCATCGTGCGCCAGCGCGGCACTCACTTCCACCCCGGTGAGAACGTCGGCCGCGGCGGCGACGACACGCTGTTCGCGCTGACCCCCGGGGCGGTGCAGTTCGGCACCAGCCGCGGGCGCCGCGTCGTCGCGATCGTTCCGGCCGCCGACTGAGGCGAGCGCACCAGGAGCACCAGCGGAGGGGCGAGCCGGAAGCATCCGGCTCGCCCCTCCGCTGTTGCCAGGGACGACGACGGCCACCTCGACCTGGCACGACCCGGTCTGACCCGGCCTGACGCGACGATCATGGGCGACGTGTCCGTGATCATGGCCGAGGTGCAGGTGCGCCGCTCCGGCACCTGCACCTCGGCCATGATCACGCCGGAGGGAGCGGGCGCCGGCGGCACCGCCCTCGGCGGAGGCAGAACGACGAGCGCGGGCAGGACGACGAGCACGAGCACGAGGGGACGGTGAGGCGCGGTGGCGACGTTCGTGGACCGCGTGGTGCTGCACGTGGCCGGCGGCAACGGCGGCCACGGCGCCGCCTCCGTGCACCGCGAGAAGTTCAAGCCGCTCGGCGGCCCCGACGGCGGCAACGGCGGCCGCGGCGGGGACGTCGTCCTGGAGGTCGACCCCTCGACGACGACGCTGCTCGACTACCACCACGCCCCGCACCGGCGCGCCGGCAACGGGCGCCAGGGGCAGGGCAGCATGCGCCACGGCGCGGACGGCGAGGACCTGGTGCTGAGGGTGCCGAACGGCACCACGGTGCGCGACCCCGACGGCCACCTCGTCGCCGACCTGCTCGGGGCCGGCACGCGGGTGGTGCTCGCCGCCGGCGGGCGCGGGGGCCTCGGCAACGCCGCGCTCGCCTCGCCGCGGCGCAAGGCGCCCGGCTTCGCGCTGCTCGGAGAGCCAGGGGAGGCCCACGACGTCGTCCTGGAGCTGCGCAGCGTCGCGGACGTCGCGCTCGTCGGCTTCCCCAGCGCCGGCAAGTCCAGCCTCGTGGCGGCGCTGTCCGCCGCCCGGCCCAAGATCGCCGACTACCCGTTCACCACGCTCGTGCCGAACCTCGGCGTCGTCCAGGCCGGGGACGAGCGCTTCACCGTCGCCGACGTCCCGGGCCTGATCCCCGGCGCGAGCCAGGGCCGCGGGCTGGGCCTGGAGTTCCTGCGGCACGTCGAGCGGTGCGCGGCGATCGTGCACGTGCTCGACTGCGCCACCCTGGAGCCGGGCCGGGACCCGGTCACCGACCTCGACGTGATCGAGGCCGAGCTGGCCGCCTACGCCGACCTGCGCGCCGACGACGGCGCCGCGGGGCCGGGGTCGGTGCCGCTGCGCGACCGCCCGCGCCTGGCGGTGCTGAACAAGGTGGACGTGCCCGAGGCGCGCGAGCTCGCGGACCTCGTGCGCCCGGACCTGCAGGCCCGCGGCCTGGAGGTCTTCGAGGTCTCCGCCGCCTCCCACGAAGGCCTGCGCGAGCTCGCCTTCGCCATGGCCGCGCTCGTGCGCCGCGCGCGCGAGGAGGCGCCCGTCCTCGCGCCGGCCAGGATCGTGCTGCGCCCGTCCGCGGTCGACGACGCCGGCTTCACCGTCAGCCGCGAGCGCACGGGGGAGGGCGAGGTCTTCCGCATCCGCGGCGCCAAGCCCGAGCGGTGGGTCAAGCAGACCGACTTCGCCAACGACGAGGCCGTCGGCTACCTCGCCGACCGCCTCGCCCGCCTGGGCGTGGAGGAGGAGCTGCTGAAGGCCGGCGCGGTCGCGGGCTCGGAGGTCGTCATCGGCCCCGGCCTCGACGCCGTCGTCTTCGACTGGGAGCCCACGCTGGTCAGCGGCGCCGAGCTGCTCGCCGGCCCCCGCGGCACCGACGTGCGCGTGGAGCAGGCCGAGCACCGGCCGCGGCGCACGCGCGGGGAGAAGCGCGAGGCGTACGAGGATCGTCGCCAGGCCCGCCGCGCCGCGCGCGAGGAGCTGGAGGAGGAGCGGCTGGCGGGGCGCTGGACCGCGGACGACGCCGCCGGCGACCTCACCGGCGACGCCGACGGCGGTCCGGGCGAGCGGCGGTGACCCGCCCGTGACGGTCTCGCGCGCCGCCCGGCGCCTGGAGCACCGCGGCGAGCTGGCCACGGCGGGGCGGGTCGTCGTCAAGGTCGGCTCCTCCTCGCTGACCACGGCCGCCGGCGGCATCGACGAGCAGCGCCTGGGCGGCCTCGTCGACGTCCTCGCCGCGCGGGTGGCGGCCGGCGCGGAGGTCGTGCTGGTCTCCTCCGGCGCCATCGCCGCCGGCCTGGCCCCGCTCGGGCTGAGCACCCGCCCGCGCGACCTGGCCACCCAGCAGGCGGCCGCCAGCGTGGGCCAGGGCCTGCTGCTCGCCCGCTACGGCGCCGCCGCGGCCGAGCACGGCCTCACGGTCGGGCAGGTGCTGCTCACGGCGGACGACGTGGTGCGCCGCGCGCACTACCGCAACGCCCAGCGCACGCTGTTCCGGCTGCTGGCGCTGGGCGTCCTGCCCGTCGTCAACGAGAACGACACCGTCGCCACGAACGAGATCCGCTTCGGCGACAACGACCGGCTGGCGGCGCTCGTGGCGCACCTGGTGCAGGCCGACGCCCTGGTGCTGCTCTCCGACGTCGACGCCCTCTACGACGGCCCGCCCTCGCGCCCCGGCGCGCGCCGCCTCCCGCTGGTGCGCGGGCCGCAGGACCTGGACGGCGTCGAGGTCGGCGGGCGCGGCGCCGCCGGGGTCGGCACGGGCGGCATGGTCACCAAGCTGGACGCCGCGCGCATCGCCACCGGCTCCGGCGTCGCCACCCTCCTGACGTCGGCGCCGCTGGCGGCCCGGGCGCTGGCCGGCGAGGACGTCGGCACGTGGTTCGCGCCCACGGGGCGGCGGGGCAGCAGCCGCCTGCTGTGGCTGGCGCACGCGGCCGCGCCGGCGGGCCGGCTGGTGCTGGACGCCGGGGCGGTGGCCGCCATCACGCAGCGCGGCGCGTCGCTGCTGCCCGCGGGCACGACCGGCGTCGAGGGCGCCTTCGACGCCGGCGACCCCGTGGACCTGTGCGACCAGAGCGGCCGCGCGGTGGCCCGCGGGCTGGTCAACTACTCCTCGGTCGAGGTGCCGGACCTGCTCGGGCGGTCCACCGCGGACCTGGCTGCCGCGCTCGGACCGGGGTATGACAGGGAGCTGGTGCACCGGGACGACCTGGTGCTGACGGACGCGACCGCTGCGCGGCACGCACGAGCGCGGTGAGAGGAGGCGACGTGGAGGAGCCCCCCGGACCCGCCGACCGCCGGCACCTGCGCCCGGTGGCGCAGCCGGCGCTGTTCCCCCCGCCGCAGGACGACGGAGCGCACGAGGGCGCCGCGGACGGCTCCCCGGACGGCGGCGACCTGCCCCTGTGGCACGTGACCGTGACCTTCGCCGGCCCGGCGACCGACCGCGAGCACCTGCGGGAGTCGCTGCGCGAGCTCGTCGACGCCCAGCCGTTCCTGGCCTCGGTGCGCTACACCGACGACCGCGCCGAGGTGACCTACTGGGACGAGGCCGAGGACGTCGACGACGCCGCGGCCCTGGGGCTGCGGCTGTGGGCGGAGCACCGGCGCGTCGCGGACCTGCCCGACTGGCGGCCCGTCGGCATCGAGGTCGTCGACCGCGAGACGCTGCACGCGCGCGGCCAGGCGCTGCCGCCGCTGACCGGGCTGGGGGAGATCCGCCCCTGGTGAGAGGCCCTATCCTGCTGCGGTGAGCACCACGGTGGAGCCGGGCACGCACACCGACGTCGAGGCCGCCGTCCTCGACGCCTGCCGCCGCGCCGGCGTCGCCGGCCGCGCCCTCGCCCTCGCCCGGCGGGCGCAGAAGGACGCCGCGCTGCACGCCGTCGCCGACGCCCTGCTCGAGCACGCGGAGCGGATCCTCGAGGCCAACGAGGTCGACCTGAACCGGGGCCGCTTCGTCGAGCTGTCCGGTCACCTGCTCGACCGCCTCTCCCTCGACGAGGGCCGGCTGCGGGGGATCGCCGACGCGCTGCGCCAGGTCGCCGCGCTGCCCGACCCGGTGGGCGAGGTGGTGCGCGGGCGCACCCTGCCGAACGGCCTGCGGCTGCGCCAGGTGCGCGTGCCGATGGGCGTCGTCGGCGTCGTCTACGAGGCCCGCCCGAACGTGACGATCGACGCCGCGGCGCTCGCCCTGAAGTCGGGCAACGCGGCGGTGCTGCGCGGCGGCACCGCCGCCCGCGAGACCAACCTCGTCCTCGTCGACGTCGTCCGCTCGGCGCTGCAGGGCGCCGGCCTGCCCGCCGACGCGGTGCAGACGATCGACGCGCACGGGCGCGACGGCGTCGGCGTGCTGCTGCGCGCCCGCGGGCTCGTCGACCTCGTCATCCCCCGCGGCGGCGCGAGCCTGATCCAGCGCGTCGTCACCGAGGCGAGGGTGCCGACCATCGAGACCGGCGTCGGCAACGTGCACGTCTACGTCGACGCCTCCGCCGACCTCGACGACGCCCTGGCGATCTGCCTGAACGCGAAGGTGCAGCGGCCCAGCGTCTGCAACGCCGCCGAGACCCTCCTCGTGCACGCCGACCTCGCGCAGAGCTTCCTGCCGCGGCTGCTGCGCGCGCTCGCCGACGAGCGCGTCGTCCTGCACGGCGACGCGCGCGCCCGCGCCGCCGCCCCCGAGGGGGTCGGCGTCACCCCCGCCACGGACGACGACTGGGCCACCGAGTACACCGCGCTGGAGGTGGCCGTCGGCGTCGTCGACGACCTCGACGCCGCGCTGGAGCACATCCGCACCTGGTCCAGCGGCCACACCGAGGCCATCGTCACGAGCGACCTGCGCGCCGCCGACCGCTTCGTCGCCGAGACCGACTCGGCCGCCGTGATGGTCAACGCCTCCACGCGCTTCACGGACGGCGGGGAGCTGGGGCTGGGCGCCGAGGTCGGCATCTCCACGCAGAAGCTGCACGCGCGCGGCCCGATGGGCCTGGCCGAGCTGACCACCACGCGCTGGGTGGTCCACGGCGACGGCCACGTGCGCTCCTGACACACTGGCACGCGCCCGATCCCGTCCTCGTCGCCCCCGGAGGCCTCCGTGCTCGTCGCCGCCCTGCTCCTGGGCCCCAGCGCCTTCCAGATCGGCCAGGACTCCCCCCTGGTCGGCGATGGTGGCGAGCTGCCGCTGCCCTCGGTCGCGTTCGGCCTGATCGCCTTCGGCATCCTCATGGCGCTGCTGGCCATCACGTTCGCCTTCCGCAGCATCGGCAAGCGCCACTGAGCCGCGCCGTCGCCCGCCTGCGGCCACCGGGAGCGTGCTCGTGCGGCTGGGGGTGATGGGCGGCACGTTCGACCCCGTCCACCACGGGCACCTCGTGGCGGCCAGCGAGGTGGCCGCGCGCTACGGCCTCGACGAGGTCGTCTTCGTGCCGACCGGGGAGCCGTGGCAGAAGTCTGCGCGCGCCGTCTCCCCCGCCGAGCACCGCTACCTGATGACCGTGGTGGCGACGGCGTCGAACCCGCAGTTCACCGTCAGCCGCGTGGACGTCGACCGCCCCGGCCCGACGTACACCATCGACACCCTGCGCGACCTGCAGCGGCTGCGCCCGGGCGCCGAGCTGTTCTTCATCACCGGCGCCGACGCCCTCGCGCAGATCCTGTCGTGGAAGGACGCCGAGCGGCTCTTCGACCTCGCGCACCTGGTCGGCGTCACCCGCCCCGGCCACGACCTGAGCCTGAGCGGCCTGCCGCCGGAGCGCGTCAGCCAGCTGCAGGTCCCGGCCCTGGCGATCTCCTCCAGCGACTGCCGCGCGCGCGTGGCCGCCGGGCTGCCCGTGTGGTACCTCGTGCCGGACGGCGTCGTGCAGTACATCGCCAAGCACCGCCTCTACGCCTGAGCGCCCGCGCCCGGTCCTGCGTGCGATCCTGGGGGCTGCCGATCCGCCGTCCCCCTGGAGCACCGTGACCGCCACCCCCCGGGCCGTCGAGCTGGCCGTCGCCGCGGCGACGGCCGCCGCCGACAAGAACGCCACGGAGATCCTCGCGCTCGACGTCAGCGACCAGCTCGTCATCACCGACGTCTTCGTGCTGGCCGCCGCCGACAACCCGCGCCAGGTGCGCGCCGTCGTCGACGCGGTGGAGGAGAGGCTGCACCGGCTGGGGGCCGACGTCGTGCGGCGCGAGGGCCTCAGCGAGGCCCGGTGGGTGCTGCTGGACTTCGCGGACGTCGTCGTGCACGTGCAGCTGGCCGAGGACCGCCAGTACTACGCGCTGGAGCGGCTGTGGAAGGACGGGCCGCTGATCGAGCTGCCCGAGGAGGTCACGCGCCCGCGCGACGTGCTCTCCGACCCCGCGACCGACGGCCAGCGGTTCGGCGGGTGAGCGCCGCGCGCGTGGTGCTCTGGCGGCACGGGCGCACCGCGTCCAACGCCGCGGGGCGCTTCCAGGGCCAGCTGGACGTCCCGCTCGACGGCGTCGGCCGCGAGCAGGCCCGCCGGGCGGCGGCCGTGCTGGCGCGCCTGGAGCCCGCGCGCCTGGTCGCCTCCGACCTCTCGCGCGCCGCGGACACCGCCCAGGCGCTCGCGGACCTCGTCGACCTGCCCGTGCTCACCGACCCGGACCTGCGCGAGCTGCACGCCGGGGTCTGGCAGGGGCTGCTGGCGCGGGAGATCCGCGAGGGCTGGCCGCAGATGCACGCCGCCTGGCGCGGCGGCGAGGACGTCGCCGTCGGCGGCGGGGAGCGGCGCAGCGACGTCGGCCGCCGCGTGGCCGCCGCCGTGCGCCGGCACGCCGAGGCCACGGCGGACGGCGGCACGCTCGTGCTCGCCTCCCACGGCGGCGCGGTGCGGGCCGGGGTGCTGGAGCTGCTGGGCCTGCCCGCCGGCTCCTGGCCGCGCCTGGGCGGGCTGGCGAACTGCCGGTGGGCCGTGCTCGCCGCCCGCGAGGACGGCTGGTCCCTGACGGGCTACGACCTCGGTCCCGACCCGGAGCCGGACCCCGCGCCCTCCGGCGTGGCCGGTTTCGGACCTGAGGTGGCGACGGTCTAGAGTGGGCCGCGTCGCCCGGGCCCGCGCCCGGGTGCGGGGCTGTGGCGCAGCTGGTAGCGCACCTCCATGGCATGGAGGGGGTCAGGGGTTCAAGTCCCCTCAGCTCCACCGGACACCTCGAGCAGACCCCCGGTCGCAGCTGCGACCGGGGGTCTGCTCGTCGGCGAGGTGCCCGTCGAGGGAGCTGCACGCGAAGCGGATCGGTCGCGGCACGCCGTCGCTCCTTCGCCGCTCTGCTCAGCTCCCCGAGGCAGGCCCGACGCCGCTGGCCCGTCCCCGGTGCGCCCGTCGGATCGCGGAACCCCTGTGGGTGACGCGCGCCTCACAGGAGCACCTCGGTCGTGGTGTGGAGCCCCAGGCGCATCGTCGGGTGGCCGTGCTCGCGGAAGCCGAGAGCGGTGTAGAGCTGCGCGCCGTCAGGGGTCGCGGCGAGCTCGACGGCCTCGGCGGCGGTGTCGTCGTGGAACCAGCTGAGCAGCGCGGTGAGGCAGGCCCGGGCGTGCCCTCGCCTGCGGTGCTCCGGCTCGGTCGCGACGCTGAAGACGTGGCCGCGCACGCCGCTGAGCCCTCGCGGGCCGGGCGCCCGAGCGTCGCAGATGCCGCAGGCGGCGCTGACCGCGCCCGTGACCGGGTCCTCCACGACGAAGGCGGCGAAGTGATCCGGTCGCTGCAGGTTGCCTCGGAACCAGGCTTCGGCGGCGCCGCGCCACGGGGCGTCCGTGGTGCCCACCGGCACCCCCATGTCCTCGAACATCACCGCGCGCAGGCGCACCAGCGCGGCGGCGTCGTCGGCGCGGGCGCGTCGCACCAGCGGGCACCGCCCCGAGGAGGCATCGCTCGTCACGACCTCGATCGTGCCCAGCACCACGACGCGGGGGTCACGTGGTGCCCGCCGATCCCGACGGCAGCGCGTCGTGCGTGTCCGCGCCGGTGGCCTGGACAGGGAGAGGCGGCCGTGGATCACAGGCGGGCGAGGACGCCGTCCAGGGGCCGCGGCGCCCGGTCCAGGTCCAGGGCGTCGGTCAGCAGGCGCGCGTACCGGTGCTCGTCGCCGGACCGGCCGCCGATGAACCGGCGCAGCTGCTCCGGTGCGGAGCGGGCTCGCTGGGCGGGCTGGCGCTGCAGGATCCGCAGCGAGCCGAGCTCGCCCTGGGCCTCGATGACCCGCTCGACCGTCCCGACCCCGAGCGCTCGAACGAGCTCGTCCTCCAGGTCGACGGTGCACATGAAGAACCCGTGCGCCTCCAGGGCGGCGCGGGAGGCGTCAGCGCGGGAGGCGTCAGCGCAGGAGGCATCGGCGCAGGAGACCTCGACGCAGATCCCGGCCCGGCGCAGCGCGAGCGCACACGCTGCAGCGAGGTGGTCCCCTGCACGAGGACGCGCTGCTCCGTCACCCTGGCCGCCGCAGCGCTGCCCGCGGGGTGGTGCAGGCGGGCGGCCCTCGCGTCGACCCCGATGCCGATCGTCTTCACAGCGGCATGGGCCCGGCAGGCCAGCGGTCACGACAGCTCGGGCCTGTGGCCGATCGGTGCGATCCTGCTGGGGACCAGCATGGTGATCGGCGCGCCGCTCCTCACGCGGATCGGCGGCCTGGTCCGGACGAGGCACGACAGGAGCCGCTCGGCGGACGAGGCGGGTCCGGCGGCTCCCGCGACGTGATCCAGGGCCTCAGGGGGCGACGGCGCGGTGGACCCGCTCGGCGTGCCCGCGCACCCAGGCGTCGTTGACGGGGTCGCGCACCACGACCGCGCGCAGGAACAGCGGCCCGATGAGCAGGCCCGCGACGTCGTCGTCCGGGACGTCGTCGCGCAGCTGACCGGCGGCCCGCGCGTCGGCGAGCACCGCCCGCAGGGGAGCGTGCTGCTCGGCGGTGAAGGCGTCGCTGAACTCGGCCAGCTCCGGGTCGACGCGGGCGGCGTGCAGCAGCGTGACGATCGTCGGCGCCGCCTCCTGCTCGCGCATGTCGCGGGCCACCCCCAGGGCGATGGCGGCCAGCCGCTCGCGCAGCGGCCCCGGCGGCGGGGGCGGGGTGGGCGCGGGCACGAGGCGCCGCAGGACGTCCTCGAGCAGGTCCGCCCGCCCGCTCCAGTGCCGGTACAGGGTCGAGCGGGCCACCCCCGAGCGCGCCAGCACGGCGTCGACGGTGACGCCCTCGAGGCCGCGCTGCAGGAGCAGCTCGGTCGCGGCGTCCAGGACGGCGGCGCGGCTGCGGAGCACGCGCGGGTCGCCGGCGTGCTCGTCCCCGGCGTGCGCACCGGCGGTCATGGCGGCTCCTCCCTCCCGTCCGGGCCCGTCATGTCCCCGACGAGAACGAAACAGGACCGTCCCGTACCGTATCGGGTGGTCCGGTGCTCCTGCCGGGGTGTCGATCTCCGGGCGGGATGATGGTGGGTAGAGCGGACGCGGCGGTCCTCGTCGAGGACGTGGTGGTCAGCTTCGGTCGCACGCGCGCCCTGGACGGGGTGTCCTTCGCCGTCGCCCCGGGCACGGTGCTCGGGCTGCTGGGCCCGAACGGCGCGGGCAAGACCACGTCGGTGCGGGTGCTGACCACGCTGCTGCGCCCGGACTCCGGGCGCGCGCAGGTGCTCGGCACCGACGTCGTCGCCGACCCTCGCCGCGTGCGCCAGCGCATCGGCCTGGCCGGCCAGTACGCCGCGCTCGACGAGAACCTGACGGGGCGGGAGAACCTGCTCCTGTTCGGCCAGCTGTACCGGCTGCGCCGCAGGGCCGCGGCGCGCGCCGACGCGCTGCTGGAGCGCTTCGACCTCGTCGACGCGGCCGACCGCGTCGTGCGCGGGTACTCCGGCGGCATGCGCCGGCGCCTGGACCTGGCGGCCAGCCTCGTGCACGAGCCCGCGGTGCTCTTCCTCGACGAGCCGACGACGGGCCTGGACCCGCGCAGCCGCCTCGCGCTGTGGGACGTGATCGAGGACCTCGTGCGCGGCGGCACGACGCTGCTGCTGACCACGCAGTACCTGGAGGAGGCGGACCGCCTCGCCGACCGGATCGCCGTCGTCGACCACGGCCGGGTGATCGCCGAGGGCACCTCGGACGACCTGAAGACCCGCGTCGGCGGCCAGGTGCTGGAGGTCCGCGTCGCGCGCGAGGACGCCGCCCGGGCGCGGCGTGCGCTCGCGGCGCTCGTGCCGCCCGACGAGATCAGCACCGACGACGAGGGCTCCCTGACGCTGCCGGCCCCGGACGGCGGGCCCTTCGTCGTCCGGGCGGCCGCGGCGCTGAACGGCGCCGGCGTCGCCGTGGTCGAGGTCGGGCTGCGCCGTCCCACGCTGGACGACGTCTTCCTCTCCCTGACCGGCCGGGCGCAGGAGGAGGTGGCCGCGCGATGACCGCGACCACACCGCGGCACGAGCCCGCCAGCGCGTCGCTGCAGGCGCCGGCCGGGGAGGTCCGCGGCTCCGGGTCGCTCTGGGCGCTGCGCGACACCTGGGCCATGACGCGGCGCAACCTGCGCACGTCCGCGCGCCAGCCGCAGCTGCTGGTCTTCGCGCTCGTGCAGCCGGTGATCTTCATCCTGCTGTTCCGGTACGTCTTCGGCGGCGCGATCGCCGGGCCCGGCCCGGTGGACTACGTGGACTTCCTGCTCACCGGCATCTTCGTGCAGACGATCACCATCGGCGCCGTCCAGACGGGCGTCGGGCTGTCCGAGGACGCCTCCAAGGGCGTCATCGACCGCCTGAAGTCCATGCCGATCACGCGCGGTGCGGTGCTCGCCGGGCGGGTGTGCGCCGACCTCGTGCGCAACGCCGGCGTGGTCGCCGTGATGGTCGCCGTCGGGTACCTCGTCGGCTTCGAGTTCACCAACGGCGTCCTCGGCGCCGTCCTCGCGGTGCTCGTGCTGCTGCTGTGGGGGTTCGCCTTCTCCTGGGTCGGCGCCTTTCTGGGCCTGGCGCTGCGCACGCCGGAGGCGGTGCAGGCCGCGTCCTTCCCGCTCGTCTTCCCCCTCGTCTTCGCCTCCTCGATCTTCGTGCCGGTGGAGACCATGCCGGGGTGGCTGCAGGCGTTCGTGCAGGTCAACCCCATCAGCCTCGTCACCGGCGCGGTGCGCGCGCTCGCCCTCGGCGAGCCCTTCGAGCTCATGCCCGACCTCGCCTGGGCCGCGCTCGCCAGCGTCGTGGTGGTGGCCGTGTTCGCGCCCCTGGCGATCCGCCGCTACCAGCGCCTCTGACCGCTCCGCACGCCCGCCGGAAGGACCGCCCGTGCTCGCCGCCCGCCTGCACTCCCTCGGAGACCCCTCCGGCATCGTCGTCGAGGAGGTCCCCGACCCGCGCGAGCCGGTCGGCGACGAGCTGCTCGTGCAGGTCGCGGCGTCCAGCATCAACGGCACCGACCTGCTGCTGCGGCGCGGGGAGCCGCGCATCGCCACCGCGGGCCGCCTGCCCCTGGTCCTCGGCTTCGACGTCGCCGGGGAGGTGCTGCGGTGCGGGCCGGCCGTGACCGCCTTCGCGCCGGGGGATCGGGTGGTCTCGCTGCTCGGGCACGGCGGCGGCGCCCACGCCGAGCGGGTCCTGCTGCGCCAGGGCCGCGCCGCGCGGGCGCCGGCGTGGGTGTCCCTGGAGGTCGCCGGCGCGCTGCCGCTGGCCGGCCTGACCGCGCTGCAGGCCCTGCACGGGCGGGCGGCGCTGGACGCGCGCCCGGGCGCCCGCGTCCTCGTCGTCGGCGCCTCCGGAGGGATCGGGGCCTTCGCGGTGCTGCTCGCGAAGCTCGCCGGCGCGCACGTGACCGCTCTGACCAGCACCGCCGCCGTCCCCTTCGTCACCGGCCTGGGCGCCGACGAGGTGCTCGACCGGCACCGCGAGGACCCGTTCGCCGGTGGCGAGCGCTGGGACGTCGTCGTCGACACCCCCGCCGTGCTCCGCTTCGGCGCCGTACGCGGCTCGCTGCGGGACGGCGGCGTGCTGGTCTCCACCAAGCCGCTGTCGCTGGACGCCGCGCGCTCGGCGGGCCTGGACCTCCTGCGGCGCCCCGGGCGGCGCATCGCGCGGCGCGGCGGCGGCAGCGGCGCGCGCTTCGCGACGGTCAGGACGCAGGCGCGCTCGCAGGACCTCACCCGCCTGGTCGCGCTCGTCGACGGCGGGCGGCTGCGCGTGCCGGTGGACCGCGCCTTCCCCCTCGCGCAGGTCGCGGAGGCGCACCGGTGGGCGCAGACCCGCGCCACCGGCAAGGTCGTGCTGACCCTGCCGAGCGATCAGGACGGCCAGGACGGGCAGGGCGCGGAGACCGCGCAGGGCGGGCAGGACGCCCAGCAGGCGCGGGGCTGAGCACGCGAGGGCCGCCCCCTGGCGGGAGGACCCGCGCGGGCCCAGACTCCGCTGGACACCCCCGCCGGAAGGACGCCGCATGAGGACCCCCGCCGCCGTGGCCGCCGTCGCCGCCCTGGTCTGCCTGAGCACCGCGTGCGCCGGGGAAGAACCGGCCCCGACGAGCACCGCGTCGGCCGAGGCCCCCGCGCAGACCCCCGAGCAGACCGCTGCGCAGACCCCCGAGCAGACCCCCGAGCAGACCTCGGCGTCCTCCTCGGGGACGTCCTCGTCGCAGGCGCCGGCGGCCGGTGCGGGCGCCTCGGTGCTCACCGGCGTGGTCGGGGAGGAGGGGGACCCGGAGGCGTACACGATCACGCTGCTGGACGGCTCGGGCGAGCCCGTGACGTCCCTGCCGGCCGGCGACTACCAGGTCCGGGTCACCGACCCGTCGAGGACGCACAACTTCCACCTCACCGGCCCGGGCGTGGACGAGACGACCAGCGTGCGGGAGACCACTGAGGTCACGTGGGACGTGACGCTGCGGCCGGGGGAGTACACGTTCGTGTGCGACCCGCACCCGAGCATGGTGGGTTCCGTGACGGTCACCTGAGCGCTCACCCGACCGCCGGTCGCGACGGGACGCCGCGGGGCACCGCCAGGGCCGCGAGCAGGCCGAGCGCCAGCACGCCGGTGCTGGCGGCGAAGGCCGCCTGGTAGGAGACGGCGTCGGCGAGCCACCCGGCCACGAGCGGCCCGGCGATCGCCCCGGCGTCCGCGGCCATCTGGAACACCGCGACGGTGCGCCCGCCGCGGGCCGGGTCCACGTCCCCCACGATGGACGCCGGCGCGCTCGCGAGCAGGGACGCCGCCAGCCCGAACGCCGCCATCGAGCCGAGGAACGCCCACGTCGCCGGGGGCAGCACGAGGACGGCGAGGGAGGCGGTCGCGAGCGCGGCGCCGAGGACGAGCGAGGGGCGCCGTCCCCAGGTGTCGACGAGGCGGCCGGCGCGCAGCAGCCCGAGCGCCTGCGCCACCGACCCGGCGAGCAGGCCGGCCCCGGCCCAGGCGGCGGTGCGGCCGAGCTCCTCGACCGCGTACAGCGGCACCAGGGAGTTGCGCACCCCGAACAGCACCCAGCCGACGCCGAGGTTGGCCACCAGCGCCGCCAGGTACGCGCGGGAGCGCAGCGCGGCGGCCAGCCCCGTGGCGGCGGCGTCCGCGGCGGGGCCGGCCGCCGGGGAGCTGGCCGGGTCGGGGGAGCCGGGCGCGGCCGCCCCGGCGGGTGGCGGCACCGCGCGCAGCCGCACCAGCGCGACCGCGCCCGCGACCAGCAGCGTCACCGCGTAGACGAGGAAGGGCAGCCGCGGGGAGGCCTCCGTGAGGAAGCCGCCCGCGGCCGGGCCGGCGATGCCGCCGAGGATGAAGCCGCCCTGGTAGGTCGCGGAGGCGCGGCCGCGGTGCGTGGCCGGGGCGACCCGCAGCAGCAGCGACAGCGCCGAGACGGTGAACATCGCGCTGCCCAGGCCGCCCGCCGCGCGCAGCGCCAGGAACAGCGGGAAGGACGTCGCCAGCCCGGCCGCGCCGGTGGTGACCGCGACGACGAGCAGGCCCGCGGCGAGCACGGTGCGCTCGCCGAAGCGCTCGACCAGCGACCCGCCCGCGAACGCGGAGACGAACCGGAAGAAGGCGAAGGCGCTGACCGCCAGCCCGACCGCCGTCGTCCCCACGCCGTAGGAGCGGGCGAACAGCGGGATGGCGGGGGCGACGATGCCGAAGCCGAGGGCGACCACGAAGGCGACGACGGCGAGGACGCGCACCTCGCGGGGCATGGCCGGTGCGCCCGCGGCGGAGCGTGGTCGGCGGGGCACGGCCGTCGATCCTGGCACGCCCCGGCCGGCGGGCGGGGCTGGGCGTCACCTGGGCGTCACCTCGGCGCCGGCCGGCCGCGCACGAAGCGCTGCAGCGCGACCACCGCCGCGCCGCGCGCCCACTCCGCGAAGTCGAAGTCCTGCACGTCCAGCGCGACCGGCGCCGCCCGGGGGTCGCGGTCGGCGTCCAGGCCGGCGCGCACCTGCGGGGCGAGCTCCAGCGCCAGGCGCACGCCGTCGCCGGTGAGGACGATCTTCTCCGGCATGGTCAGGTTGGCGACGGCGGCCAGCAGGCGGCCCGTGCCGCGCGCGGCGTCCGCGACCACCCGCCCGGCCCCGGGGTCGCCGGCCAGCGCCAGGTCGACGACCTCGTCGAACGCCAGCGGCCGGCCCACCGCCGCGGACGCCGCCTCGGTGATCGCCGGGATGGTCAGCACGCTCGCGGCGCACCCGCGGTGCCCGCGCGGGCACGGCGAGGAGGGCACCTCCAGCGGCCAGTGGCCGACCAGGCCGAACCCGGCGTCGGGGGAGGAGACGAGCCGGTCGTGCACGACGTGGCCGTAGCCGACCCCCGCGCCGATCGTCACCAGCGCGAACCGGGTGCAGCCGCGCGCGGCGCCGAACCAGTGCTCGGCCTCCGTCAGGGCGAGGACGTCGTTCTCCACCGTCGTGGGCAGGCCCGTCCTGTCCTCGAGCAGCTCGGCGAGCGAGACGTCGGACCAGTGCAGGAACGGGGCGCTCGTCACGCGCCGGTGGTCCGCGGCGTGCCCGCCCACGCTGACGCCGAGCGCGGTCGGCCGGCGGCCGCCGCCGACCAGCTCGCCGACGAGGGCGGCCACCGCGTCGACGACCGCGGCCGGCTCGGTGCTGGGCAGGGGGGCGACGGCGCCGGCGAGCACGTCGGCGCCGAGGTCGGTCAGCACCGCGTGAGCGCTGGAGCCGGTCAGCTTCACGCCGACGAAGTGGTGGGCGTCCGCGGCGATGGCCAGCGGCTGCGCGGGACGGCCCAGCCGGGGCTCCTCGGGGCTCTCGGCCCCTGCGCGGGCGGCGTCCGGCGCCTCGACGAGCAGGCCCTCGTCGAGCAGCGGGCGCGTCAGGCGGGTCAGCGTGCCCTGCGAGAGCGCCAGCCGGCGCGCCAGCTCCACGCGCGAGAGCGGGCCGTGCCGCAGCACCTCCACGGCGACGGCGCGGGAGGACTGCGGGCGCTCCGCCCAGGCCGTGGTCACGGCCGGACCCTAGCCCCCGCCCGCGCATCCTTGCGCACGAGAACAAAGTAGGTCCTCGAGGGCCCGAGCACTAGCTCTCCATCGACGATGGGACCGTGCATCGGCGCCAGGACTCGAGCAGACCCGACCCCTTGACGCCACTTACTTGTACTGCAAAAGTTACGGCCCAGGACGAGGGCGTCCGGCGGATCGCGTCGACCCTCGCGGACGACGGAGAGGTCCCGACGTGACAGCGCTGCAACCCCTGACCGGCCCCGAGCGGGTGCCCGACGCGGACCCGTCCGAGCGCCTCGTGCACCTCTCGGCCGCCGGCGTCAGCCTGGTGCTGGACTGCCGGGGACCCGCCCTGCCCGCCGTCCTCCACTGGGGCGCCGCCCTCGGGCCGCTGGACGGCGAGGGCCTGCGGGCGCTGGCCGCGGCCGCGCTGCCCCCCTCGGTGCCGAGCGCGCCCGACGTCCCGGCCCTGGTGTCCCTGGTGCCCGCCGCCGCCTCGGGCTGGATGGGGCTGCCGGGCCTGCGCGGCTCGCGCGCCGACGGCAGCGACTGGTCCCCGGACCTCGCGGTGGAGGAGGTCGAGGTGGGCCGCGAGGACGGGCGCGGCGGGCTGGTCGTCGTCCGCGCCGCCGACCCGGCCGCCGGGCTGGCCCTGGAGCTGCGGGTGGAGCTGACCCCGAGCGGGCTGGTGCGGGCGCGCGCCGCGGTGCGCAACACCGCCCCGCAGGCGCCCTACCGCCTCGACGGGCTGGTGCTGGCGCTGCCGGTGCCGGCCGAGGCCGCGCAGCTGCTCGACCTCACCGGCCGCTGGGGGCGCGAGCGCTCCCCGCAGCGCACCGCCTTCACCATCGGCTCCCGCGTGCGCGACAACCGCCGCGGCCGCACCGGCGCCGACGCGACCCTCGTCCTGGCCGCCTGCGAGCCGGGCGCGGGCTTCCGCGCCGGCGAGGTGTGGGGCGTGCACGTGGGGTGGAGCGGGAACCACCGCACCTACGCCGAGCGGCTGCCCTCCGGCGAGGCCGTGCTCGGCGGCGGCGAGCTCCTCCTGCCCGGGGAGGTGCGCCTGCAGCCGGGAGAGGCCTACGAGACCCCATGGCTGTACGGCTCCTGCGGCCACGGTCTGGACGAGGTCTCCGCCCGCTTCCACGACTGGATGCGGGCCCGCCCGGGCCACCCGCGCAGCCCCCGGCCGGTCATCGCCAACACCTGGGAGGCGGTGTACTTCGACCACGACCTGGGCCGCCTGACCGCCCTCGCGGACGCCGCGGCGCAGGTCGGCGCCGAGCGGTTCGTGCTCGACGACGGCTGGTTCCGCCACCGCCGCGACGACCGCGCCGGCCTGGGCGACTGGTACGTGGACGAGGACGTCTGGCCGCAGGGCCTGCACCCGCTGGTGCAGCACGTGCGCGGCCTGGGCATGCAGTTCGGGCTGTGGATCGAGCCGGAGATGGTCAACCCCGACTCCGACCTGGCGCGCGCCCACCCCGAGTGGGTGATGGCCCCCGGGGAGCGCCAGCCGCTGCTCGTGCGCCACCAGCAGGTGCTCGACCTCGGCCACCCCGGCGCCTACGAGCACGTCCTGGAGCGGATCAGCGCCCTGGTCGCCGAGCACCGCATCGACTACCTCAAGTGGGACCACAACCGCGACCTCACCGAGGCCGGTCACTGGCCCACCGGGGCGCCCGGGGTGCACGCCCAGACCCTCGCCGTCTACCGGCTGGTGGACGAGCTGCGCGCCCGCCACCCGCACCTGGAGATCGAGTCGTGCTCCTCCGGTGGCGCCCGGGTGGACCTGGGCATCCTGCAGCGCACCGACCGGGTCTGGGCGTCCGACTGCATCGACGCTCTCGAGCGGCAGGGCATCCAGCGCTGGACCGGCCTGCTCCTTCCCCCGGAGCTCGTCGGCTCCCACGTCGGGGCGGGGCGCTCCCACACCACCTCCCGGGTGCACGACCTGTCCTTCCGCGCCGGCACGGCCCTGTTCGGCCACTTCGGCATCGAGTGGGACCTGCTGGCCGCCACCGAGGAGGAGCGCGCGGAGCTGGCCCGGTGGGTCGCGCTGTACAAGGAACTGCGCGGCCTGCTGCACAGCGGGCGCGTGGTGCGCGGGGACCACCCCGACCCCGCCCTGCTGGTGCACGGCGTCGTGGCCGCGGACGCCGCGCGCGCCGTGTTCGCGCTGGTGGCCACCGCCACGAGCGAGGTCTCCCCGCCCGGGCGCGTGCGCCTGCCCGGGCTGGACCCGCAGCGCCGCTACCGGGTGCGCCCCCTGCCGCCGGGGGACTCCCCGCCCGGCGTCCACGGCGCGCCGGTGCGGTGGCTGGACGGCGACGGCGTCGTGCTGCCCGGCGCGGCGCTGTCCCTGGCCGGGCTGCAGGCGCCCGCCCTGCACCCCGACCACCTGTTCCTGCTGGACGCCACCGCCGAGTGACCGAGGAGTCGAGATGGCTGTCCCCACCACCGCCGCCGGGCCCGCAGCGCGGGCCCGGGCCAGGCGCAGGCGACCCGACGACACCGGGCTCGCGCTGCTGTTCATCCTGCCCGCCACCGTCGGGCTGGTCGCGTTCTACTTCTGGCCGCTGGTGCGCGGCATCTGGCTCAGCTTCACCTCCTGGGACGTGCTCACGCCCAGCCGGTTCATCGGCCTGGAGAACTACCAGCGGATGGTCCAGGACCCGGTGTTCTGGAACGCCGTGAGGGTCACGCTGTCCTACGTCGTCCTCAACATCGGCGTCCAGACGGTCGCCGCCCTCGTCATCGCCGTCCTGATGCAGCGGCTCACCCGCTCGACGTGGGTGCGGGCGATGGTGCTGGCCCCCTACCTCGTCTCCAACGTCGTCGCCGCCTTGATCTTCCTGTGGATCCTCGACTTCCAGCTCGGCATCGGCAACCAGGTCCTCGAGCGGCTCGGGCTGGAGCGGATCGGCTTCTTCACCACCGACACCTGGGCGATCCCCACGATCGCGCTGGTCAACGTGTGGCGGCACATGGGCTACACGGCCCTGCTGATCTTCGCGGGGCTGCAGGCCATCTCGCCCACCGTCTACGAGGCCGCCCGGGTCGACGGCGCCTCGGAGCTGCGCCAGTTCTCCTCCATCACCCTGCCGCTGCTGCGCCCCGTCCTCGGCCTGGTGCTCATCATCTCGGTGATCGGCTCCTTCCAGGTCTTCGACACCGTGTCGGTCACGACCGGCGGCGGGCCGGTCGACGCGAGCCGGGTGCTGCAGGTCTACATCTACGACAACGCCTTCGCGCAGTTCGACTTCGGCTACGCCGCGGCCCTGAGCGTGGCGATGCTCGCCATCCTCATGGTCGTCACCGTCCTCCAGTACCGCGTCACCCGCGCCGGCCAGACCGACCTCGACTGAGGAGCCCGACATGACGCAGCTGCAGCCGGCCACGGGCCTCGGCGCCGGGCAGACGGCCCGGCGAGGAGCCGTCGACCCGCGCAGCGGGCCGCACCCCGGCCCGCGCCCGCGGTCCCGACCCACCGCCGGGCGCGTGCTCGCCTGGACCGTGATGGTCGCCCTCCTGGTCGTCACGATGTTCCCGTTCTACTGGATGCTGCGCACCGCGCTGTCGAGCAACAGCGCGCTGTACTCCGAGTCGACCTCGCTGCTGCCCGCCGCCCCCAGCTGGGGCGGGTTCGAGCGGGTGCTGGGGCTGCAGCCCACGGACGAGGCGATCGCCCAGGGCGGTTCGGGCGCGGACCTGGACTTCTGGCGCTACCTCGGCAACTCCGTGGTCGTCGCCACCGGGATCACCGTGTTCCAGGTGTTCTTCTCCGCCATGGCCGCCTACGCCTTCTCCCGGCTGCGGTGGCGGGGCAGGAACGTCGTCTTCGGCGCCTTCCTGCTCTCCCTCATGGTGCCGCTGATCTTCACGCTGCTGCCGAACTTCCTGCTCGTGCGGCAGCTGGGGCTCGTGGACACCCTGCTCGGCATCATGCTGCCGTCGCTGTTCATGGCGCCGTTCGCGATCTTCTTCCTGCGGCAGTTCTTCCTCAACGTGCCGGTGGAGGTCGAGGAGGCGGCCCTGGTCGACGGGGCGAGCAAGGTGCGGGTCTTCTTCAACCTCATCATCCCGATGACGGCCGCCCCGATCGCCACCATCGCGATCCTGACCTACATCACGGCGTGGAACGACTACTTCTGGCCGCTGATGGTCTCCTACACGGACGAGTCGCGGGTCCTGACCGTCGCCCTCGGCTCGTTCCGCGCCCAGACCCCCTCGACCGGGCCCGACTGGGCCGGCCTGATGGCGGCGACCCTGATCGCCGCCCTCCCGATGATCGTGCTCTTCGCGTGCTTCGCGAGGCGGATCGTCAACTCCATCGGCTTCAGCGGCATCAAGTGAGGTCCGCCATGAGCAACGGCACGCACGAGGACCCGACCACGCCGACCGCGCGCAGCTGCCGCAGCCGCCGCGGCCGGCGCGGGCTGCGGGCGAGCGGCTCGGCGCTGGCCGCCGCGGCGCTGGGGCTCACGGGCTGCGGCGGCCCGACCCCGGCCGGCACCGGCGCCACGCTGGACTACTGGCTGTGGGACTCGCTGCAGCTGCCCGCCTACGAGGAGTGCATCGACGTCTTCGAGGCCGAGCACCCCGACGTCGACGTCCGGATCACCCAGTACGGGTGGGGGGACTACTGGACGAAGCTGACGGCCGCCCTCGTCGCCGGCGCCGGGCCCGACGTGTTCACCAACCACCTGACGAGGTACCCCGGGTACGTCACCCGCGACGTCCTGCTGCCCTTCGGCTCCCTGGAGGCCACGAGCGACTTCGACGGGTCGGCGTTCCAGGAGGGGCTCGCCGAGCTGTGGACGGGGCAGGACGGCGAGCAGTACGGCATGCCGAAGGACTTCGACACCGTCGCCCTCTTCTACGACGCCGGCGCCCTGGCCGAGGCCGGCATGACGCCCGAGGACCTGCAGGGGCTGACCTGGAACCCCGAGGACGGCGGCACCTTCGAGGACGTGCTCGCGCACCTGTCCGTCGACGCCAGCGGCGTGCGCGGCGACGAGCCCGGCTTCGACCCGGGGAGCGTCGTCACCTACGGCCTGGCCTCCGCCGGGGCCGGCGGGGACAACCACGGCCAGACGCAGTGGTCCTGGCTCGCCGCCGCCACCGGGTGGCAGTACACCGACGCCGCCGTCTGGGGCGAGGAGTACCACTACGACGACCCGCGGGCGCAGGCCGCCATCGGCTGGTACTTCGGCCTCGTGGAGAAGGGCTTCATGCCCTCCTTCGAGCAGGTGGGCGACGCGCCGGTGCCGATCCAGCAGGTCGGCTCCGGCCAGGCGGCGCTCGCGGCCGACGGGTCCTGGAACATCAGCGCCTACGCCGCGCTGGAGGGGGTGGACCTCGGCGTCGCCAGCATCCCCGCCGGCCCGGTCGGCCACCCCGTGTCCATGTACAACGGCCTCGGCGACTCCATCAGCGCCCAGACCGAGCAGCCGCAGGCCGCGGCGGAGCTCGTCTCCTTCCTCGGCTCCGACACCTGCCAGGTCATCGTCGGCGAGCACGGCGTCGTCTTCCCCGCCCGCCCCGCCGGCACGCAGGCCGCCATCGCGGCGTTCCGGGAGGAGGGGGTCGACGTGGCGCCGTTCATCGACCTCGTCGAGGCCCAGCACGTGGTGCAGTTCCCGGTGACCGAGCACCCCGCCGACATCGCGGCGATCATGGAGCCCGCGCTGACCGGCATGTACATCGGCACCCGCGACGTCTCCGCGCTCACGGAGGTCAACGAGAGGATCAACGCCCTCTTCCAGTGAGCGCGGCGTCCCTCGCCTAGGGTGCCGGTGAGCGTCGAGGAGGGAGGCCGTCCGTGGGTGCCGGGCACGTCCACGACCACGGGACGGCGGCCTCCCGCCACCGCGGTCGCCTCGTCCTCGTCCTCGCGATCACCCTGGCGGTGGTCGGCGTCCAGGTCGTCGGCGGCCTGGTCTCCGGGTCGCTGGCGCTGCTGGCGGACGCCGGGCACATGCTCACCGACGCCGTCGGGGTCGGCGTCGCGCTGACCGCGTCCGCCGTCGCGGCGCGGCCCGCCACCGACGCCCGCACCTACGGGCTGCAGCGCGCCGAGATCCTCGCCGCGCTCGCCAACGCGCTGGTCCTCACCGGCGTCGCGGTGTGGGTGCTCGTCGAGGCCGCGCGGCGCTGGGGCGGGCAGCCCGAGGTCGCCACCGGCCTGATGATCGGCACCGCGCTGGTCGGGGCGGCGGCCAACGCGGCGTCCCTGCTCCTGCTGCGCCGCGGGCGCCGCGAGAGCCTCAACGTGCGCGGCGCCTACCTGGAGGTGCTCGGCGACCTCGTCGGGTCCCTCGCCGTCGTCGCCGCGGGCGCCGTGATCGCCCTGACCGGGTGGGTGCGCGCCGACGCGCTCGCCTCGGCGGTGATCGGCCTGATGATCCTCCCGCGGGCGTGGTCCCTGCTGCGCGACGTCGTCGACGTGCTGCTGGAGGCCACCCCGCGCGGGGTGGACCTCGAGCACGTGCGCGAGCACATCCGCGGGGTGCCAGGAGTGCTCGACGTGCACGACCTGCACGCCTGGACCATCACCAGCGGGGTGCCGGTGCTGTCGGCGCACGTCGTCGTCGACCCCGGGTGGATCGACACGGGCCGCTCCGGGGAGGTCCTCGACCGCCTCGCCGAGTGCCTGGCGGGGCACTTCGACGTCGAGCACTGCACGTTCCAGCTGGAGCCGGTGGGCCACCAGGCCCACGAGCTGGCCCACCACCCCTGAGGCCGGGTGCCGCCGGCGCCGGGCCTCGGACCCAGCTCGCGCGGCTCACTCCGAGGCGCTGCTGACGTCCCCTCCGGGGTGCTCGCTGCTGTCCGCGCCGATCCACACCGTCTTGACGTTGACGAACTCGTGCATGCCGAGGTCGGTCAGCTCCCGGCCGTACCCGCTGGCCTTCACGCCGCCGAACGGCAGCTGCGGGTAGCTGGTGGTCATGCCGTTCACGAACGCCATGCCCGCGGCGACGTCCCGCACGAACCGCTCGTGCTCGGCGGGGTCGTCGCTCCACAGGTTCGAGCCGAGCCCGTACTCGTGGTCGTTGGCGATCGCGACGGCCTCCTCCAGCGACTGCACCGTGTACAGCGCGGCGACGGGCCCGAAGACCTCCTCCGCGTGCATGCGCATCTGCGGCGTGACGCCGGTGACGAGGGTCGGCTGGTAGTACCAGCCCGCACCCTCGCCGCGCTGCCCGCCGACGACGACCGTGGCGCCCTTGTCGACGGCGTCGGTGACGTAGTCCTCGACGTCCTGGCGCCCCTGCTCGGTGGCCAGCGGGCCGACCTGGGTCTGCTCGGCCATCGGGTCGCCGACGACGAGGGCGCCCATCCGCTCCGCGAACAGGCGGGTGAACTCCTCCGCCACGTCGGCGTGCACGAGGAAGCGCTTGGCGGCGATGCAGCTCTGGCCGTTGTTCTGGCAGCGCGCCGTCGTCGCGACCGCGGCGGCCTTCTCCAGGTCGGCCGAGGGCATGACGACGAACGCGTCGCTGCCGCCGAGTTCGAGCACCGTCTTC
Organism: Quadrisphaera sp. DSM 44207; assembly: GCF_900101335.1. Classification (NCBI taxonomy): domain Bacteria; kingdom Bacillati; phylum Actinomycetota; class Actinomycetes; order Kineosporiales; family Kineosporiaceae; genus Quadrisphaera; species Quadrisphaera sp. DSM 44207. The sequence continues at coordinate 218,605 of NZ_FNKA01000001.1, read as the reverse complement.
TTCAGCGCGTCCCCGGCGACGGCGGCCACCGAGCGCCCGGCCGGCGCGCTGCCGGTCAGCGTCGCCGCCACGACGCGGTCGTCGCGCAGCACCCGCTCGACGGCGCCGGAGCCGATCAGCAGGGTCTGGAAGACGTCGTCGGGGAAGCCCGCCTTCCGGAAGAGCTCCTCCATGTACAGGGCGGTCTGCGGCACGTTGCTGGCGTGCTTGAGCAGCCCGACGTTGCCCGCCATCAGCGCCGGGGCGGCGAAGCGCATCGCCTGCCACAGCGGGAAGTTCCACGGCATGATCGCCAGGACGACGCCCAGCGGCTGGTAGGCGACGTAGGCCCGCCGGGCGCCGACGGCGTCCGCGTCGGCGGGGCGGGGCGCCAGGAACGCGGGGCCGTGCTCGGCGTAGTAGCGCAGCGCCGTCGCGCACTTGGCCACCTCCGCCTTCGACGCCGCGAGGGTCTTGCCCATCTCGGTCGTCATGAGCGCGGCCACGTCCGCGGCGTCCGCCTCGAGCACGTCGGCGGCCGAGCGCAGCCAGCCGGCGCGCTCCTCGACGCCGGTGAGGCGGTAGCGCGCGAACGCCGCGGCCGCGCGGGCCAGCCTGTCCTCCAGCGCCTCCTCACCCAGCGCGTCGAACGTCCTCAGCGTCTCCCCGGTGGCGGGGTTGGTGGTGGCGATGGCCATGTCCCCAGGCTTCCACAGGGGCCGTTCGCGGGCGAGGTCCCTGCGGGCAACCCCTGACGGGCGCCGGGTGGCCGGCCCTGCGGCAGGCCGCTACTGGCAGGCCTCGCAGTCCTCGCCGGCCTCGACCGAGCACGCGGTGGCGCTGGCGAGCCAGTCGTCCTCCTCGGCGGCAGCGGTGGCGGGCGGGGCCGGGGGAGTGGGCGTCTGCGTCATGATCGAGACGCTACATGCTGTGGTGCTCGCGCGCAGCACCCCCACATGTCGGGTCCAGGTGGGCCGGCGGGTACCGTCGCGTCCTCACCGGACAGGAGGAGCCGTGGCCGCGAGCCGCCCCCGCCGGGCCTCCGGCGCCGGCGCGCGGGTGCTGCTCGTCGACAACCAGGACTCCTACACCTGGACCCTGCGCCACCTGCTCGCCGCCGCCACCGGCGGCCTGCCCCGCGTCGTCGACCACCGGGAGGCGGCCGCCGGCGCCCTGCCGCTGCTGGCCGCCGGGGACGCGGACCTCGTCGTCATCTCCGCCGGGCCCGGCCACCCGGCGCGCGACCGGGACTTCGCCGGCTCCCGCGCCGTCCTGGAGGGCGCGCGCGAGCTCGGCGTCCCCGTGCTCGGCGTGTGCCTGGGGCACCAGGGCCTGGCCGCGATGGCCGGCGCGGACGTCGTCCCGGCGCCGCAGCCGCGCCACGGCCACCTCACCCGCGTCCACCACGGCGGCCGGGACGTCTTCGCCGGCGTGCCCGACGGGTTCACCGCCGTGCGCTACCACTCCCTGTGCGTCGCGGAGCCGCTGCCGGAGGAGCTCGAGGCGCTCGCGCGGGCCGAGGACGGCGTCGTCATGGCCCTGCGGGTGCGCGACCGGCCCGCGTGGGGCCTGCAGTTCCACCCCGAGTCCGTCGCGACCGAGCACGGCGCGGCCCTGCTGGCCGGCGTGCTGCGCGAGGCCGGCCTGCCCGGGCCCGGGGGCGGGCGGAGGAGCGGGCCGAGGGGCGGGCCCGGGGACGGGTCGCGGGTGCCGCGCGGGTCGGCGCGCCCGGGCGCCGGTGAGCCGCCGTCCGCGCCCGTGCGGCTGCGGGTGGCGCACCGCGCGCTCGGGCGCGCGGTGGACGCCGAGGCGGCCTTCGCGCGCCTGTTCGCGGCGTCGGGGACCGCCTTCTGGCTCGACAGCGCCCGCACCGACCCGGGTCGCGGCGCGGTGTCCGTGCTGGGCGACGCCGAGGGGGAGCTCGCCGAGGTGGTCCTGCTCGACGCCGCGAGCGGCACCACGCGGGTGCGCTGCGGGGGCGGGGCCGTGCTCGAGCGGCGCGTGCCCGTGCTCGAGCACCTGCGCGAGCGGCTGCGGGCCCGGCGCGTGGAGGGCCCGGCCCTGCCGCTGGGCGTCGCCGGCGGCTGGGTCGGCTGGCACGGGTACGAGGCCGGCAGCAGCACCATGCGGCCCACCCGGCACCGGGCGGCCACGCCCGACGCGGCGTGGGTCCTGCCGCAGCGGCTGGTGCTCGTCGACCACGCAGGCGACGAGACGCACCTGGTGCACCTGGAGCCCGCGGACGCCGCGGGCGACGCGCGCAGCGCCGCCGCGCTGGACGCGCTCGCGGAGGCGCTGCACGACCTGCAGCCCCTGCCGCCCCCGGCCGACGGAGCCGACGGAGCCGACGGAGCCGACGGAGCCGACGGAGCCGACGGAGCCGGTGCGGTGCGGCCGGTGTGGACGCGCGACCGCGCCGGCTACACCGCCGACGTCGAGGCCGTGCAGGAGCTGCTGCGCCAGGGCGAGGTGTACGAGGCCTGCCTGACCACGGGCGTGCGGGTGCCGGCCTCGGGCGCCCCGGGGGACGGCTTCGCCCGGTACCGGCGGCTGCGGCGCGCGAACCCCGCTCCCTACGCGGCCTACCTGCGCCTGCGGGACGTCGACGGCACCGACGGCACCGACGTGGAGGTGCTGTGCTCCTCCCCGGAGCGGTTCCTGCGCGTGGACGGCGACGGCTGGGCCGAGAGCGAGCCGATCAAGGGCACCGCGCCGCGGCTGGCGGACCCGGCGCAGGACGCCGCCGCCGCCCGCGCGCTGGCCGCCGACCCCAAGGCCCGCGCGGAGAACCTCATGGTCGTCGACCTCGTGCGCAACGACCTGGCGCGCGTGTGCGAGCCGGGCACGGTGGCGGTGCCGGCGCTGATGGCCGTGCGCTCCTACGCCACCGTGCACCAGCTCGTGACGACGGTGCGCGGCCGGCTCGCGGCGGGCGAGGACGCGCTCAGCTGCCTCGACAGCTGCTTCCCGCCCGGGTCGATGACCGGGGCGCCCAAGGTGCGCGCCGTCGAGGTGCTCGAGCAGCTGGAGCAGGAGGCGCGGGGCGTCTACTCCGGCGCCCTCGGCTGGATCGGCCCCGGCGGCGAGGCCGACCTCGCGGTGGTGATCCGCACCGCGGTGCGCGCCGGCGGCACCTGGCGCGTCGGCACGGGCGGTGCGGTCGTGCTCGGCTCCGACCCCGCCGCCGAGCACGACGAGGTCCTCCTCAAGGCGGCGCCGCTGCTCGCCGTCCTCAGCCCTGCAGCCGCTGCTGCAGGTCGGCCTCCAGGTCGGCGAGGATCCGCAGCTCGCGCTCCTGGCCGGTGACGACGGCCTCGGCGAGCCACGACAGCTGCGGCTCGTCGCTGCTGGCCAGGAACGCCTGCGCCATCTCCAGCGCGCCCTCGTGGTGCGGTGCCATCAGCTGCACGTACAGCAGGTCGGCCTCGGTGCCCGACGCGCGGCCGAGCGCGGCGAGCTCCTCGTCGCTGGCCATGCCCATCGCCTCGCGCGCCTCCTCCGCGGTCATCGCGCCGCCGGCCGCCGCACCGCCGTGGGCCGCGTGACCGCCGGCGGCGGCCTCGTGCTCCATCCACGCCATGGGCGGCAGCGAGCTGGTGGCCGGCACGTCCTGGCGGTGCAGCCAGCCGAGCATCACGCCCTGCTGCTCGGCCTGGCCCGTGATCACCTCCTCGGCGAACGCCGCGACCTGCGGGTCGCTGCCGCGCTCGCGCACGAGCAGGCTCATCGTCACCGCCTGGCCGTGGTGGCCGTGCATGTCGCGGGCGAAGCCGACCTCGACGGAGTCCTCGGGGTGGGTGCGGGTGCTCGAGACCCACACCGCCGCCAGGGCGGCCAGCGCGAGCACGAGCGCCACCGCCAGCGCGACGGCGGCCGCGCGCCAGCGCCCGGCCGGGTGCCGCCGCCCGCCCGCCGAGCCGGCCACCGCCGGGTCCTGCACCGCCGGGTCCTGCACCGCCGGGTCCTGCACCGCCGGGTCCTGCACCGCCGGGTCCTGCACCGCCGGGTCGCGCACGCCGTCCTGCACCGCCATGCCTCGAGGATCCCACGCGCCGGTGCCCGGCCGGGCGCGCCGGGCTCAAGGCCCGCGCCCGCCGTGCCGACGTCCCTGCCGTGAGGGTCCCTGGTCGCGTCCGGCGGCGCGGCGCGCACGTGGCGGCGTCCCGCGCCCGCACCGTCGCCCCCGTCGCCGGGCTGCTGCCGTCGGCGGGCCCGGTCGCCGCTGCCGCGGCGCTGTCCGGCGCCGTCGTGCTCGCCGCGCTCGTGACCGGCTCGGCGGAGCCCGTCGTCGTCCTGCCCGTGGCGGCCGCGGCCCTCGGCGGCCTGCGCGCGGGCGTGCCGTGGGCGGCGAGCGCCGCCGGCCTGCTCGTCGTGGGGGCCGGCACGGCCCTGGCGGTGGCGGGCACCGCGGTCGCGGCCGCCTGCGCGGCGCCCGCGCTCCTGCTCGGCCTGGCGGTGGCCGTGGCGTGGGCGTGGCAGCGGCGCCTGGCCGAGGAGGACCTGGCCTCGGCGCAGCTCGTCACCGAGGCCGTGTCCGTCGTCGACGACGTCACCGGCTGCTACAACGCCAACGGCCTGGACCTGCTCAGCCGGCACCTGCTCAGCTCCGTGCGCCGCGCCACCGGCGCCATGCACGCCGCCCTGGTCGAGGTCGGCGACCTGGCCGCCATCCAGGACGTCGCGGGGCCGGCGGCGGTCGACGAGGCGCTGTGCGCCGTCGCCGACGCGCTGCGCACCGTCACCCGCGGCGCGGACGTCGTCGGCCGCTGGACCCAGGACGTCTTCGCCGTGGTCGGCCCCGGCACCGGCACGAGCCCGGCGGAGCTGGAGCGCCGCGTGCGCGCCTGCCTGCAGCGGGCCGCGGCGGCCTCCTCGGGCGCGTGGCCGTCCACGGTCACCGTCGGCGCGGCGCTGCTCGAGCCGTGGGACGCCGGCGGCCTCGAGGTGCTCGTCGCGCGCGCGGGGGAGGACCTCGCGCTGCGCCGCGCCCTGCGCTCCCCCAGCGCCCGCGAGCCGCAGGCGCCCGAGCTCGGCGCCTGAGGCCCGCGCGCACCTAGAGTGCCGCGGGTGCGCCGGTCCGCGAGTCCCCTGACGCTGCTGCGGGCCGCGCACCCCGGGCCCGCCGTCGCCGTCACCGCCTTCTCCGCGGCCCTGACCCTGGCCGCCGGCGGGTCCGCCGGCACCGCCGTCCTCGTCGCGCTGGCCGTGGCCGCCGGCCAGCTGGCCATCGGCTGGGCCAACGACGCCGTGGACGCCGACCGGGACGTCGCGGCCGGGCGCACCGACAAGCCCGTCGCCACGGGCGCGCTCGCCCGGGGAGCCGTCGCCGCGGCGGCCACGGCCGCCGCCGCGGCCGCCGTCCCGCTCTCGCTGCTGCTGGGCCTGGTGCCGGCGTCCCTGCACCTGGCCGGGCTCGCCGCCGGCCTGGCGTACGACCTGCGCCTGAAGGCGACGCTCGCCAGCCCGCTGCCGTACTGCGTCTTCTTCGGGCTGCTGCCGGCCGTGGCCGCCACCGCCGCCGGCCGCTCGCCGTCCCTGCTCGTGTGCGCCGCCGGGGCCGCCGTCGGGCTCGCGGCGCACTTCGCCAACACCGTGCCGGACGCCGAGGCCGACGCCGCCACCGGCGTGCGGGGCCTGCCGCAGCGGCTGGGCCCCGCGGCCAGCCGGGTGGCGTCGGCGCTGCTGGTCCTCCTCGGCGCCGGGGTGCTGCTCGTCGGCGGCTGGGCCGACCTGCCCGTGCTCGCCCGCGCGCTGCTGGTGCTCGCGGCCGCCACCGGGGCGGTCGGCGCGGCCAGCCGCAGCCGCAACGGCTTCCGCGCGGTCGTGGCCGCCGCCGCCCTCTGCGTGACCGGCGTCGTGGCGTCGGGAACGTCGCTGCTGCCGGCCTGAGCGCCGTCCGCGCCGCCCTCCGACGCGCAGTTGCGCGCCCGAGTGCGCTCCAGGAGCTCGCTGACGCGCATCCGGGCGTGCAACTGCGGTTCCGGAGCGGCGGGGCGGCCTCCGGAGGGCGGGTGGGCAGCCCTCCGGAGGGCGGACCGATGGCGGATGGACGGTGCGTGGGCGGGACCCCGACGGCGCGCGGACGGCGCGGCGCACCCGCGTCGATACCCTGGACGCCGGCCGGCGGCAGCCGCCGGCAGCACCCCGAAGGACGGTCATGACGCAGGTGAGCGGGACGAGCGCGACAGGCACGAGCAGCGACGGGGCCGCTCCGGCGCACCGCTACGACGCGGAGCTCGCCGCGCGCATCGAGACCCGCTGGCAGGACCGCTGGGCCGCCGAGGGCACCTTCCACGCGCCGAACCCGGCGGGCCCGTGGGCCGACCCGCAGGCCGTGGCAGGGCGCGAGAAGCTGTTCGTGATGGACATGTTCCCCTACCCCTCGGGGGCGGGGCTGCACGTCGGGCACCCGCTGGGCTACATCGCCACCGACGTCTACGGGCGCTACCAGCGCATGTGCGGGCGCAACGTGCTGCACACCCTCGGCTACGACGCCTTCGGCCTGCCCGCCGAGCAGTACGCGGTGCAGACCGGTCAGCACCCGCGGGTGACCACCGAGGCGAACATCGCGACGATGCGCCGCCAGCTGCGCCGCCTGGGCCTGGCCCACGACGACCGGCGCTCGGTGTCCACGATCGACCCGCGGTACTACCGCTGGACCCAGTGGATCTTCCGGGAGGTCTTCAAGTCCTGGTACGACGCCGAGGCCGAGCGCCCGGACGGCGGCCGGGGCCGCGCCCGTCCGGTCGCCGAGCTGGTCGCCGAGTACGACAGCGGTCAGCGGCAGCTGGACGACGGGCGCGCGTGGGCCGACCTCGACGCCGTCGAGCGCCGCCGCGTCGTCGACGCGCAGCGCCTGGCGTACGTCTCCGAGGCGCCCGTCAACTGGTGCCCCGGCCTGGGCACCGTGCTCGCGAACGAGGAGGTCACGGCCGACGGGCGCAGCGAGCGCGGCAACTTCCCCGTCGTCGAGCGGCCGCTGCGGCAGTGGATGATGCGGATCACCGCCTACGCGGACCGCCTGGTCGCCGACCTGGACCGCCTCGACTGGCCCGAGCCCGTCAAGACGATGCAGCGGCACTGGATCGGGCGCTCCACCGGCGCGGTCGTCGCCTTCCCCGTGATGGACGGCGCGAGCGAGCCCGACCCGGACGGCGCGGGCCGCCCCGCCGCGCTGGAGGTCTTCACCACCCGCCCCGACACCCTGTTCGGCGCGACGTTCATGGTCGTCGCGCCCGAGCACCCCCTCCTGGACGCCGTCCCGGCCACCTGGCCGCAGGGCACCCCCGGGGCGTGGACGGGCGGGTCCCCGACGCCGTCGCAGGCCGGCGCCGCCTACCGCGCCGCGGCCGCGGCCCGCACGGACGCCGAGCGCACGGCCGAGGACCGCGTGAAGACGGGCGTCTTCACCGGCCTGGGCGCGACCAACCCCGTCACCGGGACGACGCTGCCCGTCTTCGCCGCCGACTACGTGCTCATGGGCTACGGCACCGGCGCGATCATGGCCGTGCCGGGCCAGGACCAGCGCGACTGGGACTTCGCCGCGCAGTTCGGCCTGCCCGTCGTGCGCACGGTCGCGCCGCCGCAGGGCTGGGAGGGCGAGGCGTACCCCGGCGAGGGCCCGGCGATCAACTCCTCCAACGCCTCGCTGAGCCTGGACGGCCTCGGCGTGGCCGAGGCGAAGGAGCGGATCCTGGCCTGGCTGGTCGAGCGCGGCGCCGGGCAGGCGCGCACCACGTACAAGCTGCGCGACTGGCTGTTCAGCCGCCAGCGGTACTGGGGTGAGCCGTTCCCGATCGTCTACGACGAGCACGGGCTGCCGCTGGCGGTGCCGGAGGCGATGCTGCCGGTGGAGCTGCCGGACGTGCCCGACTACTCCCCGCGCACCTTCGCCCCGGACGACGTCACGAGCGAGCCCGAACCGCCCCTGGCCCGCGTGCCGGAGTGGGTGGACGTGACCCTCGACCTCGGCGACGGGCCGAAGCGCTACCGCCGCGAGACCAACACGATGCCCAACTGGGCCGGGTCGTGCTGGTACGAGCTGCGCTACCTGGACCCGGACAACGACGAGCGCCTCGTCGACCCCGAGGTCGAGCGGTACTGGATGGGCCCGCGCGGACGGCGTCCCGACGGGCAGCCGGACACCGGCGGCGTGGACCTGTACGTCGGCGGCGTCGAGCACGCCGTCCTGCACCTGCTCTACGCCCGCTTCTGGCACAAGGTGCTCGCCGACCTCGGCCACGTCTCCTCCCAGGAGCCGTTCCGGCGCCTGTTCAACCAGGGCTACGTCCAGGCCGACGCCTTCACCGACGCGCGCGGGCAGTACGTGCCCGCCGCCGAGGTGGTCGAGGGCGCCGACGGCCTGACCTGGGACGGCGAGCCCGTCACCCGCGAGTACGGGAAGATGGGCAAGTCCCTGAAGAACGTCGTCACCCCCGACGAGATGTACGCCGCCTACGGCGCCGACACCTTCCGCCTGTACGAGATGTCGATGGGCCCGCTGGACGCCTCCCGGCCCTGGGAGACGCGCGCGGTCGTCGGCTCCCACCGGTTCCTGCAGCGGCTGTGGCGCAACGTCGTCGACGAGCGCACCGGCGCGGTGAGCGTGGTGGACGCCCCCGCCGACCTCGCCACCCGCCAGCTGCTGCACCGCACGATCGCCGGCGTGGCCTCCGACATGGCGGGGCTGCGCTTCAACACCGCGATCGCCAAGCTCATCGAGCTCAACAACGAGCTGACGCGCCTGTCCGCGGTGCCGCGCGAGGTCGTCGAGCCGCTCGTGCTCATGCTGGCGCCCCTCGCCCCGCACGTGGCGGAGGAGCTGTGGAGCCGCCTCGGCCACGAGCACCTCCTGGCGCTGGAGCCCTTCCCGCAGGCCGACCCGGCGCTGCTGGCGCAGGAGACCGTCACCTGCGTCGTGCAGGTCGCGGGCAAGGTGCGCGACCGCCTCGAGGTGCCCGCCGACGTCGGCGAGGACGACCTTCGCGAGCGCGCCCTGGCCGCGGCCGGGGTGCAGCGGGCGCTGGCCGGGCGCGGGGTGCGCACCGTCGTCGTGCGCGCACCCCGCCTCGTCAACGTCGTGCCCGCCTAGCCCGGCCGGCCCGGCCCGGCTCGACCCAGCCCGGCTGAGTCCGGCACCGGCGCCACCTGCCGCCCACAGGCGCCGCGTCCGGTCCCGCCGTCCACAGGCCGCCGCGGGCGACCGCCCGCGGCCGCCGGGGCCGAGCAGCCTGGGCGCATGCTCCCCAGCGCCCCGCGGCACGCGCCGCCGAGCGACCGCAGGTCCCGCCCTCGCGCGCTGTCGGGCGCCCGGTGGTCCCCGCCCCCGGCCGCCGGCGTCGCCGTCCTGGTCCTGCTGGCCGGGGTCGTGGCGCTGCTGGTGCTGCGCACGGCGGTCACGGCCCCGACGGGCAGCACGCCGGTGCCGCCGAGCCCCGTGCCCGCAGCGGCCACGCCGAGCCCGGGCCCGCCGGTCGGGGAGCCCGTCCCCGCACCTTCCGGTGCCGCGTCCGCCCCGAGCGCCCCCGCGACGGACGGCGGCGCCCCTGCGGCTGGCGGCAGCGCGCCGGTGGTGGTGCACGTCGTCGGGCAGGTCGTCGCGCCGGGGCTCGTGCGCCTGCCCGCCGGCGCGCGCGTCGCGGACGCCGTCGAGGCCGCCGGAGGCCTGACCGGGGACGCCGACACCAGCCGCACCAACCTCGCCCGCCCCCTCGTGGACGGCGAGCAGGTGCAGGTCCCGCGCCCGGGCGAGGAGCTGACCACCCCACCGGTCTCGGTGCCCGCGGCCGGCGCGACCGGCGGTGCGGGTGGCGGTGCCGCCGGCGCAGCTGCTCCCGGCGGCGTAGCGGCGTCCGGCCCGGTGAGCCTGACCAGCGCGACGGCGGCGGACCTGGACGCCCTGCCCGGCATCGGGCCGGTGCTCGCCGAGCGCATCCTGCAGTGGCGCGAGGAGCACGGCGGCTTCACGAGCGTGGACGAGCTGGCCGAGGTCGCCGGCATCGGGGACACGCTGCTCGAGCGGCTGCGCCCGCTGGTCACCGTGTGACGGCGCCCGCCGGGCCAGCGCCCACCGCGCCGGAACCGCCCGTCGCACCGGAACCGCCCGCCGCACCGGAACCGCCCGCCGCGCCCTCTGCGTCCCCTGCGCCCCCGGCCTCCGGCGGCGCGCAGGGGATGGACCTGCGCCTGCTGCCGGCGGCGCTGGCCGCGTGGGCGGCAGCCGCCTGGGCGGTGGCCGCCGGCGCGGCCGCGCTCGGTGCGGCGGCGCTCGCCGCGGGCGCCACCGCCGGTGCGGCCGCCGCGGTCGCGGCCCGCCGCACGGGCGGCGAGCCGCCGAGCCGCCGGGCGGGTGCCGTCGTCCTGGCCGCGGCGGCGGTCGCGGCGGTGTGCGCCTCGGCGCTCGCGGCGGGCGCGGTGCGCGACGCCGGCCTGCTCGCCCACCTCGCCGAGCGGGGGGCCACCGCCACGGTCACCGGCGCGGTCGCCGGGGAGCCGCGCCCCGTGCGCGCGCAGGCCGGGCGGGCCGAGCGCGGAGGACCGCGCTGGGTGGTGCGGGTGCGGGTCGAGGAGGTCACGGGCCGCGGCGCGCGGTCACCGGCCCGCGCCGCGGTCCTCGTGGTCGGCGGCGAGGCGTGGGCCGCGCTGGACCGCGGGGACAGGGTCACCGCCACGGGACAGCTGGAGGCGGCCGAGCCCGGGGACGACGTGCGGGCGCTGCTGCTGGCGGGGCGGCCCAGCGCCGCGACGGCGCCGCAGGGCGCTCCCGCGGTGCTCGCCGGCCTGCGCGCCGGCCTGCAGCGGGCGGCCGAGCCGCTGCCCCCGGACGCCGGCGGCCTGCTGCCGGGCCTCGTGGTCGGCGACACCTCGCGGCTGCCGCCGGACCTGGAGGAGGCCATGCGCACCACCGGGCTGACGCACCTGACGGCCGTCTCGGGCAGCAACATCGCGCTGGTCACCGGCACCGTGCTCGTGGTCGCCGCGGGCGCCGGGCTGCGGCGGCGCGCCCGGCTGCTGGCCGCGGGCGCCGCCCTGGCCGGCTTCGCCGCCCTCGCCGGCGGGGAGCCCAGCGTGCTGCGCGCGGCGGTCATGGGCGCGGTCGGGCTCCTCGGGCTGCTCTCCGCCCGCCGCGGCGCGGGGCTGCCGGCGCTGTGCGCGGCGGCGCTCGTGCTGCTCGTCGCCGACCCGTGGCTGGCGCGCTCCTACGGCTTCGCGCTGTCCGTGCTGGCCACCGGGGCGCTGGTGCTGCTCGCGCGCCCGTGGACGCGCGCCCTGTCCGGGCCGCTGCCGCGCTGGCTCGCAGCGGCGCTGGCCGTGCCCGCCGCCGCGCAGGCCGTGTGCGCCCCGGTCGTGCTGCTGCTCGACGACGGCGTGCCGCTCGCGGCCGTGCCCGCCAACCTGCTCGTCGCTCCCGCGGTCGCCCCGGCCACCGTCCTGGGCCTGGCCGCGACCGCGCTCGCGCCGGCGTGGGCGGGCGGCGCCGAGCTGCTCGCGCGGGTGGCCGGGGTCGGCACGGAGTGGGTCGCGCTCGTCGCCCGCACCGGCGCGGCGCTGCCGGGCGCGACCCTGCCGTGGCCGCAGGGCTGGCGCGGCGCCCTCGCGCTGGCGCTGGTCACCGCCGGGCTCCTCCTGGTGCCCCGCGCCGCCCGGCTCCTGCGCCCGGGCGCCGCGAGGAGCCGCGGCCGCGCGGTGCACGGGGCGGTCACCGCCGTGCTCGTGCTGGTGGTGCTGGTCGTGGCGGCCCGGTGCGCTCCGGTGCCCAGCGGCCTGCGGGCCTGGCCGCCGGCGGGGTGGGGCGTCGTGGCGTGCGACGTCGGGCAGGGCGACGCCCTGGTCGTCGCGTCCGGGCCCGGGGCCGCGGTCGTGGTCGACGCCGGTCCCGAGCCCGCCGCGGTGCGCCGCTGCCTCGACGGGCTCGGCGTGCGGCGGGTGGACCTGCTCGTGCTCACGCACTTCCACGCCGACCACGTCGACGGGCTGCAGGGCGTGCTGGCCGGCCGGAGCGTGGCCGCGGCCCTGGTCAGCCCGCTCGCCGAGCCGGCGGGCGCGGCGCGCGAGGTGGCCCGGCGGCTGGGCGCGGCCGGCGTGCCGGTCGCGGCGGGACGCGCGGGGGCGGCCGGGACGGCGGGGTCGGTGCGCTGGCACGTGCTGTGGCCCGACGCGACGGCGAGCGGTGCAGCCGGGAGCGCGACCGGGGGCGCGACCGGCGGTGCGACCGGGGGTGCGTCGAGCGGCGCCGGTGGCGGGAGCGGCGACGACGAGGGGTCGCGGGTCAACGACGCCAGCCTCGTCGTGGCCCTGCGCACGGCGTCCCCGGGCGGCCCTGCCGGCGCGGAGGGGCCCAGCGTCCTGGCGCTGGGGGACGTCGAGCCGACCGCGCAGGCGGACCTGCGCCGCGCACCGGCCCTGACCGACCCGGCGCTGGCGGTGCTCGGCGGGCGCGTCGACGTCCTGAAGGTCGCGCACCACGGCTCCTCGCGCCAGGACGCCGCGCTGCACCGGCTGCTCCGGCCGCGCGTGGCGGTCCTCAGCGCCGGGCGGGAGAACGACTACGGGCACCCGGCGCCGCGCACGCTGGCGATGCTCGACGGACTCGGCGCGGTCGTGCTGCGCACGGACACCGCCGGGGCCGTGGCGGTCGGCGGGCCGCGGGAGGCGCTGTGGACGGCGGCCCGGTGAGCGCACCGACCTGTCGGCCTCCCGTGGCAGGCTGGCGCGGTGGCAGGACGCAGGGCCCCGGCGCGGGGCGCGAGCAGCGCGGTCAGCTGGCAGGCCGCGACCCCCGCGCCCGTCGTCCTCGTCACCGGCGGCGAGGCCCTGCTGGCCGAGCGCGCGGTCGAGCGCGTGCGCCGCCTGGCCCGGGCCGAGCACCCCGACCTGGAGGTGGTGCAGATCGAGGCCGCCACCTGCTCGAGCGGGCAGCTGGCGCTGTGGACCAGCCCGTCGCTGTTCGGGGAGCCGCGCCTGGTCGTCGTCAGCGGCGTCGAGGCGGCCAGCGACGCGCTCGTCGCCGACGCCACGGCCGCCCTGGGCGACCTGCAGGACGACGTCGTCCTCGTGCTGCGCCACGGCGGCGGGCAGCGGGCCAAGGGGCTGCTGGACGCCGTGCGCGCCCTGCCCGGCGCCGTCGTCGTCGACTGCCCGCCGGTGAAGAGCGCCGCGGACCAGCGCTCCTTCGTCGAGGCCGAGTTCCGCGCGGCCGGGCGCTCGGTCACGCCCTCGGCGCTGGAGGCGCTGCTGCTGGCCGTGGGGCAGGACCTGCGCTCCCTCGCCGCCGCGTGCGCGCAGCTGGTCGCGGACGTCCCCGAGCACGACGAGCGCGGGCGGCGGGTGCCGGTCGACGAGGCCGACGTCGACCGCTACTACGGCGGGCGGGCGGAGGTCACCGGCTTCCGCGTCGCGGACGCCGCCGTCGCCGGGCAGCGGGAGGAGGCGCTGCGGCTGCTGCGCCAGGCCCTCGACGCGGGGCTCGACCCCGTGCCGCTCGTCGCCGCGATCGCCGCGAAGCTGCGCGCCATGGTCAAGGTCGGCGCCGCCGGCCGCGGCCCGGACCACGAGCTGGCCCGCCAGCTCGGCATGGCGCCGTGGCAGGTCGGCCGCGCCCGCAGCGACCTGCGCGGGTGGAGCCCGGACGGCCTGGCCACCGGCATCATCGCGCTCGCGGACGCCGACGCCGCCGTCAAGGGGGGCGGGCGCGACCCGGTCTACGCCGTCGAGCGCGCCGTCCTCGCCATCACCGCGGCGCGCGGCTGACGCGGCGGACCCCCGCAGCCGGGGAGGCTGCGGGGGTCCGCGAGGAGTGCGCTGCGCGGGCGCGGCCCGGGCCGCGCGCCGCGGCTCAGGCCGAGGCGCCGCGGGAGACGAGGCGGGCCAGGGCCGACTTGCGGTTGGCGGCCTGGTTCTTGTGGATGACGCCCTTGGAGACGGCCTTGTCCAGCTTGCGGTTGGCGGCGCGCAGCGCCTTCTGCGCCGCCTCCGCGTCGCCGCCGGCGGTGGCCGCGTGCACGCCGCGCACCAGGGTCCGCAGCTCCGACTTGACGGACTTGTTGCGCAGGCGCGCCTTCTCGTTGGTGGCGTTGCGCTTGATCTGGGACTTGATGTTGGCCACGAGGAACTCCCTGTCGCAGGGGCTGAGCGGTTCGGTGCAGGACTGGCTGGTGCGGGTCGTCGGGTGGGCGCCTCCCGGGAGCGGGCGCACGCGCGCAGCCGCCGATGCTACCAGCGGGGCCCTGCACGACCGACCCGCGAGGGATCACGCTGAGTGCCCTCGCGGTGACGCTCCAGTCGGTACCGTCCGGTCATGACCCAGCTCGCCGATCCCCGAGCGGGCGCCGTCGCCGCGGCCGGCGGCGGGGTCGAGCTGCCGGACGGCGGCGCGGCGCTCGGCGAGCAGGAGTGGGCGGCGCTGCGGGCGGGGGTCGTCCAGCACAAGCGGGCGCTCGAGCGCTTCCTCGCCGCCGTGCACCGCCCCCGCCCCGGCAGCGCGCTCGCGGGCGGCGGGCTGCCGCGGCGCCTGGTCGCCGGCTCCTCCCGGTTCTCCCCCGCGGCGGTGGGCGTCGAGCCGGTCGGCGGGGTGCGGCTGCCGGTGTGCGCCGTGGACCTCCTGCGCACCCCCGACGGCGCGCTGCTCCTGCTCGGGGTCGACGCGGCGGTGCCCGCTGGCGCCGAGGAGCACCCGCAGCCGGTGCTCGCCGCGCTGCGGGCGGCGGCGCCCTCGGGGGTCGAGGACCCGTTCGTCGTCGTGCTGACCGGGATCCGCCGGCAGCGCCCTCCCGACGCCCTCCTGGCCCGCAGCGCCGGCCTGCCCCTGGTCGAGGCCGCAGACCTGCACTGCCGCGGCGGTCAGGTCCAGCTGCGCACCACCGCGGGCTCGCGGCCGGTGCACGTCGTGCTGCGCCGCGTCGCCGACGACCTCCTCGACCCCCTGCACGCCCGCGACGGCGCCGCGCTCGGGTGCCCCGGGCTGGTCGGTGCCGCCCGGGCGGGCGCCGTCGCGCTCGTTCCCGCGCTCGGCGGCGACCTGGCCGCCGACCCGGCCGTCACCCGCGCCACCGCCGACCTGGTGCGCCACCACCTGGGCGAGGAGCCGCTGCTCGAGGCCGCGCCCCCGGGCCCGCGCGGCGCGCTCGCCGGGCCCGGCCAGCGCCTGCGCGTGCTCGTGGTGGACGACGGCGCGTGCATGCGCGTGCTGCCCACCGGAGCGGTGCGCGTGCTCCTGCCCGAGACCCGCCCGAGCGCCCCCGGCGACGCCCGTCCCGGCCCCGGCGCCCGCGTCGCCGACCGGCGCGCGGCGGCCGGCCGGGTGTCGCCCGCGGCGCCCGCGCCGGTCCTGGCCCGCACCGCCGGCGCACTCTTCCGCGCCGCCGCCCACCTCGAGCGCGCGGACGCCGCGGCGCGCCTGCTCGAGGCCGGGCTGGCGCCGGCGGTCGAGGCCGGCGAGCCCGGTGCGTCCGCCGGTGGGTCCGTCGGTGCGTCCGCCGGTGGGTCGGCCGGCGGGTCCGTCGGTGGGTCGGTGGCAGCGTCCGTCGTGGCGGCCCTCACCGACGCGCGCACCGAGGCGAGGCGCGCGGGGGAGCGGCTGCCGGCCGCCGCGCTGGAGGCGCTGGAGGCCACGTGCGCCGCCCTGCCCCCGGGACGGTGGCGGCCCCGCGACCCCCGGGCCGCGGCGGCGTGGGTGTGCCAGCGGACGGCGGCGGTCACCGGCACGGCGGCGGCGCGGATGCGGCGCGACGACGCGTGGCTGTTCTGGCAGCTCGGGCTGAGCACGGGGCGGGCCGCCGCGACCGCGCGCCTGCTGGCCGCCGCGGCCGCCGCGAGCTCGGGCGGCCGGACGCCGGACGCGTGGGCGGCGCTGCTCGGCGCCCGCGGGCCGGACACCGCCGCCGCGGCCGACGGCGCGGGCGCCGGGGCCGCCGCGGCGGTGCAGCAGCTGCTCCTGGACCGGCTGCACCCGCGCTCGGCCGTGCACGCCCTCGCGCGCGCGGAGCGGTGCCTGGCCGAGCTGGGCGCCGAGCAGGCGGGCGCGGGCGCCGTCGAGGAGGCCTCGCGCCGGCTCGGACGGGCGCGCGCGGAGCTGGAGTACCGCCCCCTCGCCGACCTGGCCGCCGACCCGGCGGCCGCGGCGCAGCGCCTCCAGCGCGCGTGCGCCGCCGCCGCGGAGGCCCTCACCCGCCGCTGCTTCCCCGCCGTTCCGGGCCGGCTGCGGGTCGAGGAGCTCGCGTGAGCGCCCGGCTGCGCATCGCCCACTCGGTCGTGCACCGCCACGCCGCGCCCGTGGGCCCCTCGTACCACGAGGCGCGGCTGACGCCGTCGACCGCGCCCGGGCAGGTGGCGCTGCGCACCCGCCTGGACGTGCGCCCCGGCGGGTGGCAGCAGGTGCACGGCGACTGCTGGGGCGCGCAGGTGACCGCCTTCGAGGTGCACGAGCCCTGCGCCGAGCTCGTCGTCACCGCCACCTCGACCGTGGAGGTGGACCGCGCCGCCGCGCCGCCGCCCGGCGGGAGCTGGGAGCTGCTGCGCGACCGCGGCGCCACCGACGCGGTGGCCGAGTTCCTCGACGCCGGCCCGCAGCCGCCCGCCGGCCTGGTGCGCCGCGCCTGGGACGCCGCCGCGGACGGCGGGAGCCCGGACGAGGTGGCCGTCGCGGTCTGCCGGCTCGCCCGCGCCGCGGCCGGGAGCGCAGCCCACCGTGCACCTGGGGACGCCGCCCGCGCCGTCGCCGAGCTGGCCCTGGGCTGCCTGCGGGCGCTGGGCCTGCCGGCCCGCTGGGTCTCCGGCTACCGCCACCCGCGGCCCGACGTCGCGGGGGAGGCGGTGGTGGTTCACCCGCACGCGTGGGTGGAGTGGTGGGCGGGGGGCTGGCGGGCCTGGGACCCGCTGCTCGACGCCGCCCCGGGCGACGGGCACGTCGTCCTGGCCCGGGCGCGCGGGCGCTCCGACGTCCCGGCGCTGCGCAGCGCTCACCCCGGGCCGCGCCCGCCGCAGGTGCTGGTGCGTGTGGAGATGACGCGCCTGCCCTGACCCGCGGGCGCGAGCAGCAGGCGGGAGGAGCCGGCGGTCAGTCCACGGCGACGAAGACCGCGCGGGCGCGCACCACCTCGCGCTCGCCGGTGCGCACCGAGCAGTCGGCGAAGGCCAGCGAGCCGCCCACGCGGTCCACGCGCGTGCGCGCCTCCAGCCAGTCCCCGACCTGCGCTGCCGCCAGGAAGTCGACCGTCAGGCTCACCGTGGCCCGCCCCCGGTCGTCCTCCGCCTCGTGCGCGATGCCGCGGCTGAGCGCGATGTCGGCCAGCGTGGAGAGCAGCCCGCCCTGCACGGTGCCCCGGGCGTTGAGGTGCCGCTCCTCGATCCGCAGCCCGAACACCGGCCGCCCGTCGTCGTCCGCGACGTGCAGCGGCCCCACGTGCTCGAGGAAGGACCCCTGGTCGGGCAGGACCGAGTAGCCGGCGGGAGCGTCCACGCGCCCATGCTGGCCGCCCGCAGCCCGCGCCGCACGTCACTGCTCCTCGCGGAGCACCTTGCCCGGCGCTGTTCGCGTCCCTGCGAGCGCCGTGATGACCGTGTATCCACCGGAACATCAGGAGGATGCAGCGGTCAGAGCCTCGACTGCCGCCTCTACATCTTGGAGCAGCGCCTGGAAGGAGGGCAGTCCGCTCACCGGGCCCGAGCGGTCCAGGCGTTCGAGTAGCTGTCGTCGGTGAGCCGGAAAGCGTTTGGCAACCTGGTCGCGTCGACGACCTGTAGCGTCCGCCGCGGCGAGAAGCGCTTGGCGCAGGAGTGCTTTGGGGTCGGGGACCCCTTCGAAATCCCGCGGCCTGGGCAGCTCCAACGGTGCCTTGCCGCGCGGATTGCCTGCCACCGTCCTGATCGCTGCGGGATCCAGGAGCAGCCACGCCTCGGTCATCCGGACTGGGATCACAGGGACGAGTGGACCGTCGACTTGCAGCGCGGCGCACGTCTCGGTCAACTCAGCCCTACGACGGTCGCCGCCCGTCGAGTCGGCGTCACGGTGGGCGATGAGGACGTCCGGAACGTCGTCGAACAACTCCAAGCCGGCACGGATCTTGCCCTCCACCGCCTGGCCCACGCGACTCTGCAAGAGAGATAGATCCGGAGCAGTGATCCTGAGAGAGACGCCGAGATCAAGGAACAGAGCGCTCACCAGGTCCGCCAGGGGAAGGTCGGACGAGCCCTCACAGACGAACAGAGCGGATCGGCTGGGGGACGCGTCCGTCATATCGCCAGTTCGAGGGGCAGCCTCAGTTGTGCATCCCGTGGCGGAGCCAGGTATGGAATCACGTCTGCCCTGCTGAAGGTGTGCGGAACATCCTCTGCGCGCCATGTCCCGCGGTAGGGCAGGAGTGTGAGCGCACGCGCAGACTGCCCGCCGTCCACCCGCACGTCAGCAACCTCCGCGAGGAGAAGATCGTCAGGTCGACATAGTTGGACGACTCCGGGCGAGTGCGTGTTGATGATGACCTGCCTGAAGGGGTTGCTCTCATCTGGGGACCGCTCGACGTCGACCGCTAGGTCACGCACCAACTCGAGCATGGCCTCCAGGTTGGCCGGATGAATGCCATTCTCCGGCTCTTCCATGCAGATAAGGCCTGTGGATTGAGGGTCCTCGTAGAGGACGCATAGCGCGAGGAAACGAAGTGTCCCCTCCGATAGTGCTCTGGCCGGCAGGCGGAGTCGACCCTTCTCGTCCAAGAAGAGCGTGAACACTTCACGCACTTGGTCGAGTTCGACCTCCAAGCTCTCGACGCCCACACCGGACAGGTCCGAGAGGCGCCCGGCCACGCGTGCGTACGCCGCGTCAGGGTCGATGTGGCCGTCGACGTCCGGCTGATGGGCGATGCGGTAGAGCGTGGCGGCGAGGTGTCGGCCGTCCTGCGCCATGGTGCGGGGGGCCGAGAAGCCGTCCGGCTCCCGGAGGGCCGAAGGTTCAAGTGCCAAACGGCGCCAGCTCTGCATTTCGCGTCGCGCCGCGAGAATGGTCGGGTAGTCGTTCGTCGTGATGGTCGAGAGGACCGTCCGACCCGCGCGCGCGGCGGCTCGTGGTTGTGGTCGACCGCGGCTGCCTCCGTCGCCGTGCATATTGATGATCAGCCCCTCCTCCCGCGTCTCGGTGGAGAGGAAGGGGCCGCCACGGCGCTCACCCATGATGACAGCGTCGCGGAAACGCCGCGCACTGTGGCGGAAGCGGAGGTGACGGAGCGCCTCGCCCTTGGTGATGTGTCGCAGTTCCTCGTGGAGGAGCACCAGTCGGCCGATGCTGCCCTGGCCGGTCGGCGCCTCGAACCCCAGCGACACCTCGTATCGCAGAAAGGTGGTCGTGGCGGTGGCCTCTGCTCCTAGGTCGTCCTCGACGATGCGAGGAACGAGCATCTCCGCCGCCAGCTCGATGGGCCTCGGCTGGCCGTCATACCCGTGCCAAAAGAGGTCACGAGGGTCGCTGCCGCGGATGCCCGATGCCCCCCTGATGCGCTGAGACGCTTCGACCAGCGTCTCGCTCGATAGGTGGGACATGAACTCGATGACGTCGAAGACGTTCGACTTGCCGATGCCGTTCGCTTCAGCGATGCACGTGAAGGGACCGAAGTCGGCGTGCACATCGAGGAGGTTCTTGAACCCCTTGACCTCCAAGCGCGTCAGCACCCCTTGAGCCTACTGCTCCGTCCCGACGCTGATCCGGTGTCGCCCTCGGTTGGACGGCAAGGTCAGGGGGACGGCTGGACTCCGTGGGACGATGGCCCGGTGCCAGCCCTGCCCCCGCGCTCCGACGCCGGTGTGACGCCCGCGGCCACGCCCCCGGAGCGGATCCGCAACTTCTGCATCATCGCCCACATCGACCACGGCAAGTCGACGCTGGCCGACCGGATGCTGCAGATCACCGGCGTGGTCGACGAGCGGGCCATGCGCGCGCAGTACCTGGACCGCATGGACATCGAGCGCGAGCGCGGCATCACGATCAAGTCCCAGGCCGTGCGCATGCCCTGGGCGCCGTCCGGCGGGGAGCGCGCGGGCACCGCGCACGCCCTCAACATGATCGACACCCCGGGGCACGTGGACTTCACCTACGAGGTCTCCCGCTCCCTGGCCGCGTGCGAGGGCGCCGTGCTGCTCGTGGACGCCGCGCAGGGCATCGAGGCGCAGACCCTCGCCAACCTCTACTTGGCGATGGAGGACGACCTCGTCATCGTCCCGGTCCTCAACAAGATCGACCTGCCGGCCGCGCAGCCGGACAAGCACGCCGAGGAGCTCGCCTCCCTCGTCGGCTGCGACCCGGACGACGTGCTGCGGGTCTCGGGCAAGACCGGCGTCGGCGTTCCGGAGCTGCTGGACCGCATCGTCGCCGCCGTGCCCGCCCCGGTCGGGGACCCGGACGCCCCCGCGCGGGCGATGATCTTCGACTCGGTCTACGACACCTACCGCGGCGTCGTCACGTACGTGCGCGTCGTCGACGGGCGCCTGAGCCCGCGCGAGCGGATCGCGATGATGTCCACGCGCGCCACCCACGAGCTGCTGGAGATCGGCGTGATCTCCCCCGAGCCCGTCCCGAGCGCGGGGCTGGGCGTCGGCGAGGTCGGCTACCTGATCACGGGCGTGAAGGACGTGCGGCAGTCCCGCGTCGGCGACACCGTGACCAACGCCGCGAGGCCCGCGGCCGAGCCGGTCGGCGCGTACGAGGACCCCAAGCCGATGGTGTTCTCGGGGCTGTACCCGATCGACGGCTCGGACTACCCGGTGCTGCGCGACGCCCTGGACCGCCTCAAGCTCAACGACGCCGCGCTCGCCTACGAGCCGGAGACCTCCGCCGCGCTCGGCTTCGGGTTCCGCTGCGGCTTCCTGGGGCTGCTGCACCTGGAGATCACCCGCGACCGGCTCGAGCGCGAGTTCGACCTCGACCTGATCTCCACGGCGCCCTCGGTCGTCTACGAGGTCACGCTGGACGACGGGCGCCGGGTCACCGTCACCAACCCGAGCGAGTACCCCACCGGCA
Source organism: Quadrisphaera sp. DSM 44207 (assembly GCF_900101335.1). Taxonomy (NCBI): domain Bacteria; kingdom Bacillati; phylum Actinomycetota; class Actinomycetes; order Kineosporiales; family Kineosporiaceae; genus Quadrisphaera; species Quadrisphaera sp. DSM 44207. Next base: position 197,628 of record NZ_FNKA01000001.1, on the reverse strand, counting down.
AGGTCGCCGAGGTGCGCGAGCCCGTTGTGCGCGCCACCGTGCTGACCCCCTCGGAGTTCATCGGCACGGTCATGGAGCTGTGCCAGTCCCGGCGCGGGGAGCTGCTCGGGATGGACTACCTGTCCGAGGACCGCGTGGAGATGCGCTACCGGCTGCCCATGGCCGAGATCGTCTTCGACTTCTTCGACCAGCTGAAGTCCCGCACGCGCGGCTACGCGTCCTTCGACTACGACCTCGACGGCGACCAGGTCGCCGACCTGGTCAAGGTCGACATCCTGCTGCAGGGCGAGGCGGTGGACGCCTTCTCGGCCATCGTGCACCGGGACAAGGCCTACGCGTACGGCGTGATGATGGCCGGCAAGCTCAAGGAGCTGATCCCGCGCCAGCAGTTCGAGGTGCCCGTGCAGGCCGCGATCGGCGCCCGCGTCATCGCGCGCGAGACCGTGCGCGCGATCCGCAAGGACGTCCTCGCCAAGTGCTACGGCGGCGACATCACCCGCAAGCGCAAGCTGCTCGAGAAGCAGAAGGAGGGCAAGAAGCGGATGAAGATGGTCGGGCGGGTCGAGGTCCCGCAGGAGGCCTTCATCGCCGCCCTGTCCACCGACAGCGGGGCCGACCGGGGCGAGAAGGCCGGACGGCGCTGAGCGCCGCGCGCGGGAGGGAGGATGGGCGCATGCCCACCCTCGTGGCCGTCTGCCGCGTGCACCGGCTCCTGCCCGACCCCGGCAGCGTCGGCGTCACGGCGATCGACAAGCGACCCGTGGCCGGCCCGGTCGGGGTGCGCGCCCTGGGCCTGTACGGCGACGTGCAGGCCGACCGCAAGGACCACGGCGGCGCGGACAAGGCGCTGTACGCCTACGCCGAGGAGGCCGCCCGCGCCTGGGAGGACGAGCTGGGCCGGGAGGTCGTGCCGGGGCTGTTCGGGGAGAACCTGCGCACGGCCGGCCTGGACGTCGACGGCGCCGAGCTGGGGGAGCGCTGGCGCGTCGGCGGGCGGGTCCTGCTCGAGGTGACCATGCCGCGCACCCCGTGCGCCACCTTCGGCCGCCGCCTCGGCGAGCAGCACTGGGTGCGCCGCTTCACCGAGCGGGGGCTGCCCGGCGCCTACCTGCGGGTGCTGCAGCGCGGCAGCGTCACCGCCGGCGACGCGGTCGAGGTCGTGCACCGGCCCGGGCACGGGGTGAGCGTGGCCGGCTTCCTCGCCGACCCCGCCCGGCACGCCGCCCGGGTGCTGGCGCTGGCCGAGGAGGGCGCGGTGGACGTCGCGGCCGACGTCCTCGCCGTGGCGCGGCGGGCCGCCGCTCAGGGCAGCGGCGAGCCAGCTGCTCGCGGCGGCGGCGAGGCGGCCGCTCGGGGCAGCGGCGAGGCCGCCGCCACCATCACCCGCTGAGGCCCCGCGCCCCCGCCGAGGTAGCGGGTGCCGGTGTCGACGAACCCGGCCCGCGCGTAGGCGCGCTGCGCGGCGGGGTTGCGCTCGTTGACCGTCAGGACGACGAGGTCCGCGGTGGGCACGAGGGCGGCCGCCAGCGCCCGGGCCGCGCGCGCGGCCCGGGCGCCGTACCCGCGCCCCTGGTGCTCGGCGGCGATGTAGAAGGCGCGCAGCAGCACCGCCCGGTCCGGGTCGTCGACGAGGTCCTCCAGCCAGCCGCGGCGGTCGAGGACGCCGAACCCGACGGGCTCCTCGCCGGCGAGGACGGCGAAGGCCGTACGGTCGGGGTCGGCGGCCGCGGCGGGGAAGGTGTCCGCGGCGCGCGCGGAGAAGACCTCCTGCTCCGGGTGCGGGCGCAGGCGCAGCACCCGCGCGAGCAGGTGCGGGTCCTCGGCCGCGCTCAGGGGGCGCAGCCGCACGCCGTCCCCGCTCACGCCCCGCTCCCGCTCGGGGCTGCAGCAGCCGGCGGGAGGCGGTCGAAGAGGTCCTGCAGGACGGCGTCCGCGTCCACGTCGCGCACCTCGCGCACCAGGTGGCGGCGCGGGTCGTGGCCCCACTCCAGGTCCTCGTGCAGCACCGGGCTGGGCACCAGCGCCGACGGGCACCGCTGCGGGGTGGCCACCCAGGCCACCGGGCCGACGTCCCACAGCGGCTTGACGCGCCGCCGCGCGGACGGCGAGCCGGTGTACAGGTCGGCGAGCAGGTCGCCGGTGCGCCCGCGCCCGCGCACGCGGCGCTGCACCTCCTCCAGCGTGGTGGCGAGCTTCTCCGTCACCTGCCGGCACGGCACGTGCACGAGCGGGACGCCGCTGTCGAGCAGCACCCGGGAGGCGTGCGGGTCCTGCCGCAGGTTGTACTCGGCCGCGGGCGACCACCAGCTGCCGTTGCCGCCGAGCCAGACGACGACCACGTCGGCGGCGATGTCGGGAGCGGCCAGCAGCGCCGAGGCGACGTTCGTCGGCGCGCCCAGGGCGATCACGTGCAGGGGGCGCAGGCCCTGCGCGCGCCCGCGCCGGGCGCGCTCGACCAGGTCGTCGGCGGCCGGGCTGGGCACCGGCCGGTCCGGTGCCGGCAGCCAGGCGCGCGAGCCCTCGCGCACCCGGCCGGCCAGGTCCGGCGCCACCGCGCCGTCCTGCTCCAGGGCCGCCAGCACCCGCAGCACCTCGGCGCGGCTGCGCTCCACCCCGGCGGCCGGGGGCACACCGTCCTGCTCGAACGGGGCGGCGTGCACGGCCTCGAGCGTGATGTGCTCGGGCAGGCACGCGGCGTAGACCAGGGCGAACTGGTCGTCGACCTCGTTGGCGGCGTCGGTGTCCAGCACGACCCGCACGGGGCCGGTCGGCGGCTGCAGGCGCCGCACCCGCTCCGCCTCGTCCAGCACAGCCACGCCCGCCAGCCCCTTCCGGTCGCCGTCCGTGACCAGTGAACCCGCTCGTGACGCTGCCACCACCCGGGGTAGGTGCCCTGCGCGCGGGAGCGGGGCACGCTGCCGCGCGCTGCTGCCGCGGGGGAGGACCGGGGGAGGACGGGCGCGTGGGCCGGATCCGGGTGGGCACGTCGTCGTGGACGGACCGGGAGCTGCTGGAGTCCGGGTGGTACCCACAGGGCGCGCGCACGCCCGAGCAGCGCCTGCGGCACTACGCGACCCGCTTCCCGCTGGTGGAGGTGGACTCGACCTACTACACCCCGCCGAGCGAGCGGAACTCGGTGCTGTGGTCCCAGCGCACCCCCGACGGGTTCCGCTTCCACGTCAAGGCGTTCTCCCTGCTCACCGGGCACCCCACCCGGGTCGCCGCGATCCACCGCGACCTGCGCCCGGACACCCGCCGCAGCACCGTGACCGCCGGCGACCTGCCGCCCGCCGTCGTCGACGCGGTGTGGGAGCGGTTCCTGTCCGCGCTGGAGCCGCTGCACGCGAGCGGCCGGCTCGGCGCGGTGCTCCTGCAGTTCCCGCCGCGGTTCGTCGACACCGCCCGCAACCGGGAGCACCTGGTGCGGTGCGCGCAGCGCTGCCGGCCCTACCGGGCGTGCGTGGAGCTGCGCAGCGCCACGTGGATGCGCGAGGGCGCCCGCGACGACGTCCTCGCCCTCCTGCGCTCGCACGACGTGTCGTACGTCTGCGTCGACGCCCCCCGGGGCCACCCGTCCTCGGTGCCGCCGGTCGCCGCCGTGACCGCTGAGCCGGCCGTGGTCCGCTTCCACGGGCGCAGCCCGCACTGGTCCGGCGGCGACGCGCAGGAGCGCTTCCGCCACCGCTACGCGCGCGAGGAGCTCGCCGAGTGGGTCCCCCGCGTGCTGGCCCTCGCCGAGGAGGCCGACGTGCACCTGCTGTTCAACACCTGCTGCGGCGACAGCGCCCAGGTCGCCGCCCGGCAGATGGCCGACCTGCTGCCGGCCGGGCTCCTCGTCGCGCCCTCCGCGTGAGCGCAGCCGTGCGCTCGCCGTGCGGGGCGGCGCGGGGCAGGATCGAGCGGTCCGCACCGCCACCGCAGGAGGTCCCGATGGAGCAGCGTCCGCTCGGCCGCACCGGTCTGCAGGTCTCGGAGGTCGGCTACGGCGCCTGGGGCATCGGCGGGTCGATGTGGGTCGGCGCGCAGGAGGACGAGTCGGTGCGCGCCCTGCACCGGGCGATCGAGCTGGGCGTGAACTTTCTCGACACCGCCCGCGGGTACGGGGAGAGCGAGCGCATCGTCGGGCGGGTCGTGCGCGACCACGCCGACCAGTGGCTGTACGTGGCCACCAAGGTGCCGCCGAAGAACGGCACGTGGCCCGCCCCGCGCGGCATCCACCCCGACGAGGCCTTCCCCGGTGACCACATCCGCTCCAGCCTCGAGACCAGCTTGCGGATCTCGGGCCTCGAGCGCTTCGACGTCCTGCAGCTGCACGTCTGGAGCGACGACTGGGTCGGGCGCGGGTACTGGCTGGAGACCGTCGACGCCCTCAAGGAGGAGGGCAAGATCGGCGCGTTCGGCGTCTCGATCAACGACCACCAGCCCGAGAACGGGCTCGAGCTCGTGCGCAGCGGCGTCGTCGACACCGTCCAGGTGATCTACAACGTCTTCCACCAGCAGCCGGAGGAGCAGCTGCTGCCCGCCTGCGCGGAGCACGGCGTCGGCGTCATCGTCCGGGTCGCCCTCGACGAGGGCGGCCTGACGGGACGCGTCACCGCCGACACGACGTTCCCGGAGGGCGACTGGCGCGAGGCGTACTTCGGCGGGGACCGCAGGCGCCAGGTGCAGGAGCACGTGCAGGCCCTCGTCGCCGACCTCGGCGTCGAGCCTGAGGACCTGCCCGAGCTCGCCCTGCGCTACGTGCTCTCCGCGCCGCAGGTCTCCACCGTCATCGCCGGCATGCGCAGCGTGCGCAACGTCGAGCGCAACGCCGCCGTCAGCGACGGGCGGCCGCTGTCGCCGGAGCAGCGCGCGGTGCTGGCCCGCCACCGCTGGGAGCGGAACTTCTACCAGCCGGCCTGACGAGCCGCCGCCGCGGGCGCCGCCCGTCCTCCTCCCGCGGCGGTGGGACGATGGGGGCGATGCCCTCCGCCCTGCCCCTGGCCGGTCCCGCTCCCGCGGACGGCCTGCTGTCGGCGTCCGCGGCGGTCGGCGCCGGCGAGCGGGCGCTCGGCGTGTACGTGCACGTGCCGTTCTGCGCGGCGCGGTGCGGGTACTGCGACTTCAACACGTACACGGCCAGCGAGCTGGGCCCCGCCGACCTGCCCGGCGCCTCGCGCGACGGGTACGCGGCCGCGGCGGCCGCCGAGGTCGGGTACGCCGCGCGCGTGCTGGAGGCCTCCGGGCTGCCGGCGCGCCCGGCCGCCACGGTCTTCGTCGGCGGGGGCACGCCCACGCTGCTGCCCGCCCGCGACCTCGCCGCCGTCCTGGGCGCGGTGCGCTCCGAGCTCGGCCTGGCCGAGGGCGCCGAGGTGACCACCGAGGCGAACCCGGACTCGGTGACGCCGGGGTCGCTGCGGCAGCTGGCGCGCGCGGGCTTCACGCGGGTCTCCTTCGGCATGCAGTCCGCCGTCCCCCGCGTCCTCGGCGTCCTCGAGCGCACGCACGACCCGGCGCGGGTGCCGCAGGCCGTCGCGTGGGCCCGCGACGCCGGCCTGGCCGTCAGCCTGGACCTGATCTACGGCACCCCGGGGGAGTCGACGGCCGACTGGCGGGCCAGCCTGGACGCCGCCCTCGCCTGCGAGCCGGACCACGTCTCCGCCTACGCCCTGGTCGTCGAGGAGGGCACCGCGATGGCGGCGCGCGTGCGCCGCGGCCAGCTGCCCGAGCCGGACGAGGACGACCTGGCCGACAAGTACGAGCTCGCCGACGACGTGCTCGCGGCGGCCGGCATGGGCTGGTACGAGGTCAGCAACTGGGCCCGCTCGCCCGAGCACGCGTGCCGGCACAACCTCGGCTACTGGCGGGGGCAGGACTGGTGGGGCGCCGGCCCCGGCGCGCACAGCCACGTCGGCGGGGTGCGCTGGTGGAACGCCAAGCACCCGGCCGCCTACGCCGCCCGCGTCGCCGCCGGCGCGAGCCCGGCGGTGGGGCGCGAGGTGCTCGCGGACGACGACCGGCGGGTGGAGGCCGTGCTGCTCGGCGTCCGGCTGGCCGAGGGCCTGCCGCTGGCCGCGGTGCCCCCGGCCGGCCGGGCGGCGGTGCCCGCCCTCGCCGCCGCCGGCCTCGTCGAGGCCCTCGGAGGGCCCGGGTGCGGGCGGGTGGTGCTCACCCGCTCCGGGCGGCTGCTCGCGGACGCCGTGGTGCGGGTCCTGCTCGGCTGGGACGACGCGCCGGCGGCGCCGTCCGGCCCCGACGCCGCTGCCCCGTCGGGGTGACGGCGGTCAAGGTCGCCCCCGCTCCTGTCGAGACCGCCTCGTGCGCGCACTGGCGGAGGACGACGAGCAGGCGGCCTTCTGGCGCCGCCACACCGCGGCCGGGATCGGGCTGTGCGTGCTGCTGCCCGTCCTCGTCGTCTCGCACGTGCTGCTCGAGGCCGAGGCGGCGCACGCCGGGCTGCAGCTGGCGATGGCCGCCGCCGTGGCGGTGCCGGCACCGCTGCTGCTGCTCGTGCCCGTCGAGCGGCTGGTCCGCTCCCCGCGCGGACGCCTGTTCTTCGACGGCTGGGAGGCGGCCGGCATCGCGCTGGTGACCGTCTTCTGCCTCGTCGACGGCGGCGCGGACAGCCCCTACGCGGCCCTGTTCTACGTGCTGCTGGCCCACGCGGCCCTGGCGTACCCGCCGGTCGGGATGGCGATCGCGGGCGCCGGGAACGTCGCCGGCTACCTCGTCGTCGGCGTCGTGGGCGGGGGCTCCAGCCCGCAGCACCTGCTGATCGGGTCGCTCGGCCTGGCCCTGGCCACCGCGGTGTGCGCGTTCGCCTCGTACAACCACGTCCTCGCCTACCGGCGCACCGCCGCCTGCGCGCGGCAGATCGCCGCCCTCGCCGAGCGCGACGGCCTGACGGGCTGCCTCAACCACCGCGCGTTCCACGAGCGGCTGCAGGCCGAGGCGAGCATCGCCGACCGCGACCACCCGCTGTCCCTGCTCATCGTCGACGTCGACGACTTCAAGGGCGTCAACGACACCCACGGCCACCCCACCGGCGACGGCGTGCTGCAGGCCGTGGCGCGGGTCCTCGCCGAGGAGTGCGGCCCCGGGGACGCCGCGGGGCGCCTCGGCGGCGACGAGTTCGCCCTGCTCCTGCCCTCCACGGCGGCGGCGGAGGCCGCTGCCCGGGCCGAGCGGGTGTGCGCCCGGGTGCGGGAGCGGGCCCGCGCCCAGGCGGTGACGGCGAGCATCGGCGTCGCCGCGACGACGGCGCGCGCGGACGGCGTGGGGCTGCTCGCCGCCGCCGACCGCGCCGTCTACCGCGCCAAGCGCGCCGGGCGCGACCGCGTGGCCGGCGCCGACGGCGCCGCGGGTGCGGCGCCGGCCGCGCCGGAGCTGCGGGCTGCGGGTCCGCTGCTCGCTCCGCGCGCTACTTCACCAGCCGCCAGGTGAGCGGGTAGCGGTAGTCGACGCCCTGGTTGGCCCGCACCGCCGCGATGATCCCGAGGACGAGGGCGACGACGCCGCCGACGACGAGGACCGGGCCGGTGAGGAGGAAGCCGAGGCCCAGCGTGAGGGTGCCGATCCCCAGGCACACGACGAGGACGACCGTGACGAGGATCTGGAAGTTCAGCGCCTCCGCGGCCTGCCGGCGCACGAAGATCCCGCGCTCGCGCAGGACCAGGTAGATCACGAGCGGCCCGAGGAAGGGCAGGCCCACGAGCCAGGAGGCGAGGCCGCTGAGGTGGGCGAGCACGGCCCACTGGCGCTGGTCGGCCGGGCTCATCTCCTGGCGCACGGTGCCGTGGTCGGGGCCCCCGGCGTAGCCGGAGGAGTACGAGCCGTACGGCTGCCCGGGCGCGCCCGGCTGCCCGTGCGGGGGCGGCTGCGCGCCCGGCTGGTGAGCGGGCTGCTGGACGGGCTGCTGGCCGTACTGCGGGCCGTACTGCGGGCCGTACTGCGGGCCGTACTGCGGGGGCTGCTGCCCGGGGTCTCCGGGCCTGGGCTCCGACACGGTTCCTCCTCGATCCGCCGCGGGGTGCCGCGGTCGCGGCCAGTGTCCCGCGCGCGGACCGGGCTGGTCCAGCGCCTCACCGGTCCGGCGCCGCACCGGTCCGGCGCCTCACCGGTCCAGCGCGTCGCCCGTGACGAAGTCGATCAGCTGCTCGACGCGCCCGGACAGGGCCGGCTCGAGGTCCGCGATGGTGTCCACGCCGGCGAGGATGCGCCTCCACCCGCGCGCGACGTCCGCGGGCGTGGCGCGCGGCCACCTCAGCGCCTCGAGGACCCCCTCCTTCCAGGGGCGCCCGCGGGGGACGACGGGCCACTGCGCCAGCCCGAGCCGGTGCGGGCGCACCGCCTGCCACACGTCGACGTAGGGGTGCCCGACGACGAGCACGTGCGGGGCCGCCGCGGGCAGCGCCCGCAGCGCCTCCTGCACCAGCCGCGCCTCCTTGGTGCCGTCCAGGAGGTGGTCGACGAGCACCCCGACGCGGCGTCCCGGCCCCGGCTGGAACGCCGCGACCTCCCGCGCGAGGTGGTCCACGCCGTCCAGGCCCTCGACGACGACGCCCTCGACGCGCAGGTCGTCGCCCCAGATCTTCTCCACCAGCTCGGCGTCGTGGCGGCCCTCCACCCAGATCCGCGACTCCCGGGCCACGCGGGCGCGCTGCCCGGTCACCGCGACCGACCCGCTCGCGGTGCGCCCGGGCGCTCCCGCGGCCCGCCGCGCCGGGGGAGCGGGCGGCGCGGGCGGCACGAGGCGCACGGGGGCGCCGTCCAGGAGGAAGCCGGGGCCGAGGGGGAAGGTGCGGGTGCGCCCGCGGCGGTCCTCGAGCACGACGACGTGCACGCCGCCGGACTTCTCCACCCGCACCACGGCCCCGCACCAGCCGGTCTCGACGTCCTCGACGACCAGGCCCGCCTCGGCGGGGGCGTCGGTGCTCCTCGGGCGCGCCCGGCGGTGCGGGCTGGCGAGCACGTCGCCGCCCCAGCCGCTGCGGCCGGGCGCGCGCCGGGGCTCGCGCGGAGGGTCGGGGGAGGGGGTGCGCACCACCGGCCGGAGGCTACCCGCGCGAGCTGCGCACGGGGGGCGACCGCGCCGGCACGGCGTACCCTTGGCACTCCGAGGACCAGAGTGCCAGCTGCCGAGGAGGGCCGCGATGACCGACGACCGCCGCCTCGCGGTGCTGCGCGCGATCGTGGAGGACTACGTCGCCACGCGCGAGCCGGTCGGCTCCAAGGCGCTGGTCGACCGGCACGCCCTGGGCGTCTCGCCCGCCACGATCCGCAACGACATGGCGGCGCTGGAGGACGAGGGGCTTATCGTCCAGCCCCACACCAGCGCCGGGCGCGTGCCCACCGACAAGGGCTACCGCGTCTTCGTCGACCGGCTCACCGGCATCAAGCCGCTCTCGCCGGCCGAGCGCCGGGCCATCGAGCGCCTGCTCGTCGACGCGAACGACCTCGACGACGTGCTCGAGCGCACCGTGCGGCTGCTGGCGCAGCTGACCCAGCAGGTCGCCGTCGTGCAGTACCCGTCGCTGTCGCGCGCCGCGGTGCGCCACGTCGAGCTCGTGCCCCTCGGTCCGCGCCGCCTGGTCCTGGTGGTGATCACCGACACCGGCCGGGTGGAGCAGCGCACCGTCGACGTGCCCGCCGAGGTGGGCACCGAGCTCGTCACCGAGCTGCGCGGCCGGCTCAACACCGCCACCGCCGGGCGGCGGCTCGAGGACGTCGGCGCGGTGCTGCCGGGCGCGACCGCGGGCCTGCGCCCGGAGGACGCCGGAGCGGTGGCGGCCGTGCTGGAGGCGCTGCGCTCGGCGGTGCAGGCCAGCCGCGAGGACCGCATCGTCATGGCGGGGACGGCGAACCTCGCCCGCGAGAGCAGCTTCTCGGCGTCCCTGGGGGTGGTGCTGGAGGCCATCGAGGAGCAGGTGGTGCTCCTGCGCCTGCTCTCGGAGATGGCCGACGACCCGGCCAGCGGCGTCTCGGTGCGCATCGGCCGCGAGATCCTCCACTCCGGCCTGACCGACGCGTCCGTGGTCAGCAGCGGGTACGGCTCGGGCGGCGACGCGGTCGCCCGCCTCGGCATCCTGGGCCCGACCCGCATGGACTACCCGACCACCATCGCCGCGGTGCGCGCCGTGGCGCGGTACCTGAGCAGGGTCCTCGCCCAGTGACCGCCGCCCCGCCCCGCCCCGCACCCGCCCCAGCGACCCCGGCCCCCGTCAGGAGCGACTCGCGCCCGTGACCGACCACTACGCGGCGCTCGGCGTCCCCCGCGACGCCAGCACCGAGGACATCAAGAAGGCGTACCGCAAGCTGGCGCGCCAGCTGCACCCGGACGTCAACCCCAGCGCCGGCGAGCGGTTCAAGGAGGTCTCCGCCGCCTACGAGGTGCTCGCCAACCCCGACAAGCGCCGCGCCTACGACATGGGCGGCTCCGGGGGCCCCGGCGCCGGCTTCGGCCAGGGCTTCGGCTTCAGCGACATCTTCGAGACCTTCTTCGGCGGTGCGGGCGGCGGGCGCGGGCCGGTCTCCCGCGCCCAGCCGGGCCAGGACGCGCTGATCCGCCTCGAGGTCGACCTGCGCGAGGCCGTCTTCGGCAGCGAGCGGGAGCTGGCGGTCGACACGGCCGTCACCTGCCCCCGCTGCGACGGCAGCTGCGCCGAGCCGGGCACCTCCGAGCGCACCTGCGACGTCTGCGGCGGCCGCGGGCAGGTGCAGCGCACGGCCCGCTCGCTGCTGGGCCAGGTGCTCACGACGTCCCCGTGCCCCACGTGCGGCGGCTACGGCACCGTCATCCCGAGCCCGTGCGCGGAGTGCGCCGGGGAGGGCAGGGTGCGCAGCCGGCGCACCCTGACCATCCGCGTGCCCGCGGGCGTGGACACCGGCACCCGCATCCAGCTCGCCGGCCAGGGCGAGGTCGGCCCGGGCGGCGGGCCCGCGGGCGACCTGTACGTCGAGGTCGTCCAGCGCCCGCACGAGCTGTTCACCCGCCGCGGCGACGACCTGCACTGCAGCCTCGCCGTGCCCATGACGGCCGCCGCGCTGGGCGCCACGATCCCCCTGGAGACCCTCGACGGGACCCGGGACGTGGAGGTCCGCCCGGGCACCCAGCCCGGGGAGGTGCTCACCCTGCGGGGCCTCGGCGTCACGCACCTGCGCTCCGGCGGCCGCGGCGACCTGCACGTGCACGTCGACGTGAAGGTCCCCACCCGCCTGGACGACGAGCAGGAGCGGCTGCTGCGCGAGCTCGCCCGCCTGCGCGGCGACGAGCGGCCCGACGGGGGGTTCGCGCCCGCGCAGCAGGGCGTCTTCTCCCGCCTGAAGGACCGCTTCGCCGGCCGGTGACGCGGTCGTCGGCGGCCGGTCGACGTCGATCGCGGGCGCGGAGCCCGGAGGGCTGCGGTGCGGAGGCTGTGGGCCCGCTGTGAGATCAGCTCCGGGCATCCGGGCGTGCATGCTCCGGCGGCATCGGGGTAGGACGACCGTGCGCAGCGCTGACCAGGTTGAACAGACAGCCTGGGGGAGCCGTCCAGGCTCCCGTCCACCGGGTCCACGCGCCCGTCGGAACAGCGGCCTCCCACCCCGGTCGCGCCGAGGACCCGCTCGCGGGTCTCGTGCGGCCCGACCGGGCCCGGGCGGGCCGGCCCCGTCGATCCGGGGCAGCGCTGCACGACACGTCATCGAGAGAGGAACCACGACATGGCCAGGAACAACGCGCCCAGCGGCGCACGACCCGGGGCTCAGCCTCTGGCCGACTCCGGGGTCGGCCCCACGACCGGGACGAACGTGACGGTGGAGGCCGAGCGCCGCGACCGCGTGCGCTGGGGCCCGGTGTGGGCCGGCCTCATCGTCGTCCTGCCCACCTTCCTTGTGCTCGAGCTCATCGCCCTGGCGCTGGGCTGGCTGGACCTGGCGCCCGGCGAGGGCGGCGGCGGCGGCATCGTCACCGGCATCATCGGCCTGCTCGCCTTCTTCCTCGGCGGCCTGACCGCCGGGGCCACCGCGATGTGGCGCGGCGCGGACGACGGCCTGCTGCACGGGATCCTCGTGTGGGCCCTCGGCGTGGTCGCCATCCTGCTGCTGACCCTGCTCGGTGGCGGCGCCCTGTTCGGCTCCCTCGCCAGCGCGGCCACCGAGGTCGTCAACCTCCAGCAGGTGGGCCAGGCGGCCCAGGGCGTGGACGTCGACCCGGCGCAGGCGGCCGAGACCGCTCGCACGGCCGGCGGCGCGGCCGCGCTGGGCCTGGGTGCGACCATCGTCGCCTCGGCCCTGGGCGGTCTGCTCGGCGCCAAGATGTGGCCGCGCAAGAAGGACGTCGAGAACGACACGGTCACCGTCCACTGAGAGACCCCTCCGCACTCCCGCGCCCGCGCCGTCCTGCCAGGACGGCGCGGGCGCGCTCGCGTCGGGGCGTCACCCGATCCAGAACCGCTTCGTGTCCGCGAACGGGCGCGCGCCGAGGCCGCCCTCGCCGCCGGAGTCGTCCGGCGCCCACGCGGTCAGCGTGCACGGCGCGCACGCCCCCGCCGGCAGCTCCAGCTGCACGGAGAACTCCCCGTACGCGCCGTTCGCCCCGCCCGTGGCGTACCCGTCGCCCAGGACGGCGCCCGCGGCGTCGGAGACCTCCCACAGCACCGTGCCCTCGACCGCGGTGCTCACCCCGGTGATCGCGACGGGCCCGGCGGGCAGGTGGTCCCCCTCCTGCGGCGCCGTGACCCACACCGGGGCCTGCACCTGCGCCTGCGGAGCCCGCTGGACCGGCTCGCCGAGCCGGACGCCGCCCCAGGCGTCGGCGGGCGCACCGTCCACGACGACCGTCACGGGCACGTCCCGCCCGGCGGCGGCGGTCGCCGTCCACACGAGCTGCTGGACGGCGAGCTCGGCGGGCGCGGAGCCGGTGCCCTCGGCCAGGGCGTCGGCCGACAGGTCGACGACCAGGCCGCCGTCGCGCTCGGTGACATCGACGCGGGTGGCCGGGCTCCACGGGCTCGCGAGGTCCGGGTCGAGCGGCTCCCCGCGCGTCATGAGCGCCACGGCCGCGGCCGCGTCCGACCCGGTCGTCTCCACCTCGCGGAACTCCCGGTACAGGCGCGGGCCGAGGCCGGTCTCCCCGATCCAGTAGACGGGCACGGTCCTCGTGCCGCCGCTCCCGGCGCTGCTGGGGCTCGCGGTGCCGCCGGAGCTCGCGGTGTCGCCGGAGCTCGCGGCGCTGGCGGAGCTCTCGGCGCTGTCGGCGGCCGGACCGCTCGACGCGGCGGGCGTGCCGGCGGCCGGAGCCGTCGCGAGGTCCTGGCCCTGGCCGCACTCCGCCAGCCCCGCGGCCAGTCCCGCGGCCAGTCCCGCGGCCAGTCCCGCGGCCAGCCCCGCGGCCAGCCCCGTGGTGAGGACCGCGGCGCGCGCTGCGGCCGCACCTCCCGCGCGTCCGCTCGTCCTGGTCATGGTCCCTCCAGCTCCGCAGGCGGCCGGCGTCCTGCGGCTCCGTTCTACCCGCGCGCGGCCCCGCCGCGGGGGCGGCGCGCCCGGGCGGGGCGCACTAGCCTGCGGCGGGTGCCCAGCGACGCCGCTCCCGACCGCGCCCGGGACCCCGAGTGCCTCTTCTGCCGCCTCGTCGCGGGGGAGGTGCCGGTCGACGTCGTCTCGCGCACCGAGCGCGTCGTGGCCTTCCGCGACATCGACCCGCAGGCGCCCGTGCACGTCCTCGTCGTCCCCGTCGACCACCACCGGGACGCCGCGGCGCTCGCGGCCGCCGACCCCTCGCTGCTCGCCGAGGTCGTCGCGGCGGCCGACGCCGTCGGCGCGGCCGAGTGCGACCACCAGTACCGGCTGGTGTGGAACACCGGCCCGCAGGCGGGGCAGTCCGTCTTCCACGTGCACGCCCACGTGCTCGGCGGGCGGCCCCTGCGGTGGCCGCCGGGCTGACCTGTCCCCTCGCAGTACCATGGGGACCGAGCGGCTCCGCCCCCGGGGCCCGACCACCAGGAGCCCAGGGCGTCCGCCCGTCCCATGGCCGACCAGCCGTCGCAGTTCCCGTCCTCTCCTCCGACCTCCGCGCCCGACGGGCGGCTCGCCGCCCGCGCCGGCGAGGCCCGCGCCGGGGTCCATCACCGGATCGTCGTGCCCCCCGACGTCCCGATGGTCGCCGTCCTCGGCACCCGGGACGAGCTGCTGCGGGTCGTCGAGCGCTCCTTCCCCCGCGTCGACGTCCACGTGCGGGGCAACGAGATCACCCTGACCGGGCAGCCGGGCGACATCGCGCTCGTGGAGCGGCTCGTCGACGAGATGCTCGTCGTCCTCGGCGCCGGGCAGGCGCTGAGCCCCGACGCCGTCGAGCGCTCGATCGGCATGCTGCGCCAGCAGACCGTCGAGCGGCCCGCCGACGTGCTGACGATGAACGTGCTCTCCGGGCGCGGGCGCAGCATCCGCCCCAAGACCGTGGGGCAGAAGCGCTACGTCGAGGCCATCGACCAGCACACGATCGTCTTCGGCATCGGCCCGGCCGGCACCGGCAAGACCTACCTGGCGATGGCGAAGGCCGTGCAGGCCCTGCAGGCCAAGCAGGTCACCCGCATCATCCTCACCCGGCCCGCGGTGGAGGCGGGGGAGCGGCTGGGGTTCCTGCCCGGCAGCCTCACGGACAAGATCGACCCGTACCTGCGGCCGCTGTACGACGCGCTGCACGACATGGTCGACCCCGACTCCATCCCGCGGCTGATGGCCTCGGGCACCATCGAGGTCGCGCCGCTGGCGTACATGCGCGGGCGCACCCTCAACGACGCGTTCATCATCCTCGACGAGGCGCAGAACACCTCCGCCGAGCAGATGAAGATGTTCCTCACCCGCCTCGGCTTCGGCTCGAAGATGGTGGTCACGGGCGACGTCACCCAGGTGGACCTGCCCAGCGGCACCGCCTCGGGCCTGCGCGTCGTCCAGGACATCCTCGACGGCGTGGAGGACGTGAACTTCTCGACGCTGACCAGCACGGACGTCGTCCGGCACCGGCTGGTCAGCGACATCGTCGACGCCTACGGGCGGTGGGAGTCCGCCCGTCCCCCGGCCGAGGCGGCCGGGTCCGCGCGGGGCCGGCGGTGAGCGTCGAGGTCGTCAACGAGTCCGGGGCCGGCGTCGACGAGCGCGCCCTGGCCGACTGCGCCCGCTGGGTGCTCGACGAGATGCGCGTGCACCCGCAGGCCGAGCTGTCGCTGCTCGTCGTCGACCCCGCCGCCATGAGCGCGCTGCACGAGCAGTGGATGGACGAGCCGGGCCCCACCGACGTCCTCAGCTTCCCCATGGACGAGCTGCGCCCCGGCGGGGACGACGCGACCAGCCCGCCCGGGCTGCTCGGCGACGTCGTCCTGTGCCCCGAGGTCGCCGCCGAGCAGGCCGCCGAGGCCGGCCACCCGGTCGAGGAGGAGCTGCTGCTGCTGACGACCCACGGGATCCTGCACCTGCTGGGGTACGACCACGCCGATCCGGGGGAGGAGAGGGAGATGTTCGACCTGCAGCGCCGGCTGCTCGCCACCTTCCTCGCGCGCCGCTCGTGACCGACGTCTCGCCCGCCCTCGCCGTCTGGCTGCTCGTGGCGGCGGCCGTCCTCGTCGTCGTGGCCGCCACCCTGGCCGCCGCCGAGGCCGCCGTCGGCCGCCTCACCCGCGCCGAGGCCGCCCGCCTGGTCGCCGAGGGGCGCCGCGGCGCGAGCGCCGTCCAGGACCTCGTCACCGACCCCTCCCAGGCGCTGTCGGTCTCCACGCTGGCGCGCGTGACGGCGGAGACCGCCGCCGCGGTGTGCGTGGCCGTCGCCGCCGAGGCCCTCACCGACAGCTGGTGGGCCGGCCTGCTCATCGCCGTCGTCGTCATGGGCGTCGTCTCGTTCGTGCTGCTCGGGGTCAGCCCGCGCACGGTCGGGCGCCAGCACGCCGAGGGCGTCGCGCTGCGGGCCGCGCCGCGGCTGCGGCTGCTCGCCAGGCTGCTCGGGCCGATCGCCCGCCTGCTCGTGCTGGTCGGCAACGCCATCACCCCGGGCAAGGGCTACCGCGACGGGCCGTTCGCCAGCGAGGGCGAGCTGCGGGAGCTGGTCGACCGCGCGAGCGAGTCCTCGATCATCGAGGCCGGCGAGCGGCAGATGATCCACTCGGTGTTCGAGCTGGGGGACACCCTGGTGCGCGAGGTGATGTCCCCGCGCACCGACATGGTGACCCTGCCCGCACGGGCGAGCCTGCGCGAGGCCATGACGACGTTCCTGTCCTCGGGCCGCTCGCGCGTGCCCGTGGTGGGCGAGTCGGTCGACGACGTCGTGGGCGTCCTGTTCTTCAAGGACGTCGCCCGCGCGCTGCTGGACCGGCGCGGCGGCGCGACCCGGGCCGGCGACCTGGCCCGGCCGGCGGTGTTCGTGCCCGAGACCAAGCAGGTCGACACGCTGCTGCGCGAGATGCAGCACGACTCCCTGCACCTGGCCGTCGTCGTCGACGAGTACGGCGGCGTGGCGGGGCTGGTCACGCTCGAGGACCTGCTCGAGGAGATCGTCGGCGAGATCGCGGACGAGTACGACCGCGAGCCGCCGGAGGTCGTGCCGCTCGGTGACGGCGCCTTCCGCGTCAACGCCCGGCTGCCCATCGACGAGCTGGGCGAGCTGTTCGGCATCGACGTCGAGGACGACGAGGTGGACTCCGTCGGCGGGCTGCTCGCCAAGGTCCTCGGCACGGTGCCCGACGAGGGCGCCCGTGTGCGCGTCGCCGGCCTCGAGCTGACCGCGGAGGCGGTCGACGGCCACCGGATCACCACCGTGCTCGCCCGGCGCGCCGACGAGGAGGCGCACTCGGCCCCGGCGGAGGACGGCGCGATCGGCGCCGTGCCCGCGCGCGAGGCCGCCTCGTGACGACGGCGCCCCACCGCTCCGGCTTCGCGTGCCTCGTGGGGCGGCCCAACGCCGGCAAGTCGACCCTGACCAACGCGCTCGTCGGCGAGAAGGTGGCCATCACCTCCTCGCGCCCGCAGACCACGCGGCACACGGTGCGCGGCGTCGTCCACCGCCCCGACGCGCAGCTGGTGCTCGTCGACACCCCCGGCCTGCACCGCCCGCGCACGCTGCTGGGCCAGCGGCTGAACGACCTGGTGATGGCCACCCTCGCCGAGGTCGACGTCGTCGCGTTCTGCCTGCCCGCGGACGAGAGGGCCGGGCCCGGGGACCGCTTCATCGCCGACCAGCTGGCCGAGCTGCGCCGCACCCCGGTGGTGGCGGTGGTCACCAAGGCCGACGCCGTCGACCGGGCGCGCCTGGCCGAGCGGCTCGTGGAGGTCACCGGCCTGACCGGGCAGGGCCGCGAGTGGGCGGACGTCGTCCCGGTCTCCGCCCTCGACGGCTTCCAGGTCGACGTCGTCGCCGACGTCCTCGTCTCCCACCTGCCCGAGGGGCCGCCGCTGTACCCGGCGGGGGAGCTGACCGACGAGCCGGAGGCCGTCATGGTCGCCGAGCTGGTGCGCGAGGCCGCGCTGGAGGGCGTGCGCGACGAGCTGCCGCACTCCCTGGCGGTCGTCGTGGAGGAGATGGCCCCGCGCGAGGACCGCGGCCCGCACCAGGAGCCGCTGCTGGACGTGCACGTGGTGCTCTACGTCGAGCGCGACAGCCAGAAGGGCATCGTCATCGGCCGCGGCGGGTCCCGGCTGCGCGAGGTCGGCACGACCGCCCGCGCCAGCATCGAGCGGCTGCTCGGCACGCGCGTGCACCTGGACCTGCGCGTGAAGGTCGCCAAGGACTGGCAGCGCGACCCGCGCCAGCTGGCCCGCCTGGGCTTCTGAGCCGTCCCGGTGGCGTCAGGCCGCGGCGTCGTGCTGGTGCCGTTGGTGTCCAGCGCCTCCGTGCTGACGTCGCCCACGAGGCCGTCGAGCTGGCCGTGGACCGCCGCGTCCTCGCCCTGACCGGTCAGGCCCGGTGTCCGGCGGTCTGACCAGCCCGGTGGTGGTCCGTCCCCGTCCCTGCCGGCGCGCCCGCTGGTGCGACCCGGTGGGGTAGCGTGACGGCGTGCGCGCGGCGCTGCTCCTCGGTCGCCGCGGCGAGGTCCCGCAGCCCTAGGTCGGCTCCCTCGCCGCGGGGTCCGCCGCTGCCGGCCGCTCAACCGCTCCCCCGCGAGGTTCGTGACCATGCGCAGTCCCCAGCAGCCGTCCCCGATGCCGGTGCACAGGTACCGCCCCTACGCCGAGACCTTCTCCGTCGACCTGCCCGACCGCACGTGGCCCTCGCGGCGCACGACGTCCGCGCCCCGCTGGTGCGCCGTGGACCTGCGCGACGGCAACCAGGCCCTGATCGACCCCATGAGCCCGGACCGCAAGATGCGGATGTTCGACCTGCTCGTGCGCCTCGGCTACAAGGAGATCGAGGTCGGGTTCCCCTCGGCGAGCCAGACCGACTACGACTTCGTCCGCCAGCTCGTCGAGGGGGACCGCATCCCGGACGACGTCACGATCCAGGTCCTCACGCAGGCGCGCGAGCACCTGATCGAGCGCACCTACGAGTCCCTGCGCGGGGCCCGCTCGGCGATCGTCCACCTGTACAACTCGACGTCGGTGCTCCAGCGCGAGGTCGTCTTCGGCCTCGACGAGGACGGCGTGGTCGACCTGGCGCTGTCCGGGGCGCGCCTGTGCCGCAAGTTCGAGGAGTCCCTGCCCGGCACGGCGGTGTGCTACGAGTACTCCCCGGAGTCCTACACCGGCACCGAGCTGGAGTTCGCCGCCCGCATCTGCAACGAGGTGCTCGGCGTCTTCGAGCCCGCCCCGGACCGCAAGGCGATCATCAACCTGCCGGCGACGGTGGAGATGGCCACGCCCAACGTCTACGCCGACTCGATCGAGTGGATGGGCCGCCACCTGGCGCACCGGGACGACGTGATCCTCTCCCTGCACCCGCACAACGACCGCGGCACCGCCGTCGCGGCCGCCGAGCTGGGCCTGCTCGCCGGCGCCGACCGGGTCGAGGGGTGCCTGTTCGGCAACGGCGAGCGCACCGGCAACGTCGACCTCGTCACCCTGGCGCTGAACCTGCTGACCCAGGGCGTGGACCCGCAGGTGGACCTCTCGCGCCTGGACGAGGTGCGGCGCACCGTGGAGTACTGCAACCAGATCGGCGTGCACGAGCGGCACCCCTACGGCGGGGACCTCGTGTACACGGCGTTCTCCGGCTCCCACCAGGACGCGATCAAGAAGGGCTTCGAGGCGATGGAGCGCCGCGCCGCCGCGCGGGGCGCCGGCGTCGACGAGCTCGAGTGGGCGGTGCCCTACCTGCCGATCGACCCCAAGGACGTCGGGCGCAGCTACGAGGCCGTGATCCGCGTCAACAGCCAGTCCGGCAAGGGCGGCGTGGCGTACCTGATGCGCACCGAGCACTCCCTGGACCTGCCGCGGCGCCTGCAGGTGGAGTTCAGCCAGGTCGTGCAGGCGCGCACCGACGCCTCCGGCGGGGAGGTCTCCGCCGCCCAGCTGTGGGACGCGTTCGCCGACGAGTACCTGCCCGCGCCCGACCCGTCGCGCGCCTGGGGGCGCTTCTCCCTGCGCGGGCTGCGCTCGGCCAGCCAGGTCGAGGGCGCCGACGCGCTCTCGGTCGACCTCCTCGTGGACGGGCAGCCGCGCACCCTCGAGGGGCTCGGCAACGGCCCCATCGCCGCCTTCGTCTCCGCCCTCGGGCAGGTCGGCGTGGACGTGCGCGTGCTCGACTACGCCGAGCACGCCCTCGGCGCCGGCGGGGACGCGACGGCGGCCGCCTACGTCGAGTGCGAGGTCGGGGACCGCGTGCTGTGGGGCGTGGGCATCGACGCCAACATCGTCGTCGCCTCGCTGAAGGCCGTGGTCTCGGCGGTCAACCGCGCCACCCGCCCGAGGAGCTGACTGCCCGCCCCACCGCGGCGATCGTGCACCTGCGGGCTGGGGGCCGGGGTCAGCGCTCCTGGTCCGGGTCGGGCACGCGGGCGCCGGGCGCCACCCGGGCGCCGTCGGCCACGACCGCCGAGCGCCCGACCAGGGTGACGTCGCCGTCCTCGCCGCCGACCACGGCGCCGCGGCCCGCGCTCGCGCCGTCGTCGAGGACGGCGCGGGTGACGGTCGCCCCGGAGCGCACCCGCACGCCGGGCAGGAGCACCGAGCCGGTCACCACGGCGCCCTCCTCGACCACGACGCCGGGGGAGAGCACGGAGCCGACCACGGTGCCGGCCACCCGCGTGCCGCCGGCGAGCAGGCTCTGCTCCACCTGCGCGCCGCGCAGCACGCGCGCGGCGCTGTGCCCGCCGCCGCGGGTGCGCACCGGCCGGGCGGGGTCGTCGAGGTCCAGCGGCGGGTCGTCGGCCAGGAGCTCCTGGTGCGCCTGCCAGTACGCCTCGACGGTGCCGACGTCGCGCCAGTGACCGCCCAGGGCGCGGGCCCGGGCCCGCCCGTCGCGCACCTGGGCGGGCAGCAGCTGCGTGCCCAGGTCCTCCAGACCCTCCTCGCCGGCGTCGGCCGCCAGCTCCTCGAGGCGGTCCAGCGCGGGCTGCGGGTCGAAGACGAACACCTCGGTGGTCGCGGTCGTCGTCCGCGGCCGCTCGGGCTTGTACGCGTAGTCGCGCACGCGCCCGTCGTCCCCGACCTCGACGACGCCGTAGCGCGAGGCGTCGTCCGCGGCGACCTCGGTGGTCACCATCGTCACCTCGGCACCGGTGTCCAGGTGCTCCTCGACGACCTGGCGGTAGTCGCACCGGTAGACGGCGTCCGCGCTGAGGACGACGAGGGCGTCGGCGCCGTAGGAGCGCACGAGGTCCGCGTGGCGCCACAGCGAGTCCGCCGTGCCGGAGTTCCAGCCGCCGCGCTCGGTGCCCAGGTAGGGCGGCAGGGTCATCAGGCCGCCGGTGGTGCGGTCGAGGTCCCACGGGCGGCCGTTGGCCAGGTGCTCCGAGAGCGACGCGGGTTGGAACTGCACCGAGATCCACACGTCGGCGAGCTGGCTGTGCTGGCAGCTGCTGAGGGGGAAGTCGATCAGCCGGTAGACGCCGGCGAAGGGGACGGCGGGCTTGGCGCGGTGGTCGGTGAGCAGCTCCAGGCGGCCACCGGCGCCGCCGGCGAGGACGAGGACGAGGACCCGGGGGAGAGCCATGCCCGACGTCTACCCCGTGATCGTTCTCCCCACGCCCGCCTCGTGCGCGCTGCCCCATGATGACCGGTCGTCCGGCCGTGATCGGCCGCAGCCGGCGGGACCGCGGGCCGGCCAGGACTGTCCGACCGGTGCAGCACAATCGCCCTGTGCGCCTGTACCGCGACGAAGCCGTCGTCCTGCGCACCCAGAAGCTCGGCGAGGCCGACCGCATCGTCACGCTGCTCACGCGCCACCACGGGCGGGTGCGCGCCGTGGCCAAGGGCGTGCGCCGCACCAGGAGCAAGTTCGGCGCGCGGCTGGAGCCGTTCATGCTCGTCGACGTCCAGCTGCACGCCGGCCGCTCCCTCGACGTCGTCACGCAGGCGGAGGTGCTGGGCCCCTACGGCAGCGCGCTCGCGGCCGACTACCCGCGCTACACCGCCGCGGCCGCCATGGCCGAGACGGCGGAGCGGCTGACCGAGGTCGAGCGCGAGCCCGCGACGCAGCAGTTCCTGCTGCTCGTGGGCGCCCTGCGCACCCTGGCGGCCGGCGGCCACGAGGCGTCGCTGGTGCTCGACGCGTACCTGCTGCGCTCCATGGCGGTCGCCGGGTGGGCCGTGAGCCTGCGCGACTGCGCCCGCTGCGGCGCCCCGGGCCCGCACCGCGCGTTCGCCGTCGCGGCCGGCGGCGCCGTGTGCCCGCAGTGCCGCCCGCCGGGCTCCTCGGCGCCCGACCCGGCGACGTTCGTGCTGCTCTCGGCCCTGCTCTCGGGCGACTGGGAGCACGCCGACGCCGCCGACCCGCGCCACCACCGCGAGGGCAGCGGGCTGGTCGCCGCCTACCTGCAGTGGCACCTGGAGCGGGGCGTGCGCTCCCTGCGCATGGTCGAGCGCGCGTGAGGGGCCTGCGCCGCGGCGGCGACCGAGCGGGCGCCCCCGCTGCCCGCGAGGTGCTCGCGCCCCCGCCGCACCCCAGCGGCGCCCGCCCGCCGCAGCTGCCGCCCGAGCTCGTGCCGGGCCACGTCGCCATCGTCATGGACGGCAACGGCCGCTGGGCCAACGCCCGTGGCCTGCCGCGCACCGCCGGGCACGAGGCGGGGGAGGCGGCGCTGCTCGACGTCGTCGCCGGCGCCATCGAGGTCGGCGTGAGGCACGTGTCCGCCTACGCCTTCTCCACCGAGAACTGGAAGCGCTCGCCCGAGGAGGTGCGCTTCCTCATGGGCTTCAACCGCGACGTCATCCGCCGCCGCCGCGACCAGATGCACGCCTGGGGCGTGCGGGTGCGGTGGGCCGGGCGCCGTCCGCGGCTGTGGCGCAGCGTGGTCGCCGAGCTGGAGGAGGCCGAGCGGCTCACCGCGGCCAACACCACCTGCACCCTGACGATGTGCGTGAACTACGGCGGGCGCGCGGAGATCGCCGACGCCGTGCGCGCCATCGGCGCCGAGGTCGCCGCGGGCCGGCTGGACCCGGCCCGGATCGACGAGCGCACCATCGCGCGCCACCTCGACGAGCCCGACCTGCCGGACGTCGACCTGTTCCTGCGCACGTCCGGGGAGCAGCGGACCTCCAACTTCCTGCTCTGGCAGTCCGCCTACGCCGAGCTGGTCTTCCTCGACGACCTGTGGCCGGACGTCGACCGGCGCACCCTGTGGCGCGCGGTCGAGCTGTACGCCCGGCGCGACCGCCGGTACGGGGGAGCGGTCGACCGGGCGGCTCCCCCCACCCCGTCGTGATCATGCAGGTCCGGTCGACCGGACCTGCATGATCACGAGGAGGGTGCGGCGCACTGGGCGCAGGTGCCGAAGACCTCCACCTGGTGCGCGACGTCCGTGAACCCGTGCTCGTGCGCCACCGCGCCCGCCCAGCGCTCCACGGCCTGGTCCTCGACCTCCACCGTGCGCCCGCAGCGCCGGCACACCAGGTGGTGGTGGTGTCCCCGGCTGCACCGGCGGTAGACGGCCTCGGCGTCGTCGCTGCTGCGCAGCACGTCCACCTCGCCGTCCTCGACCATCGCCTGCAGCGCCCGGTAGACGGTCGCCAGGCCGATGGGGTTGCCGCGCTCGCGCAGGTCGGCGTAGATCTCCTGCGCGCTGCGGAAGGAGGAGCCGGCGCCCAGCAGCTCCTGGACGGCGGCGCGCTGGCGCCCCGCCCGGCGCCGTCCCGACGCCGGGCGCCCGTCCCGCTCCTCCACCTGCTCGCTCACGCTCCCGCTCCTCCCGTGCCCGCTGCCGTGCCCGCTGCCGTGCCCGCTGCCGTGCCCGCTGCCGTGCCCGCTGCCGTGCCCGCTGCCGTGACCGCCCGCGCCGCCGCCGAGCGCCGCCGCAGCGGGGGCGCCACCGCCGCGGCGAGCGCCACCGCGAGGAAGGCGGCGAGCGCCAGCAGCACGATCGTGCCGCCCGAGGGCGTGTCGGCGTAGTAGGACGCCGTCACCCCGGTCAGGCTGCACGCCAGGCCGATCGCGCACGCCGCGGCGAGGGTGGCGGTGAACCCGCGGCAGACCCGCTGCGCCGTGGCGACCGGGACGACCATGAGCGCGCTGACGAGCAGCAGGCCCACGGTGCGCATGGACAGCACGACCGTGACGGCCGTCATCACCGCCAGCGCCGTGTTGACGCCCAGGGCGGGCAGGCCCACGGCGCGGGCGTACTCCTCGTCGTTGCTGACGGCGAACAGCCACGGCCGCAGCACCAGCACGGCCGCGAGCAGGACCGCGGCGAGGACGCCGAAGGTGCGCACGTCCGCGGGGGAGGTCGTCGTGATGGCGCCGAAGAGGTAGTTGGACAGGACGGCGGGGCTGCCGGACGGCGCCTGGCTGACGAGCACCACCCCGCCGGCGATGCCGCCGTAGAAGATGATCGCCAGGGCGACGTCACCGCTCGTGCGCCCGCGGGCGCGCACGGCCTCCAGGACGACGGCCGCGCCCGCCGCGGCGACCAGCGCCGTCCACACCGGCGCCGCGCCCGTCAGCAGGCCCGCCGCCACGCCCGCGAGCGCCATGTGGCCCAGCCCGTCCCCGACCAGGGACAGGCCCCGCTGGACCAGGAACGCGCCGACCACCGGTGCGGCGAGGCCGACCATGGCCGCCGCGAGCAGCGCGCGGCGCATGAAGTCGTAGTCGAGGACCTCCACCTCAGCGCTCCATGGCCGGGCCGGTGAGGAAGGAGCGGCGGCGCCCGCGCGGGCCGCTGCCGTGGTCCTCGTGGTCGTGGTGGTCCGCCGGGTGGTCCTCGTCCGGGTGCGTCGGGTGCGCGCGCCGGCCCGCGGCCCCCGGCTCCGCGGGCAGGCGGCGGTCCTCGACGACCCTGCCGTCGACGAGGCGGACCGCCCGGTCGACGAGCCCGCGCACGGCCGCCAGCTCGTGCGTGACGATCACCATGGTCGTGCCGGCGGAGGACAGCTCGGCGAGCACCTCCACGAGGGCGTGCTGGTTCTCCTCGTCGACGCCCGCGGTGGGCTCGTCGAGCAGGAGCACCTCCGGCTCGGCCGCCAGCGCGCGGGCGATGAGGACGCGCCGCTGCTGCCCGCCCGACAGCTGCGCCACGCTGCTGCGCGCGCGGTCGGCCAGGCCCACCGCCTCCAGGGCCCCGGAGACCGCCAGGCGGTCCCGGCGCCGGGCGGCGGGGGTCAGGCGGCGCAGCGGGCCGGTGCGGGGCAGCCGCCCGACCGCCACCACCTCGGCGACGGTGACGGGCACGGACGCCGCGACGGTGTGCCGCTGCGGCACGTACCCGAGCGCCGCGCGCCGGCGCAGGTGCGCCACCCCCGTGCCGAGCACCTCCAGCTCCCCGGAGAGCACCTCGGCCAGGCCCAGGGCGCCGCGCACGAGCGTGGTCTTGCCGGAGCCGTTCGGGCCCAGCAGCGCCAGGCAGTCGCGCGGGCGCACCTGCAGGTCGACGTCGCGCACCACGGGGACGCCCCGGTAGCCGAGGCTGCAGCGCCGGTAGGACAGCACGGCGGCGTCCGCCGCGGCGGACGGCGGGCGCCGCAGGTGCGGGGCCGCGCTCACGCGCACGACTGCCCTGCGCGCAGCACCTCGAGGTTGGCGCGCATCACCGCCAGGTAGTCCTCCCCGGCGGCGTCCTCGGTCAGGCCCTCCAGCGGGTCCAGGACGGCGGTGCTCGCGCCGGTCTCCGCGGCGACGGTCTCGGCCAGCTCGGGCGCCACGAGGGTCTCGACGTAGATCGTGCTCACCCCGTGGACGCGCACGAAGTCGGTGACCTCGGCCATCTGGGCCGCGGTGGGCTCGTCCTCGGCGGACAGGCCGCTGATGCCCACCTGCTCCAGGTCGTAGCGGTCGGCGAGGTAGGCGAACGCCTCGTGGCTGGTGACGAGCGTGCGGTCGGTGCAGCTGCTCAGGCCCTGCTCGACCTCCGCGTCGAGCGCCTGCAGGTCCTGGCGCAGCTGCGCCGCGCCCTGCTCGTACGCGGCGGCGCCCTCGGGGTCGACCTGCGCCAGCCGCGCGGCGACGGCGTCCCCCACCGCGGCCAGGCGCAGCGGGTCCAGCCAGAAGTGCGGGTCGGGCGCCTCGGCTCCTGCGGCCTCCTCGGCGTGCTCCTCCTCGGCGTGCTCCTCCTCGGCGTGCTCCTCCGCGTGGGCGCCCTCGCCGCCGGCGAGGCTGAGGTCGGCGGCCTCCGCGACGTCCATGCTGTTGCCGGCGCCGGTCGTCTCCACCGCGTCGTCCACGGCGGGCTGGAACCCGCCCAGGTGCAGCACGAGGTCGGCCTCGCCGACCGCGGCGACGTCGGAGGGGGCGAGCTCGAGGTCGTGCGCCTCCGCCCCCGGCGGGGTCAGGTTCGTCACCGCCGCGCGATCGCCGCCGACGCGCTCGGCGACGAACTGCAGCGGGTAGAAGGACGCGAGCACCTGCACGCCGGCGTCCGCGCCGTCCCTGCCGTCGCCGCCGTCCGCGCCGTTGCTGCCGTTCCCGGTGGCCGCCGACGTCTGCGCGGACCCGCCGGTGCAGCCCGCGCACGCGGCGAGGACCAGGAAGGCGGTGGCGAGCACCGGGGCGCCGACGAGCCTGCAGTTCACGACAACCATTCTCGTGCTGGGCGGGCTCGTGTCAAAGCCGCCGGGCCCGCGGGTAGCCTTGCCCGTCCGCCGACACCCCAGCCGGAGAGGGAACCCGTGGCCACGTCGCCGTCCACCGCACCGTCCGCGAGCCGCATCGACACCGTCGTCAGCCTGTGCAAGCGCCGCGGCTTCGTCTTCCCCTCGGGGGAGATCTACGGGGGGACGCGCTCCGCGTGGGACTACGGCCCCCTCGGCGTGGAGCTGAAGGAGAACATCAAGCGCCAGTGGTGGCGCGCGGTGGTGCAGAGCCGCGACGACGTCGTCGGCCTCGACTCCTCGGTGATCCTGCCCCGCCAGACCTGGGTCGCCTCCGGGCACGTCGGCGTCTTCACCGACCCGCTCACGGAGTGCCAGAACTGCCACAAGCGCTTCCGGGCCGACCACCTCCAGGAGGAGTACGAGGCGAAGAAGGGCCGGGCCCCCGAGAACGGGCTGGCCGACATCGCCTGCCCGAACTGCGGGGAGCGCGGTCGGTGGACCGAGCCGCGCGACTTCAACATGATGCTCAAGACCCACCTCGGCCCCGTCGAGGACGAGTCCGGCCTGCACTACCTGCGCCCGGAGACCGCGCAGGGCATCTTCGTCAACTTCGCCAACGTCATGGGCTCGGCGCGCAGGAAGCCGCCCTTCGGCATCGGGCAGATCGGCAAGTCGTTCCGCAACGAGATCACCCCGGGCAACTTCATCTTCCGCACCCGCGAGTTCGAGCAGATGGAGATGGAGTACTTCGTCGAGCCCGGCACCGACGAGCAGTGGCACCAGTACTGGATCGACGAGCGGACGCGCTGGTACGTCGACCTCGGCATCTCCCGGGACAACCTGCGCCACTACGAGCACCCGGAGGAGAAGCTGTCGCACTACTCCAAGCGCACCGTCGACATCGAGTACCGCTTCGGCTTCCCCGGCTCCGAGTGGGGTGAGCTCGAGGGCATCGCCAACCGCACCGACTTCGACCTGTCCACGCACAGCGAGCACTCGGGCGTGGACCTGTCGTACTTCGACCAGGCCAAGGGCGAGCGCTGGACGCCGTACGTCATCGAGCCGGCGGCGGGCCTGACGCGCTCGCTCATGGCGTTCCTCGTCGAGGCCTACGCCGAGGACCAGGCGCCCAACGCCAAGGGCGGCGTCGACACGCGCGTGGTGCTGCGCCTCGACCACCGCCTCGCGCCCGTCAAGGCCGCCGTGCTGCCGCTCTCGCGCAGCGGCGACCTCTCGCCGAAGGCGCGCGACCTCGCCGCGCGGCTGCGGAAGAACTGGAACGTCGACTTCGACGACGCCGGCGCGATCGGACGCCGCTACCGGCGCCAGGACGAGGTCGGCACCCCGTTCTGCCTCACCGTCGACTTCGACACCCTCGAGGACCAGGCCGTCACGGTGCGCGAGCGCGACTCGATGGCGCAGACGCGCGTGTCCCTGGACCAGGTCGAGTCCTACCTGGCCGCCCGCCTCGTGGGCGCCTGAGCCGCACGCCGCCGCCTGCACTGATCGCCCCGCCCGCCCGGCTGATGAGCACGGGGGCGCCCAGTGCTCGTCCTACGGGCACTGGGCGCCCCCGTGCTCACCGGCGATGGGCACGATCGCGCCCAGTCCGGCGCTCGCGCCGGGTCAGCGCGCTCGTCGTGCCTCGACGCAGACGCGCAGGGAGGCCATGACCTCCCGGCAGACACCGGCCGGGTCGTCGTGGACGTCGCGGGGAGCCAGTGCCAGGACGCGCTCGCCGTGGGCCACGAGCGCCCTCTGCCGCCGCTGCGTCGACCGGTACGCCGCGGGGCTCGCGTGCCACTCCACGGAGTCCAGCTCGACGACGGCCCGCAGCTCGTGCCAGTAGGCGTCCGCGACGGCGATCACCTCACCGTCCGCAGACCGGATCGGGACGTTCCACCGCGGGGCCGGCACGCCGCCCGCCGCGAAGACCTCCCGCAGCCGCGCCTCGGCCCCGGACCGCACGCCCGCGGCCACCTCGGCCAGCGCCTCTCGGCTCAGCGCGCTGCGCTGCCGGGCGGCCAGCCGCACCTCCTCGGCCAGCTGGGCCACCGTGCACCGCCGCTGCTGGACGGCGGCCGCGACGAGCTCGCGCACGTCGGCGAGGTCCTCGGTGCGCCGGGCCGCGTCGATGACGGCTCGGGCGACCGGGACGCACGCCAGCCCCCGCACCAGCACGGCGTCCAGCGGACGCCGGCTGCGGGTGACGAGGGCGAACCCGTGGGACGAGCGCTGGCACGGGTGCGGCACGAGCACGTGCACCCGGTCGTCCGGGCGGTCGAGGCGGACGCGCACGCCGTGCACCTCCAGGGCGTCGCGTCCGGTGAGCGCGCCACCCCTCCCGGCGTACTGGATCGCCGCCAGCCGGCGTTCGGTGCGCGTCAGGACGCCCCGGTGACCGGCGACGACACCGGGGAGCACGCGCTGCCACGGCCCCTCGCGACGGATCCGGCGGGTGATCGTGGACGCCGGGACGCCGGCCTCCCGCAGCTGCCGGTGCGTGGCCACCGACCGGCCCGGAGCGAGCAGGACGGCGAGGGCGGCGAGGTCCACGGGGACGCGTCGGGGCACGACAGCACTCTGGAGCGACCGCGCGGTGCGGCGGGCGCCCCGCGGCCGGCCTGTGGACGGCGGGGGAGCGGGACCGGCCTGTGAGCGGCACGTGGTCGCCGACCAGCCGTGCGGGGGCCGCTGGGGCCCGCTCCAGCGGCACCGGGTGGAACCGTGCCCATCGCCGATGAGCACGGGGGCGCCCAGTGCTCGTCCTACGGGCACTGGGCGCCCCCGTGCTCACGCGGTGAGCGGCGCGCGGTGAGCGACGTGTGGTGAGCGGCGCGCGGTGAGCGGCGCGTGGTGCGCGACGTGTGGTGAGCGGCGCGCGGGGACGCAGGACGGCCGCGGGTGCAGGAGGCGCGGCCTGCGCGAAACGGGCACGCGGACGGACCCGGGCGGTTACGGTCGCCCGAGCCCGTCCGCACCCGACAGGAGCAGCAGCATGGTCACCACGCAGAGCGCGCCCGCGCCGGTCATCGGCAGCAGCGTGGTGCTGCTGCCCGTCCGCTCCGGGGCCGGCACCACCGGCACGCTGGCCATGTGGGACGCCGGACCGGCCGGCCTCGTCGTCACCGCCAGCGTCGCGCTCGCGCCCTCGGACGTCGCCGCGGTCTCCGGTCAGCGGGTGTGGGCCCGGCTGGAGTCCGAGGACGGCGCGGTCAGCGTCATCGAGGCCATCGCCGAGGCCGACGTGCGCGGCACTTCCGTCAGCCTGACCGGGGTGCTGGCCATCGCCCACGAGCACCGCCGCACGGCCCCGCGCGCCGAGACCGTCCGCTCGGCGTCCGTGCGCGCCGCCGGCACCGCCTACGCGGCGCTCACCGTCGACCTCTCGCGGGCCGGCGCCCGCCTGGAGCTGCCCGCGGAGGCCATCGGCGCCGCCGACCGGCTCGAGGTGGAGGTGGCGGTCTCCGACGCCGAGACCGTCTCCGCCCGCGCGGAGGTGGTGCGCGTGGACGCCGCCCGCGGGGAGGTCGCCATCCGCTTCGTCGACCTCACCGACGAGGACGCCGAGCGCATCGAGCGCGCGGTGTTCTCCGACCTGTCCGGCCGCCCCGGCCGCTGACGGGCCCGCCGAGCGCTCACCGCGGAGCGGCGGCCAGCGGAGCGGCGGCCAGCGGGGCCGGCGCGCACGGGGCGGGAGCCCCGGACCACGCGTCGAGCACCTGCTCGGCCCAGCGCCGCTCGACCGCGTCGAAGACCACCTGGGTGTCGTGCATGATGCCGCCGCGCGAGGAGCGCCTGGCGGTGCCGGCCGGCCCGAAGCAGCCGTCGGGGACGTAGTCGACGACGACCTGCTCGCGGTACCAGGCCTCCAGATCCGCGCCCAGGGGGATGCCGTGCTGCGCGTAGGCCGCCACCCACTCCTGGAAGAAGGGGTCCACGGTGCCGACCAGGTCGCCGAAGAACTCCTCGGCCTGCGCCTGGTCCGCCGCGCACACCGGGTAGTACGACCTCGTGGGCGGCCCGTCGTAGCCCCAGCGGTCGAAGCTGTACTTGTCCGGCAGGGCGAACAGCGCGTGGCCGAGCTCGTGCGCCAGCACCCCGTCGTCCCGCGCGGCGTCCATCGCCTCACCGCTCATCCCGAGGATCACCCCGTCGAAGACGTCCGCCCCGGCGGCGGGGGTCTGCGGCGGGGTGAACATCGGCACCTGCGCCGCTGCCTGCGTCGAGCCCGACCAGTTCCAGGCCAGGGTGACCTCGAGCCGGTGCGGCAGGTCCACCGGGAAGGCGCCGCCGACGGCGCCCCAGGGGCGGTCCCAGCCCTCGACGGCGGGCGGGGGCTCCTCGACGTACCAGACGTTGAACAGGTCCTTGCGCGAGCGCAGGGGCTCCAGCGCGAAGGGCCCCCACGTGAGGTCCCACACCTCCTCGCCCGGCCCGGCCGGCTGCCCGTCCGGCCCCAGCGGCACCGGGCCGTCCCAGGTGAGCAGCTGGCGGGCGTAGCCGGTCCAGTCCGCGCCCTCGGGTGCGCCGGAGGCGGCGAAGACGATGTCGATGCGCTGCGCGTCGAGGTAGTTGTGCCCCGGCACCAGCGGGTGCAGGCCCTCCGGCACCGCGGTCGCAGCGGCGGCCTGCGACGGCGCGGAGGAGGAGCGGTCGGACGCCGGTGCGGTGGGCGCCGCGCCGGCGGGGGCGAGCAGCCCGAGGACGAGCGTCGAGGCGGTGGCCAGCGCCGCCGCGGCGGTGCGGGCGGGTGCGTGCGGACGGCGGAGCACGGGGCCTCCCGGTGCAGCTGCTGGGCGCCCTCGCCCGGTGCGCGGGCGTCCCACCGCTCCAGACGCCGCCCGGCGCGCATCCGCTGCACCGCGGGCGCGCCGAGCCCGCACGCCGCGGACACGCGGGCTGTCGCCCCCGGGTGGGACACTGCAGGGGTGCCCGTCCTCGCCGCGCCCGTGCTCCCTCCGCTGCGGATCGGACCCCACGTCGTCGACACCCCGGTGGTCCTCGCCCCGATGGCGGGGGTGACGAACGCGCCCTTCCGCTCCCTGTGCCGCGAGCACGGCGCCGGGGTGTACGTCAGCGAGATGGTCACCTCCCGCGCCCTCGTCGAGCGCACCGCGGAGTCCCTGCGCCTGGTCCAGCACGAGCCGGGCGCCAGCCCGCGCAGCGTGCAGCTGTACGGCGTCGACCCCGCCACCGTCGGCGCCGCGGTGCGCATGCTCGTCGAGGAGGACCTCGCCGACCACGTCGACCTCAACTTCGGCTGTCCCGTGCCCAAGGTCACCCGTCGCGGCGGGGGAGCGGCGCTGCCGTGGAAGACGTCCCTGTTCGGTGCCGTCGTGCGCGCCGCCGTCACCGCCGCCGCCCCCGCCGGGGTGCCCGTGACCGTGAAGATGCGCAAGGGCGTGGACGCCGAGCACCTGACCTACCTCGACGCCGGCCGGGTCGCCGAGGCCGAGGGCGCCGCCGCGGTCGCCCTGCACGCGCGCACGGCCGCCGACTACTACGCGGGCACGGCCGACTGGAGCGCCATCGCGCGCCTGAAGGAGGCCGTGACCTCCATCCCGGTGCTCGGCAACGGCGACGTCTGGCGCGCCGAGGACGCCGTGGCGATGGTCGGGCAGACCGGGTGCGACGGCGTCGTCGTCGGCCGCGGCTGCCTCGGCCGCCCGTGGCTGTTCGCCGACCTCGCCGCCGCGCTGGCCGGGCGCCCCGAGCGCGTGCGCCCGGGGCTGCGCACGGTCGCCGCCACGCTGCGCCGCCACGCGGAGCTGCTCGTGGAGCACTTCGGCGACGAGCTGCGCGGCTGCCGCGAGATCCGCAAGCACGTCGCCTGGTACCTGAAGGGCTACGTCGTCGGCGGCAGCGTGCGCTCCCGGCTCGGCCTCGTCGACTCCCTGGCCGCGCTCGACGAGCTGCTCGCCGGCCTCGACCTCGACCAGCCGCACCCGGGGGACGCCGCCGAGGGTCCCCGGGGGCGCACCAGCGGCACCGCGCGGGTCACCCTGCCGGAGGGCTGGCTCGACGACCGGGAGCTGACCGGGACGGCGCTGGGCGTCGTCCGCGACGCGGAGCTGGCCACGGCGTCCACCAGCGGCGGCTGACGTGGCCCGCCACGCGCACCTGCTCGGGGGAGCGGACGGCTACGCGGCGCACGACCGCGCGCGCTGGGTGCCCGAGCCCCCCAAGAGCTCCGCGCGCGGGGACTTCGCGCGCGACCGCGCGCGCGTGCTGCACTCCTCGGCGCTGCGCCGCCTGGGCGCCAAGACCCAGGTCGTCGGGCCGGGCAGCGACGACTTCGCCCGCACCCGCCTCACGCACAGCCTCGAGGTCGCCCAGGTCGGCCGCGAGCTCGGCGGCGCGCTCGGCTGCGACCCCGACGTCGTCGACGCCGCCTGCCTCGCGCACGACCTCGGCCACCCGCCGTTCGGGCACAACGGGGAGTCCGCCCTCGCCGAGGTCACCGCGGCCGTCGGCGGGTTCGAGGGCAACGCGCAGACCCTGCGGCTGCTCACGCGCCTGGAGCCGAAGGTCGTCGACGCGGCCACCGGGCGCCCCGCCGGGCTGAACCTCACCCGCGCCAGCCTGGACGCCGCGACGAAGTACCCGTGGGGAGCGGGGGAGGACCCGCGCGGGCCCGCGAGCCCGAAGTTCGGCTTCTACGCCGAGGACGCCGAGGCCTTCGCCTGGCTGCGCTCCGGTGCGCCCGAGCGCCGGCGCTGCGTGGAGGCGCAGGCGATGGACCTCGCCGACGACATCGCCTACAGCGTCCACGACGTCGAGGACGCCGTCGTGGCCGAGCGCCTCGACCTCGCCGCGCTCGCCGCGGCCGAGCCGCGCGCCCTCGTCGCGCAGGCGGTGCACGGGCTGTACCTGCCGGACGCGCAGGAGGGGGAGGTCGAGGCCGCGCTCGACGCGCTGCTCGCCGCGCCCTACTGGGTGCCCGGCTTCGACGGCAGCCGCCCGGCGCTGGCGGCGCTGAAGGACATGACCAGCCAGCTCATCGGCCGCTTCTGCGGCGCCGTGCAGGCCGCCACCCGCGAGCGCACCGGCCCCGGGCCGCTGACCCGCTACGCCGCCGACCTCGTCCTCCCGCGCGCCACCGCCGTCGAGGTCGCGGCCCTCAAGGGCGTCGCCGCCGTCTTCGTGCTCACCGACCGCGACCGCGTGCCCGTCTACGCCGAGCAGCGCGCGGTGGTGCAGGACCTCGTGCACGCCCTGCTCGAGCGCCCCGAGCGCCTCGAGCCGCCGTTCGCGAGCGACTGGCGCGAGGCCGGCGACGACGGCGCCCGCCTGCGCGCGGTCGCCGACCAGGTCGCCTCGCTCACCGACGCCAGCGCGCTGGCGATGCACGCCGCCCTCCGGCAGCGGCCGCGAGCCGCGCGGGCCCCGCGGGCGGCGGGCGGCGCGGCGGGCGGCGCGGCGGTGCCGCCCTCGCGCGCCGTCCCCAGGAGCTCCACCGCGTCCGGCGCCGCCGGCGCGGCGACCTAGACTCCCGGCGTGGCGGGCAGGATCCGGCGCGAGGACGTCGACCTCGTCCGCGAGCGCACCCGGATCGACGAGGTCGTCGGCGAGCACGTCACCCTCAAGAGCGCCGGCGTCGGCTCCCTGAAGGGCCTGTGCCCCTTCCACGAGGAGCGCTCCCCGTCCTTCCACGTGCGCCCGGGCGTGGGCATGTACCACTGCTTCGGGTGCGGCGAGGGCGGGGACGTCATCGCCTTCGTGCAGAAGGTCGACGCCCTGACCTTCGTCGAGGCCGTCGAGCGGCTCGCGGCCCGCATCGGCCACCAGCTGCGCTACGAGGACGGCGCCCCCGGGCGCCCGCGCCAGGACGTCGGGCGCCGCCAGCGGCTGCTGGAGGCCCACCGCACCGCCGCGGACTTCTACGCCGAGCAGCTGTTCGCCCCCGAGGCGGAGGAGGGCCGGCGCTTCCTCGTCGAGCGCGGCTTCGACCGCGCCGCGGCGGCGACCTTCGGCGTCGGGTACGCGCCGTCCGGGTGGGACGCCCTCACCAAGCACCTGCGCGGGCGCGGCTTCACCGACGAGGAGATCCTCACCGGTGGCCTGGCCAGCACCGGCAGCAGCGGGCGGGGGCCCTACGACCGGTTCCGCGGGCGGCTGGTGTGGCCGATCCGCGACACCACCGGCGCCACCATCGGCTTCGGCGCGCGCAAGCTGACCGAGGACGACCAGGGCCCGAAGTACCTCAACACCCCCGAGACGCCGCTGTACCGCAAGTCCCAGGTGCTCTACGGCCTCGACCTGGCCAAGCGCGAGGTCGCCCGCCGCCGCCAGGTCGTCGTCGTCGAGGGCTACACCGACGTCATGGCCTGCCACCTGGCGGGCATCGGCACCGCCGTCGCCACCTGCGGCACCGCGTTCGGCTCCGAGCACATCGCCGTGGTCCGGCGCGTGATGGCGGACGACGACGCCCGGGCCGGGGAGGTGGTGTTCACCTTCGACGGCGACGAGGCCGGGCAGAAGGCCGCGCTGCGGGCGTTCGAGGAGGACCAGCGCTTCGTCGCGCAGACGTTCATCGCCGTCGGGCCCGACGGCCTGGACCCGTGCGAGCTGCGCCAGCGCCAGGGGGACGACGCCGTGCGCGCCCTCGTCACCTCCCGCCGCCCGCTGTTCGAGTTCGCCATCCGCTCCCGCCTGGCGCAGTTCGACCTCGGCACCGCCGAGGGGCGCGTGTCCGCGCTGCGGGCCGCCGCGCCCGTCGTCGCCGGCATCAAGGACCGCTCGCTGCGCCCGGAGTACGCCCGCCAGCTCGCCGGGTGGCTCGGCATGGACGTCGAGACCGTGCTGCGCGCCGTGGCGTCGTCCGGACGGC
This sequence comes from Quadrisphaera sp. DSM 44207, assembly GCF_900101335.1. Classification (NCBI taxonomy): domain Bacteria; kingdom Bacillati; phylum Actinomycetota; class Actinomycetes; order Kineosporiales; family Kineosporiaceae; genus Quadrisphaera; species Quadrisphaera sp. DSM 44207. The sequence continues at coordinate 162,677 of NZ_FNKA01000001.1, read as the reverse complement.
GTCCCGCCTCGGGCTCCACGCCCGGCCGCCCGGGCGCTGCGGCCGGTGGCCGAGGCCACGGCACCGGTCCGGCGAGCGGTGCGGCGGACGGTGGCGCCCGGGCGCCGCAGCGGTCCGCGCCGCAGGGGCCGCCGCGCGATCCGGTGCTCCTGGCGGAGTGGCAGCTGCTGCAGGTGGTGCTGCAGGCCCCCGGCGCCGTGCCGGGGGAGTTCGACGCCCTCGGCGCGGACGCCTTCGCCGCCCCGGTGCACCGCGCCGTCCACGACGCCGTGCGCGCCGCCGGAGGGGTCGCCGCCGGGGTCGCCGCCGGGGCGGGGTGGGCCGAGACCGTGCACGAGACCGCGGCGGAGGCCGTGCGCCCCCTCGTGGAGGCGCTCGCCGTCGCGCCGCTGCCGGTCGACGGCGCCGACGCGGTCGGGCGGCTGGCGGTCGACCTCCTGCGCGGGGCGATGGACCGCGACCTGCTGCGCCGGGAGGCCGAGCTGCGCGGCCGGGCCCAGCGCCTGGAGGGTGCGGGCGACGCCGAGGCCGCGCAGCGCGCCTACGCCGAGCTGTTCGCCCTCGCCGCCCGCCGCCAGCAGATGCGCATCGACTGGCACGGCGCCTGAGCCCCAGCTGTCAGGAACCCGGCCGTGATCATCGGAGGAGGGGGCTGAGCGGCCCGGCGCGTCGTGCGAGCGGGCCGCCGGTGGGTCAGCAGCAGCGGTTCATCGGCGCGGACTCCGCCGCGTCCGCCCGGCGGCGCTCGAACTCCCGCCGGCTGACCGGTGCGTGCCCGTGCGCGGCGCACTCGCGCACGTAGTCGTCCCACCGGGCCTCCCCGGTGAACTCGCGCAGGTACCAGCGCACCCCGCGCCAGGCCCGCCGCAGCGGGCCCGGCGCGGAGGAGCTGCCCGGCGTGAGCGCGGTCACCGTCGCTCCACGTCGTCGTCCGGGGTCCAGGTGCCGCGACCGCGGTCCGCGCCGTGCGGCCCGTGGCCGCCGGAGCCGGCCCCTGCCCCGACGAGCGCCGCGTGCTCGGCCATCGCCCGCCTCTCCTCGGGCGTGGGGAACAGGCCCGAGGGCTCGACGAGGCGCGACGGGGTGTGCGGCACCTCGGTGGTCGGCAGCGAGCCGCCGGAGCGCAGCGCCCTCAGGACGACCACCAGCGCGTTGGCGACGACCACGATCACCAGCAGCGCGAAGGTCGCCTGCAGGATCCCGTTGACCGTGGAGTTGCGGACGATCTGCTCCATCTGCGTGGCGTCCTGCGCGGGGGCGAGCACCTCCCCGGCGGCGAGGGCGTCCGCGTAGCGCGCGCGCTGCGCGAAGTAGCCGATCGCCGGGACGTCGCTGAAGACCTTCTGGTAGCTCGCGGTCAGCGTGGTGGTCAGGTCCCACAGCAGCGGGACGCCGGGCACCCACACCCAGCGCAGCTTCCCGTGCTTGACCATCAGCGTCGTCACCAGCGTCAGGGCGATGGCCGCGAGCAGCTGGTTCGCGATGCCGAAGAGCGGGAAGAGCTGGTTGATCCCGCCGAGCGGGTCGGTGACGCCGACGTAGAGGAAGTAGCCCCACAGGCCGACCACGACGGCGCTGGCGAGGAGGTTCGCCGGCCGCCACGACAGGTCGCCGAACCGCTTCCACACGTTGCCGACGGTGTCCTGGAGCATGAACCGGCCGACGCGGGTGCCGGCGTCCACCGCGGTGAGGATGAACAGCGCCTCGAACATGATCGCGAAGTGGTACCAGAAGGCCTGCAGGCCCCCGCCGAACGCGGAGGAGAAGATCTGCGAGATGCCCAGCGCCAGCGTCGGGGCGCCGCCCGTGCGCGAGATCAGGGTCGGTTCCTGGATGGCCGCGGCAGCGGCGGCGAGCGCCTCGGGCGGGGTGGCGAACCCGAGGCCGGTGACGAACGCGGACGCCGTCTCCGGCGTGCCGCCCGTCGCGCCGGCGGGGGAGTTGATCGCGAAGTACAGGCCCTGGTCGATCACCGAGGCGGCGATCAGGGCGCTGATGGCGACGAAGGACTCCATGAGCATGCCGCCGTAGCCGATGAGCCGGACCTGGCTCTCCTTGGCGATCATCTTCGGGGTGGTGCCGGAGGAGATCAGGGCGTGGAAGCCCGACAGGGCGCCGCAGGCGATGGTGATGAACAGGAACGGGAACAGCGACCCGGCGAAGACCGGCCCGTCGCCCTCCAGCGCGAAGGAGGTCACGGCCTGGTTCGCGAGCACCGGCTGGGCGATCAGCAGGGCGAGCGCGAGCAGGACGATGACGCCGATCTTCATGAACGTCGACAGGTAGTCGCGGGGGGTCAGCAACAGCCACACCGGCAGCACGGAGGCGACGAAGCCGTAGACGACGAGCGCGAGCACGAGCGCCTCGCGGGAGAGGGTCAGGGACTGCGCCAGCCCCAGCTGCTCGACGTAGCCGCCGCCGACGATGGCGAGCAGCAGCAGCACGACGCCGATGCCGGTGGCCTCCAGCACCCGCCCGGGGCGCAGGTAGCGCAGGTAGACGCCGAGGAAGAGGGCGATCGGGATGGTCAGCGCGATGGAGAAGACGCCCCACGGCGACTCTGCGAGCGCGTTGACGACGACCAGCGCGAGCACCGCCAGGATGATGATCATGATGGCGAAGACGGCGACGAGCGCGGCGACGCCGCCGACGACGCCGATCTCCTCGCGCACCATCTGGCCCAGGCTCTTGCCGTTGCGGCGCAGGGAGAAGAACATCACCGTCATGTCCTGGACGGCGCCGGCGAGGATCACGCCGACGACGATCCAGATCGTTCCGGGCAGGTAGCCCATCTGGGCGGCGAGCACCGGGCCGACCAGCGGGCCGGCGCCCGCGATCGCGGCGAAGTGGTGGCCGAAGAGCACCCGCCGGTCGGTCACCTCGTAGTCGGTGCCGTTCTGCAGCCGCTCCGCCGGGGTGGCGCGGGTGTCGTCCACGCGCAGCACCCGGGTGGCGATGAACCGCGCGTAGAAGCGGTAGGCGATCGCGTAGGAGGACAGCGCGGCGAACAGCATCCACAGCGCCGAGACGGTCTCGCCGCGGGCGATGGCGAGCACCGTCCAGGAGGCGGCGCCGAGCAGGGCGACGCCGACCCAGACCAGCACGGACAGCGGGGTGGCCCGTCGCCGCGCCGGACCCGGGGGCCGCGCGGGTCGCGAGCCGGGGTGTTCTGCGGTGGTCGACGCCACGGCGTGCCTCCCGAGCGCTCAGCGCAGCGCCCCAGCGGCGCCGCTTGGGCGCTGATCTTGCCACGACGCGCGGACGGCGCGCCCACGGTCGCCGCCCCGCTCCGCTCGGTCCAGGCGCCCGCCGAGCGGAGCAGCCGGCTGGCGCCGGCCCGGGCGCCTCGACAGACTCCACCCCGTGCTGGACCAGGAGCTGTCGACCCCGGGCGCCGACGCGCCGTGCGAGCACCCGCCGGAGCCGGCGGAGGAGCTCGCGCTGCGCGACCTCGAGGTCGTGCTCGGCGCCGCGGCCGGCGACCCGGCCCTGCTCGCGCCCGTCCGCGTCCCCCAGCCCGTCCCGCTCGAGGTGTGGGCGGCCCGCGCCTGAGCGGCGCCGGCGCGGGCCGGCGGTGCGGCGTCAGCCGGCGGTGCGGTAGAGCTGGAACCAGACGGTCTTGCCGTCCGGGGCGGGCTCGCTGCCCCACGCGGTGGCGAGGGTGTCGACGATCTGCAGCCCGCGCCCGCCGTCCTCGCGCGGCGGGCCGACCGCGGGGCGCGTGCGCGAGGCGTCCGAGACGCTGACCGTCACCTCCGACGCCGTCACGGCGATCCGCACGGACAGGGCGCCGGCGCCGCCGTAGCGCACGGCGTTCGTCACCAGCTCGGAGGTGAGCAGCTCGGCGGGGGGCACGAGGTCCTCCTGCACGCCGTGGCGCTCCAGCACCTCGCGCACCAGCACGCGGGCCAGGCGCACCGAGGAGGGAACAGCGGGGAAGCGGCCCCGCACCGGGGTGCCCGAGGCTCCGGTCCCGGCTCCCGGGTCCTCGCTGGATCGGACCTGCACGACGCCCTCCTGCGCTCGGCGCGCCCCGGCGGCCCGCACCGCAGGTGTACCCAGCCCGCGCGACCTCACGCCCCGCCCGCGCCCCCGCTCCCGACCGCGCCCCCGACCGCGCGCAGCGCCGCGGGCAGGTCGTCGTCGGCGAGCGCGTCCAGGCCCACCAGCTCCAGCACCCGCCGGCTCGGGGTGCGCGGCGGCGCCACGACGCGGAACGGCGCCCGGCTGCGGGTGCACTCGCGCGAGAGCTGGTCGACCAGGCGCACCCCGGCGCTGTCGAAGAAGCTCAGCGCGGACAGGTCCAGGACCACGGCCGCGGCGTCCGCGACCAGGTCCGGGACCCCGGGCAGCACGGCCGGGGCGGCGGTGACGTCCAGCTCGCCGTGCGCCCGCAGCACCCGGACGCCGTTCCGGCGCTCGGGGAGCGCCTCCAGCCTCATCACCCCTCCGAGCGCAGACGACGGCGCAGCACCACCGTCGTCCCCTCCTCCGCGCTCACGGAGAGATCGTCCACCACCGCGCGCATGATCGACAGACCCCTCCCGCGATCGGTGGGCGTCCTCGGCGGCCGCCACCGGCCCCGGTCCTCCACGACGACGACGACGTCGGCGCCGCCGGGCCCGCCCTCCTGCAGGTGGGCCCGCAGCAGCACCCGCTCCTCGCCGCGGCCGCCGCAGCCGTGCTCGGCGGCGTTGGCGACCGCCTCGGAGACGGCCAGGACCAGGTCGGCGCACGTGCCCGCGTCCGCGCCGCGCTCGCGCAGCCACGCGCCGAAGGAGCGGCGGAGCGCCGACAGGCCGGCCAGGTCGGCTGACAGGTGGCGCTCGAACGCCGTCCCCCGCCACGACACGAGCAGCACGCACACGTCGTCGCGGCCCGCGCCGTCGTGCAGCAGCGCCGCCGTCAGCGTCCGCGCGGCCCGCTCCAGCGGCTGCCCGCGCACCTGCCCCGCCGCGGCGCGCAGGGCCTCCAGGCCGTCGTCGAGCGGCCGGTCGCGGCGCTCGACGAGGCCGTCGGTGCACAGCAGCAGCAGGTCCCCGGGCCGCAGCCGGTCGTCGGCCTCCGGCCGCGCGCGCGGGCGCAGGTGCGCGCCGAGGGGGGTGGAGCGCCCGCCCCACAGGAACCGCGGCTCCCCGTGCGCGGGCACCACCAGCGGCGGCGGGTGCCCGGCGCAGGCGTAGCGCACGCGCCCGTCGGCGAGGTCCAGCTGGGCGTGCGCCAGCGTCGCCATGGCCGCACCCGGCACCTGCTCGACGAAGCGGTCCAGGGAGGAGATCAGCCGCGCCGGGCCGACGCTGGGGCCGGCGACGGCGCGCACGGCGCTGCGCAGGCGCCCCATGGCCACGGCGGCGCCGAGGCCGCGGCCGACGACGTCCCCGACCACCACCGAGAGCACCCCCTCGCCGGAGGTGAAGACGTCGTACCAGTCGCCGCCGACCTCGAGGACCTCCACGCCGGCCTGGTAGAAGGCGGCGAGCGCGACGCGGGGGTCGGACGGCGGGTCAACGGCCAGCAGGGAGCGCTGCAGCTGCGAGGCGATCGCCGCGCGCTCCTCGTACTGCCGCGCGCGGTCCCACGCCACGCCGCCCTGCTGGCCGACGGTGGTGAGCACGTCGAGGTCGGGCGGGTCCGCTCCCGCGTCCTCGCGGGCGGTGAGCACGAGCACCCCCTGCGGGCCCCGGTGGCCGTGTAGGGGGACGACGACGCCGTCCGGGCCCGCCTGCGCGCGCGCGCCGAGCAGGCCGCCGGCCGGGGCCGGCTGGGCGAGTGCGCCGGGCGCCGCCGGTCCCGCGGTGCCGGCCGGGCGCAGCCCCCCGTCCGGGCCGGGCAGCCACAGGGCCGCGCGGCGGGCCCCGAGCGGGCCGGTGGCGGCCGACAGCAGCGCGTCGGCGACCGCGGCGACCCCGACCGCGCCGGAGAGGGCGGCGGTGACCTCCTGCAGCGCGCGCACCCGGGCGGCGGCCCGCTCGGCGGCGGTGCGGGCGCCGAGCAGCTCGCGCTCGTAGCGCAGGCGCTCGCGGGCGCCGCTGACGGCCACGTGCACCGCGGCCGGGCCACCGCCCTCCACCGGCGCGACGAGGGCGCTGAGGAGCACGGGCCAGCGCCCGCGGCGGGTCCTCAGCTCCAGGGCGACCTCGTCCAGGCGGCCCTCGACGTGCAGCAGCGGCGCCAGGTGGGTCTCCCAGTAGATCCGCCCGCCCACCGACAGCAGCTCGCCCAGGCGCACGCGGCCCTCCACGTCGGCGCGCTCGCGCCCGGCCCACCCCAGCAGCGTGCGGTTGGCCCGCTCGACGGTGCCGTCCAGGCGCAGGCGCGCCAGGCCGACGGGCGCACCGTCCCACGCCCCGTCCCGCGCCCCGTCCCGCGCCCCGTCCCGCACGTCGTCCGGCGCGTCGTCCGGGACCACGGGCTCACCCGGCCCGGTGCGCCCGCTCGCCCAGGTACCGGCGGACGGTGGCGACGACCTGCTCGGGAGCGCTGAGGTTGGGGCAGTGCCCGGTGGCGTCGAGGACCACCAGCTCGCTGCCGGCCAGGTGCTCGTGGACGTAGCGCCCGACCTCCGGAGGAGCGATGACGTCCTCGCGGCACTGCAGCACCAGGGAGGGGGTGCGCACGCGCTCCAGGTCGGCGCGGTTGTCGGAGAGGAAGGTGGTGCGCGCGAAGCGCCGGGCGATCGCGGGGTCGGTGCGGCAGAAGCTGCTCGTCAGCTCCCCGGCCAGCTCGGGCCGCTCCGGATGGCCCATGATCACCGGGGCGATGTGCGCGGACCAGCCGAGGTAGGTGTCGTCCAGCGTCTGCAGCAGCTCGTCGATCTCGGCCTGCGCGAAGCCGCCGCGGTAGCCGTCGTCGTCGACGTAGCAGGGGCTGGGGCACAGCAGCACGAGCGAGGAGAACCGCTCCGGGCGGACGGCGGAGGCCAGCACCCCGATCATGGCGCTGACGGAGTGCCCGACGAAGACGACCGGGCCGAGGTCGAGGGCGTCGAGGACCTCCAGGACGTCCTCGGCGTACCCCTCCAGGCGGCCGTGGCGGCCGGGGTCGTACGCGGACAGGTCCGAGCCTCCCGCGCCGACGAGGTCGAGCAGGACGACGCGGTGCTCGTCCTCGAACGCCGGGGCGACCGCGCGCCACACGCCCTGGTCGCAGCCGAACCCGTGCGCGAAGACCACCGGCGCGCCGCCGCGGCGGCCGGTCAGCCGCACGTTGTTGCGCGCCAGGACGTCCACCCTGGAAGGCTGTGCCTCCGTCCGGGTGGTCCGGGGCGCCCGGACGGCGGGCACCGGCCCCGCGCCCGTAGCGGCGGCCGGCCGGAGGGTCCCATCCTGCCGCGGTGCCCGAGGACCAGCCCGACCCGACCGCGGCCCGCAGCGGCGGCCCGGTGCCCGCCGTCCGAGGTGCCGCGGGTGCCGCGGGCATCGCGCTCCCCGCGCGAGGGCACCGGCTGCGCTCGCGGGTGCAGGAGCACCGGCGGCACCCGCTGGGGCTCGTGCTGCTGCTGCTGGCGCTCCTCGCGGTGCTCGCCGTGGGCGTCGACCTCGCGCTGACCGACGGGGGCTGAGCCGCTGCCCGGGCGCACGCCGTCGCGGCCGCTCGACGTAGCATCGGCCGGGTGAGGCCGTTCCTGCTGCTGGCCTCGCGGGCCGAGGACGTCGCCGCGGACGAGGAGCACGCCGCGATCCTGAGGGCCACCGGCCTCGCCGAGCACGAGCTGCGCCGCATCCGCATGGAGGCGGCCCCGCTGCCCGACCTCGACCTCGACGACTACGCGGGCGTCATCGTCGGGGGCGGCCCGTTCAACTCCAGCGACCCGCCGGAGACGAAGTCCGCGGTGCAGCGCCGGGTCGAGGCCGAGCTGTCGCGGGTGCTCGACGAGGTCGTCGCCCGCGACCTGCCCTTCCTGGGGGCCTGCTACGGCATCGGGACCCTGGGCGTGCACCAGGGCGGCGTCATCGACACCACCTACGCCGAGCCGATCTCCTGCACCGCGATCCGGCTGACCCCCGAGGGGCGCGCCGACCCGCTGCTGGACGGCGTGCCGGAGGTCTTCGACGCCTTCGTCGGGCACAAGGAGGCGTGCCGGGTGCTGCCGCGCAGCGCCGTGCTGCTGGCGACGTCACCGGCCTGCCCGGTGCAGATGTTCCGGGTGGGCCGCAACGTGTACGCCACGCAGTTCCACCCCGAGCTCGACGTGCCCGGCATCCTCACGCGGGTGCGCGTCTACCAGCACGCCGGCTACTTCCCGCCGAGCCAGGTCGAGGAGCTCGTCGGGCGCCTGACGCCCGCGGTGGTCACCGAGCCGGGGCGGGTGCTGGCGAACTTCGTCGCCCGCTACGCCTGAGCCGCGAGGGCCTGCTCGGTCGGCTCAGCCAGCAGGAGCCTGCTCAGTCGGCCAGCCCGGTCAGGGTGGTGCCCGGGCTGGTCAGCCAGCGCACGTTGCCGCCGCGGTAGTCCACCAGCACCCTGGCCGGGACGTCGTCGTGCGCGGCCTCGACGCTGATCACCCGGCCCAGGCCGTGGCGGTCGCTGGTGACCCAGTCGCCGACGGCGTAGACCACCTGCTCCACCGCGGGAGCCTTGAACGGGCTCGTCGGGAGGACGCGTCGGCCGGGCACTGCGCGAGGGCTCACCCCTCGAGTGTGCCACGGAGCACAGCGAGCCGGGCCCGCTCTCAGTGGACGAGCTTGAGCCCGACCACACCGCCGACGATCATGACGAGGAAGAGGACCTTCAGCGCCGACACCGGCTCCTGCCCCGTGGCGATCGCGTACCCGATGGTGAGCACCGCGCCGATCCCCACCCACACCGCGTAGGCGGTGCCCACGGGCAGCTCGCGCATCGCGTACGCCAGCCCCGCCATGCTCAGGACCAGGGCGGAGAGGAACACCGCCGTCGCACCGAGGCGGCTGAACCCGGCGGACCTGTCCAGGGCGGTGGCCCACACCGCCTCCAGCACGCCGGAGACCACCAGGACGAACCAGGACACGACGACCTCTCCGGGCCGTCTCGTCGCGCACCGGGTACGGCACCCCTCGTCCGGGAGCCCTCCTCCCGGGCTCGTCCTCAACGTCCCACACCGGGTCTGCGGGGGCAACGCGTCCTCGACGGCACGGCCGGCGCCGACCGGGTGGCAGGAGCGGGTGGCAGGAGCGGGCGGACGGGGTACCGCACCGCTGGACCACGACACGCCCCGCTGGGGGCAGGGAAGGACGACATGTCGACCTGGCTCATCACCGGCTGCTCCACCGGCCTCGGCCGCTCCCTGGCCGAGGCCGTCCTCGCCCGCGGCGAGCGCGCGGTCGTCACCGCCCGCGACGCCGCGGCGGTGGCCGACCTCGCGCAGGCGCACCCCGACACGGCCCTGCCCGTGGCCCTCGACGTGACCGACCCGGCGCAGGTGAGCGCGGCGGTGCGCTCGGCGCAGGAGCGCTTCGGCGGCGTCGACGTCCTGGTCAACAACGCCGGGTACGGCTACCGCGCCGCCGTGGAGGAGGGCGAGGACGCCGACGTCCAGCGGCTGTTCGCGACGAACTTCTTCGGCGCGGTCGCGCTGACCAAGGCCGTGCTGCCGGGCATGCGGGAGCGGCGCAGCGGGGCGATCGTCAACATCTCCTCCATCGGCGCGCGGATCTGCCCGCCCGGCTCGGGCTACTACGCCGCGAGCAAGGCGGCGCTGGAGGGCCTGTCGGGCTCGCTGCGCGCGGAGCTGGCGCCGCTGGGGATCGCCGTCGTGGTGGTCGAGCCCGGCGGGTTCCGCACCGACTTCGCCGGCCGCTCCCTGCCCCGCTCGCCCCGGCCGATCGCCGACTACGCGCAGACCGCGGGCCCGCGGCGCAAGGAGAACGACACCGTCCACGGCACCCAGCCGGGGGACCCCGCCAAGGCGGCGCAGGCCATCATCACCGCGGTGGCCTCCCCGCAGCCGCCGTCGCTGCTCCTGCTGGGCACCGACGCGCTGACGGCGTTGACCGGCGTCCTCGACGCGCAGCGCGCCGAGCTGGAGGCGTGGCGCGAGCTCAGCGCCAGCACCGACTTCGACGCCAGCGCCGACACCGGCAGCTGACCCGTCGTCAGGTCGACCGGGGCGGCACCGCGATCTTGTACTGGGCGATCTTGCGGTACAGGGTCGCGCGCCCGATGCCGAGCTCCTCGGCGACGCGCGTGATCGTGGTGGAGGGCTCCGTCAGGCAGCGCACGATCTCGTCCCGCTCCAGCCGCTCCAGCCGGCTGAGGGGGCGGGTGCCGCCGTCGAGGACCTCGGGCGCCAGGTGCTGGACGTCGACGACGTCGGCGCGGGCGACGGCGTCGCGCACCACGCGGCGCAGCTGCGCGACGTTGCCCGGCCACGAGCACGCGGTCAGGGCGCGGGCGGCGCGCGGGGTCACCGGGATCGCGCGGTGGCGCTCCTGGCGGGCGAACCACCCCGCGAGCGGCAGGACGTCCTCGGTCCGGTGCCGCAGCGGCGGTGCCTCGACGACGGCGTCGACGAGGCGGGCGAGCGGCGCGGGCAGCGCCGCGTAGTCGGAGGCGGCGAGCACGAACGGCTGGGGCCGGCCGGTGCGGCGCACGCCGGTCAGCACCTGCGCCAGCTCCCCGGCCGCCCACGCCGGCAGGTGCTGCAGCCCGGAGACGACGACGCAGGTGCCGGCGTCGTGCAGCTCGGGGATCCACAGGTCCAGCCAGGCGGCGACGCCGCCGGTCGCGGGGGTGCGCGCGTGCAGGAGCCGCTGGCGCGGCGCGGCGCGCCGGGCGGCGGAGGCGGCGAGCGTGGACCTGCCCGCTCCCGGCTCGCCGACGACCGCGAGCACCTGCCCGGCGGCGGCGGCGGCGTCGGCCACCGCGGCGCGCCACCGAGGCGAGGTGCAGGGATCGCCGTCCTCGCCGGCCGGGCGCCCGGCGAGGACGCGCACGACCTCCCCGCGGGGCGCCGGGCGCAGCGTCCGCCCGCCGGAGCGGGCGAGCATGAGCGCGCTGGTGGCGCTCGCCGCCGTCTGCGCCAGGCCGAGGAGGAGCTCGGAGGAGGACTCCGACCACGTGGTGAGGTTGATGCTGCCCGCCAGGTCACCGCTGACCGGGTCCAGCACGGGGGCCGCCGCGCAGGTGTAGCCGCGCAGCGCGGTGCAGTAGTGCTCGGCCGCGCGCACCAGGGAGGGCGCTCGGTCGGCCAGGGACAGCCCGAGGCCGTTGGTGCCGGCGTTGCGCTCGGTGTAGTAGAAGCCGGGCGCGAGGTGCACCGAGTCCAGCGACCGCCGGATGCCGCGGTCCTCGCCCAGCCGGGCGAGGACCAGCCCGTCGGAGTCGGCCACCAGGAGGCTGACCGGCTCGCCGGCGATGGTCGACTGCAGGTCGGCCAGCACCCGGTGCGCGCACTCGTACAGCAGCGACCCGGTGTCCAGGGACCCGGTGAACGCGGGCGCCATCCCGTCCGGCGTCAGGCCGTAGTCCTGGCTGCGGTGCCACGACGCCCGCAGCCGCAGCGCCGCGGAGCGGCCGGCGCGCAGAGCCTGCCGCGGCGCGCCCGGGTCCTCGCGGCGCGGGTCCTCCCGGCGCGGGTCCACTCGACACCTCCTCGGCCGAGGCGCTGCCACGCGCCCGCCGTGGCGACGGCACGCACGTCTGCGGCGACGTGCGACCCGCCGAGCGTACGCGAGCGGCGTCTCAGAGTGAGACAGCGAGCGCCTGTGCCGCCGGCGAGGGCCTGGTTAGCGTTCCCGGCCAGGAGCGGAACCGCCACCCCACCAGCCGACGGAGGCCGGGATGTACACCAAGGACGGCGAGAGCTACTACGTCGTGGACGCCCACATCGCGCTGTGGGACGCGCGACCGGAGAACCAGCGCAGCATCCACGGGAAGCAGTTCATCGACTGCTTCTACGACTACCACCGCAACCTCAGCCCCGAGGCCGAGGTGTGGACGTACGAGGACTACCTCTACCAGGGCGGCGAGCGGCTGCTGCGCGACGTGTTCGCCGACGGCATCGTCGACCACGCGATCTTCCAGCCGGCCCGGCTCGCGGAGTTCTACCGCTCGGGCTTCGGCCAGACCGAGGAGGCGTTCGCGCTCGCCCAGGCCCACCCCGACGAGCTGACGTACAACCACTACTGGGACCCCCGCGACGGGGAGGAGGGTCTGGAGCGGCTGCGCCGCGACGCCGAGCGCTTCGGGCTGAAGGGCGTGAAGCTCTACACCGCCGACTGGCACGGGGACTCCCGCGGGTGGAAGCTCACCGACCCGATGGCCTACCGCTACTTCGAGGCCTGCCGCGAGCTCGGCATCAAGAACATCCACGTCCACAAGGGCCCGACGATCCGCCCGCTGGACCGCGACGCCTTCGACGTCGCCGACGTCGACCACGCGGCCACCGACTTCACGGACCTGACCTTCGTCGTCGAGCACTGCGGCCTGCCGCGGCTGGAGGACTTCTGCTGGATCGCCACGCAGGAGCCCAACGTGCACGCGGGCCTGGCCGTGGCGATGCCGTTCATCCACACCCGGCCGCGCTACTTCGCGCAGATCATCGGCGAGCTCGTCTACTGGCTGGGCGAGGACCGGATCCTCTTCTCCAGCGACTACGCGCTGTGGACGCCGAAGTGGCTGGTCGAGCGGTTCGTCGACTTCCAGATCCCCGAGGACATGGCCGAGTACGCCCCGCTGTCCACCGCGGTGAAGAAGAAGGTGCTGAGCCTGAACGCCGCGAAGCTGTACGACCTGCCGGTCCCGGCCGAGCTGCAGCTGCCCGACGCGGACGAGACCGCCACGGGCCCGCGCCAGCCCGGCGCCGCCGACCTCGCGACGGTCTGAGGCGCGCCGATGACCGCCGTCCTGACCGGGCGCGGCGCCGACGTCCGCGCCGACGTCCGCGAGCACCTGCACGCCGAGGTCCGCGCCGCGCTCGCCACCGTGGTCGACCCCGAGCTCGACGAGCCGATCACCGACGTGGGCTTCGTCCGCTCCGTCGCCGTGCTCGAGGCCGGCTCAGCGGCCGGCTCCGGAGCCGCCGTCGAGGTGCACCTGCGCCTGCCGACGTCCTTCTGCTCGCCCAACTTCGCCTGGCTGATGGCCTCCGACGCCCAGGAGGCGGTGGCCGCCGTCCCCGGCGTCGAGCGCGTGGTCGTCGAGCTCGACGACCACCACGACTCGGACCTGATCAACCGCGGGCTCGCCGCCGGGGTCGGCTACCGCGGCACCTTCGGGTCCGAGGCCGAGGACTCCCTCGACGAGCTGCGCGCGACCTTCCGCCGCAAGGCGCACCTCGCGGCGGTCGACCGGGCCGTCACGGCCCTGCTGCGCGCCGACCCGACGCTCGAGGACGTCCACGGGCTCACCCTCGGCGACCTGCCGGCCGCGGAGGCGACCACCGAGGGGCTGCTGCGTCGCCGCGCCGCCCTCGGCCTGCCCGTCGGCCCCGACGCCCCGGTGCTGGTCGAGCACGACGGACGGCGCCCCGACCGCGAGCACGCCGCCCTGTGGCTGCGCCGGGCCCGGTCGGTGCGCGTCTCCGTCGACGGCAACGCCCACTTCTGCCGCGGCCTGCTGACCACCCGCTACCCCGGCTCGAAGGCCGACCAGGTGCCCCGCACCGACGACGACGGCCGCGACCGCCCGCTCCTCCCGCTCGCCGTCTCGAAGGGACACCGATGAAGGCCGTCCGCGTCGTCGACTACCACTCCCCGCTGCAGATGGACGACGTGCCGGCCCCGCAGATCACCGGCCCGCACGACGTCGTCGTCAGGATCGGCGGCGCCGGCGTGTGCCGCACCGATCTGCACATCCTCGAGGGGCAGTGGGCGGAGAAGTCCGGCGTCGCCCTGCCGTACACGATCGGGCACGAGAACGCCGGCTGGGTCGAGGCGGTCGGCAGCGCGGTGACCAACGTCGCCGAGGGCGACAAGGTCATCCTGCACCCCCTGATCACCTGCGGGCTGTGCCGCGCGTGCCGCTCCGGGGACGACGTGCACTGCGAGAGCTCGAAGTTCCCGGGCATCGACACCGACGGCGGGTACGCCGAGCTGCTGAAGACCTCCGCGCGCAGCGTGGTGCGCATCGACGACTCCCTCGAGCCCGCGGACGTCGCCGCGCTGGCCGACGCCGGGCTGACGGCGTACCACGCGGTGGCGAAGGCGGCCCGCCGCCTGCACCCGGGCGACCGGGCGGTGCTCATCGGCGCCGGCGGGCTCGGGCACATCGGCATCCAGGTGATGGCCGCGCTCTCCCCGGCGGAGATCGTCGTCGTCGACCGCAACGCCGACGCGGTCAAGCTCGCGCTCGACATCGGCGCGCACCACGGCGTCGTCGCCGACGGCGACCACGTCGAGCAGGTCCTGCAGCTCACCGGCGGGGCCGGCGCCGAGCAGGTCATCGACTTCGTCGGCGAGGGCGGCTCGACCAGCGAGGGCCTGCGGATGACCCGGCGGGCCGGTGACTACCACGTCGTCGGCTACGGGGAGAACATCGACGTGCCGACCATCGACCTGATCTCCAGCGAGATCAACATCATCGGCAACCTCGTCGGCTCCTATCCGGACCTGGTCGCCCTCATGGCGCTCGCCGCGCAGCAGAAGGTCACCCTGCACACCGTGCAGTACCCCCTCGACGACTTCGCCCGGGCGATCGAGGACCTCGGGGCCGGCCGCGTGCGCGGCCGCGCCATCCTCGTCCCCTGACCCGGCTTCGCCTCGGCCCGAGGAGCCGTCACGGCTCCTCGGGCCGCGGTGAGCCGTCCCGGAGGCGGCGCCGGGCGACCTCGTGGTGGGGCCAGTACCGCAGGTGCGGCGGGACCAGGGGCAGGGCGAGCCTCGTGGCCAGGCGGACGGCGGCGAAGGCGCCCCGCTCCCGCCGGCCCCAGGCCAGGCCGTAGGCGGCCCGCAGCCGCGGCGGCAGCAGCCCGGCGGCGAGCACCCTGGCCGCGGCGCGCACCACGGCGTCCAGCGGCGGCCGGAGCCCCGCGCTGGCGCCGGTGAGGATCTCCTGCGCCAGCGCGCGGGCCTGCGGACCCACCGCCACCGTTCCGCCGTCGACCATGGCGCGCACGTAGGCGTCGAGGTCGTCCCAGGCGCGCAGCTGCACCTCCTCAGGCACGCCGAACAGCCGTCCGAACTGCGCCATCTCGCGCACGTACGCCGTGCGCTCCCCGGGCCGCAGGCGGGTGACGAAGCCGTCGACGAGCTCCAGGGCGGACCACAGCAGGGCGGCGTGCACCCACAGCGCCAGGGCGGGGTCGTTCGCGCGGTAGGGCGTGCCCTGCGGGAAGGTCCCGACCGCGGCCGTGGTGCGTCCGGTGACCGGCCGGTGCCGCCGCCCCACCCGGGCCGCCGCGGCCCGCGCCTGGTCGCGGTCGCCGAAGACCACCGTGACGGTGGCGTCCAGGGTCGCGCGCAACCGGTGCAGCGGATCGGCGGAGAAGGCGCTGTGCTCGGTGACGCCGGCGCTGACCAGGGGATGCGCCAGCTGCATCAGCAGCGCCGCCGGGCCCGCGGCCAGCAGCGCCCGCTCGCGGGCGATCCGCCAGGCCTGCGACCCCGGACCGAACAGGCCCGGGTCCCCGGGGGTGCCGGGCGCCGGTGAGGGAGGGAACAGCGAGGCCAGGTAGCGGAGCAGCCCTCCGCCGTCCTCGGACCGCGCCGACCCCATGGCTCCACTGTCGAGCGCGCATGGGAGACGCGCCATCGCGCCGCCCGCTCCCGCCGTCGGAGGTGACGACGGGAGCCGGCTGACGGGCGGCGTCACCAACCGGTTCGTCGCCGTCAGCGGACGATGACGGCCGATATCGTCTTGTTGGCGAAGGCGGGGAGCTCTGCCACGGACTGGCCCGGCCCCAACGCCCAGACGGCATCCGTGCAGTCGCCCCTCGCGAAGAAGGTGATGCTGCGTCCGCTGTTGTTGATGATCGACGACGTCTGGTCGTTCATCCGCCCAGGCAGCGCTCTGCAGCTGCTCCTAGCCCCTCCGATCTCGGTGAGCACGAGACCACCTCCGCTGAAACCGGTCCCCGTGTACAGGCACAGCCTGTCGAAGTAGAGGGTGCAGTCGGTCGCGCTCATAGCAGACGCCGGAGCGGCCGTGGCCAGGCCGGCCATGCCCAGGCCGAACCCCGCTAGCGCTGCTACGGCGACCCGACGAAAGCTGCTGTTCACTGCAGAGAACATGATCACCTTCCCGTTCCACATCGGTGTTCCCTCGACGGACGGACGGATCCGAGCGAGCCTGTCACACGACCCACCACGCAGCTCGGGGAGCCCGATCCGAGTTCGGGACATGTCGGACGTGGTGATCTTGCCGCAGCGGTAGCGGCGGTGTGAAGGGCTTGGATCTCGATCGGGCGAGGTCGCCGATGCCGGAGGGGTGCCGACGCGGGTCGTCGACGGCGTCGATCCGGCCTCAGAGGTCCGCGTGCAGGCGCAGCGCCTCGTCCACGGCGGCCATGGACCGGCTGCTCAAGCGCGCCAGGGGAGCTCCGACGCGCTCCACGGCCACCGAGCGCACCTGCTCGGCCTGAGCCTTGGAGTCCTGGTCCAGGCCGGTGTCCTCAGCGCTCAGGAGCACTTGGAAGGGCCACACGCGTGCGGTGCTGCTCGTCAGCGGCACGACGGTCACGACCCCTCTCCCGAAGCGGGCGGCCGCGGCGTTGGCGTCGTCGTTGCTGACCACCACCGCCGGTCGGCGCTCGTCGGCCTCGCTGCCGCGCGCGGGCTCGAGGTCGACCAGGCGCACGTCACCGCGCCGCATCGTCCAGCCCGTCTCCAGCAGCTGCCTCCCAGGCCGCGCGCTCTCCGGAAGCGCTCCACTCGGCGAAGGCCGCGGCGTAGTCCTGCTCCAGGTCGACGTGGCGGAGCCGGCGCACGGCCTGCTGCAGCGCCGCCGAGCGTGAAGGCAGGCCGGCGGTGCGGGCGTACTCGTCGAGGATGGCCACGTCCTCCTCGGACAGGCTCACGCTGAGCTTCACACCGGGATGCTGCCGCGGTGCCACCACGCGTCCGTCCCCAGAGCGAGCTCGAGCGGGCGACGATCGGCGATCAGACCGAGCCCGCGCTCGTCATGTGCTCCGGGTCGGATCTCCATCGGCGTCCGCGTCGACGATCGGAGGGCTCCTCACGGGTCTCGCCGCCCACGGGACCGAGCCAGCAGGGGTGCCCCGGGCAGGAAGGCCCGTCCCCAACCCGCTCCGCGGGGCGACCTGCTCGATCGACGGACAGATGTCCTCCAGGAGTTGGCGTGCCCGGCGGACCTGCTCGGCGGCGAGCCACTGCAGCGGCGACGGCCCCAGCTCTCCCGTGAACCGGCGGGTCCAGACTCCCGCTGCAGCCTGGATCACGATGAGCGTGAATAGCAGGAGGCTGCGCTCGTCCACAGCCAAGTCACCACCTCGGCGGCCATAAGCTTTTAGCCGACGAAGCGTTCGTGGCGGGCGGGCGCAGGGAGTGTCAGGCGCATCCGACTTCGCTCCTACGGCGCCAGTTGGCAGATCGCGTGAAGGGCCGCGGACACCATCGTGTTCCGGGCCGACAAGCCTGCTTGCCAACCCAAGACGTAGGCGAGGGCCGGCACGTTTGGCAGGGACTCGCCAGCGTAGGTCAGGACCGAGCGCAGGCGCTCTGGGCGGGGTGCCTGCGGGCGCCGCTGGGTCGTGATTTGGGTAGCTGCAGCAAATAGGAACGCTCGTCGTCCGATAGCCGCAGCGAACTTGCTGCATCAGTACCTCGCGCCAGTTATGGCTTGCGGATGGCCGCTGATCGGCCTGCAAGTCGAGCAGTATGCACGCCAACTCGGCTTGCTACTGCTGCACGGCTCCTCTTCCGGTCCTCCAACTGTACACATCGCTGAAAGCAGCAGGTGTAGTCCGTGTGGCAAGCCAATTTTTCAACTCAACAGGCGTTACGATGAGCGGTATCGACAAATGTTCGTCAGCTAATCGGGTGGCTAGCTCCCACTTCAGATGGGGAGCCTGAGGAACGCATACGACAGGCACCAAGTCGCCCCATCCAGAGAAGTCACAATTTTTAAAGCGGCGGGTGGCGGCGAGCTCCGCGACTTTGCCGGCCCAGACGTCTGCATTACGCGCGACCTTGCTAGCCACCTCGCGAACTGCCGCATGATCGTAGTGGGTGTACCGCGCGCTCCATCTATAACTTTTTGCATCTACGAGAAGTGCCCCGCCTTCGATAGGAGCCACGGCGTCGATATCCGTTACGAAGGAGTTATCTTGCCGCTTGATCTGAAGTCGCCGGCACCGCTTCATGCTGTCAGGAACCTCAGTAACACCTTCAATCGCCGTCTGAACTTCGTCTTCGAATGAACGCCCTCGCAAGGCTCCCGGATCTCCATTCGGCAAGACAGAAGACATGAGTTCAACCAGCCTATCGAAAGTGGCGCTCATGTTGATGGCGTAGTAATCCCCCATGGGTACAAGCGGCGCGGGGTGATCGCACCTGTTGGACCATCGCGCTACATCGAATAGGCGTCCAGTGTAGTCGGTGGCTGAATTCAGTCGGCGACCTAGTTGGCTATCAGTATCCGCTCTCTCGGACTCTTCAGCGGCACGAAAAGTGGTTTCCACCTCGCCTATCAGGCCATAGTGGTGTAAGAGGTTTAAAGTAAAAAAGGGATCAGGTGAAGAGGCGAGTCGAGAGTATGCAATATGCGCCACTCGTAACGCTAACATCAGCGCTAGGACATCCTCCATGTCATTGCTCTGCGCTGCTGTTATGCCTGCGAAGCTGCCTCCGGTAGATCTAAATTCCGGCATGGCGGGCCAGGCTTCTACGAGAAATGGGCAGGCGCGAAAAATAAAGCGGATCGCTGAGTATGCGTCTTCTGCGAACACTGGATTGCTAGGGTCTTCCCATTGTGATGTGAGCATCCCATGTTTCGGAACACTTACGTCAGGTGTACCGCCGTGAGCACTAAGGGTAAAGGTACGGATACCAGTGAAAGGACTGATCGAGAAATCCGCGCCAGCGGCCCGCCTGTCGAAGAGGAACAAAGCACTTTCTTCGTCAAGCGAACTCTCATCCTGAGGGATGCCGTCAACGATGCGCAGGCGTGTATGTACCGCGGTCCGTCCAGCGAGAACCATGATGTTTCGGTCATGGAGCCCCAGAGCTGCAGCGAGAAGGAGCGCTGGAGCAGTGGGTTCGCGAGAGGAATGCGGATCGGTCCAGCGTAAAACTGCTGCCTCGGCACGTGCGCGGGTGTGGTCCCAGGCTTGAGGAGCCACGGCGCCGCCAGCCCAAACCTCAGGAGGTATGCTACGAAGACGCAACAAAACTTGCCCACTATTGCAGCCGCCGATGGCTCGACAGATAGCTTGACCAATATGGTCCCGAGCAATTGAAAGGCGCTGGCCCGCCTCGACCGGATCAACGTACGCACCCTCAGCCTGCTCCCTAAACGCAGTTTTGAGCGCTTTCACAACAATGTTGCGTGCTCGCCGAATGGCGCCCGACCACTCGATGCAGGTCCATGCGCGGTAAGCATCAAGGTGGGGCGTTAAAGTGCGACTTCGCTCGGGCCCTACAAGAGGAAGGCCAAGCTTGTAGTCGAGATAACTGATGAGGCTGTTCGTCAATGCAAACTCCAGGTGTGACCTTCAAGCGGTCTTCGACGAAGCGGGATTTCGTGGCGGTGCTAATCACCGGAGCAGCCCTGGGCACGGAGCAAGCATTTACCGGATCAGGCCACTCCTGACAATCGGTCAGGCATATCCGTGGAACTTTGACTACCACCGTGAACTCTGGCGTACTGCAGTCCTCGTTCAGCGAGGTCACTGTGCCCCTATTAAACACCCGGCGACTAGCATCAATCCAAGTAGTATCACGCGCGGTGGGGCGGGTGGGGCTCGAACCCACGACCCGGGGATTATGAGTCCCCTGCTCTGACCGGCTGAGCTACCGCCCCGAAGCGTTCGGCCTGCGAGTGTGCCACCGCCGCGCCGGTCGGCCCGGCGTGGGGTGGGACGTGCCCGGGTCACTCGCGCGGCACTGCGCGTGGAGCCCAGTTGTGGTCCCATGACCAGTCGTGTCCCGACGCGGAGCAGCCCTCGTCCTGGTGCTGTACCTGGCCGCGTGGACGGGCCTGGCCTGGGTCGCCTCGCACCTGCAGGTCGCTCCCGGGGTGTCGCTGTGGTTCCCGCCGGCGGCGCTGGACGTCGTGCTGCTCCTCCTCCTGGGGTTGCGGTGGGCTCCGGCGCTCGTGCTGGCGACCGTCGTCCAGTGGGCGCTGGTCGTGCCGGCCGGGCTGTCCTGGTGGCAGGTCGCGACCCTGGCCGTGGTAACGGCGGGCGGCTACACGGCGGGCGCGGCGCTGCTGACCCGCCGGCTGTGGGTGGACCCCCGGCTGCCGACCCTGCGGGACGTCACGTGGTTCGTGGTGGTGATGTGCCTGGCGGCGCCCCTGCCGATGGCCGTGGTGCAGCTGTGGTTCCTCACCGGCGCCGGCGTGGTGGAGCCCACCGACGTCTTCACGGGGCTGGCGGGGTACTGGGCCGGGTCGGCGACCGGTGTGGGCATGCTCGCGCCGGTGCTGCTGGTCGCGGCCCGGCGCTGGCCGCGCGCCGCGGACGCCCGTCCGGACCTGTCGGCGAGGGCGTCGGGGCCGGTGAGCCACGTGGAGCAGGCCGCGCAGGTGCTCCTGCTGGCCGTGGCGGTGTGGATCGCGTTCGCGGGCAGCGGCGCCTCCCTGGACTACAGCTACCTCGTCTACGTGCCGCTGATCTGGATCGCGCTGCGCGGCGGGTTCGTGCCCGCGACGGTGGCGGTGCTCGTCACCAACGTCGGCGCCGTCGCCCTCACCGGCGGGGACGTGGCCGGCCAGGGCGGCTTCGTGCTGCAGTTCGGCCTGGTCACCCTCACCCTGCTCGGGGTGCTGCTGGGAGCCGCGGTCAGCCAGCGCCAGGCCGACGCCGAGGCGCACCGGCAGGCGGCGCTGGCCGACCCGCTGACCCGGCTGGCGAACCGGACCCTGCTCACCGACCGCCTGAGCCAGGCGCTGGCGCGGCGCTCACCGTCGCAGGGCGAGGACGGCGCGCGGTCGCGCGGCGGCGCGCTGCTGTTCGTGGACCTGGACCGGTTCAAGCAGATCAACGACAGCCTCGGGCACCGCGCCGGCGACGCCGTGCTCGTGGAGGTCGCGCAGCGGATGCGCTCTGCGACCCGCACGGGCGACACCGTCGCCCGGCTCGGGGGCGACGAGTTCGCGATCCTGCTCGACGACGCGCACGGCCCCGACGAGATCAGCGCCGCCGCCGCCCGCGTGCTGGCCGCCCTGGACGCACCCGTCGAGACCCCGGCCGGGGCGGTGCACGTGAGCGCGAGCATCGGCAGCACCTCCCTGGACGCCTCCGCGACGTCCGCGCTGGCGTCCGCGCTGACGTTCGTCCCGACGTCCACGCTGACGTCCTCGCCGACGGTCACGGTCGAGGAGGCGCTGCACCGCGCGGACGTCGCCCTGCACCGCGCGAAGGCCGGAGGGCGCGGCCGGCACGTGCCCTTCGACGCGCAGATGCACGCGGACGCGATCACCGTGCAGACCCGGGAGAGCGCCCTGCGCCGCTCCGTGGACCGCGACGAGGTCGCGGTGGTGTTCCAGCCGATCGTGGCGCTGCCGGACCGCCGCGTCGTCGCCGCCGAGGCACTGGCGCGGTGGACGCCGCCGGACGGGCGGCCGGCGGCCGCGGAGGACTTCATCGCGACCGCCGAGGACAGCGGCCTGATCACGCGCCTGGGCCGCTCCGTGCTGCACCAGGCCTGCCAGGCGGCGACGCGGTGGCCCGCCTCCGCCGCAAGCTCCCGGGTCGCGGTCAACGTCAGCGCCGTCGAGCTGCGCCACCCCGGCTACGCCAACGGCGTCCTGCACGTGCTGGAGGAGGTGGGGCTGCCGGCCGACCGCCTGGAGCTGGAGATCACCGAGACCCAGGTGCTGCACGCCGACGCGACCGCAGCCGCCCTGGGGGAGCTGACCGGAGCCGGGGTGCACCTGGTCCTCGACGACTTCGGCACCGGCTACTCCTCCTTCAGCTACCTGGCCGACATGCCCCTGGCCGGGGTGAAGATCGACCGCACGTTCATCACCGCCCTGCCCACCGACCCGCGGGCGGCCAGCATCGTCCGCGCGATCCTGAGCATGGCCGCCGAGCTCGACCTCGAGGTCACCGCCGAGGGCGTCGAGACGCAGGCGCAGTGGGACTTCCTGCGCGAGCACGGCTGCCCCCGCGCCCAGGGCTTCCTCCTCGGCCGCCCGCTGCCCGACGTCCCGCTGGCGCCGAGGTGACGCGCCCGCTCCGACGGGCTGCCGCCGCCTCCCGCCCCTAGGGTGCCGGGCGTGGGAGCGCTGACGGTCCTCTTCATCGGCGGCAGCGGCATCATCAGCTCGGCCTGCTCGGCCCTGGCGGTGGAGCGCGGCCTCGACCTGCACGTGCTCAACCGCGGGGAGTCGACCACCCGGCCGCTGCCGCAGGGCGCCACGCCGCACCGCGCCGACGTGCGCGACCCGGCGTCCGTGCGCGAGGCGCTGGGCGACGCCGAGTTCGACGCCGTCGTCGACTGGGTCGCCTTCACCCCCGACCACGTCCGGGCCGACCTCGACCTCTTCCGCGGCCGCACCGGCCAGTACGTCTTCATCAGCTCCGCCTCGGCGTACCAGACGCCGCCGTCGCGGATCCCGGTGACGGAGTCGACGCCGCTGCGCAACCCGTTCTGGCAGTACTCCCGCGACAAGATCGCCTGCGAGCAGCTGCTCGTCGACGCCTACCGCGACACCGGCTTCCCGGCCACGATCGTGCGGCCCTCGCACACCTACGACCGCACCCTGGTCCCCTTCGACGGCGGGTGGACGGTGCCGGCGCGCATGCGCGCCGGCAGGGAGGTCGTCGTCCACGGCGACGGCACCTCGCTGTGGACCCTCACGCACCACACCGACTTCGCGCGCGGCTTCGTGCCGCTGCTGGCCTCCCCCCGCACGCTGGGGGAGGCCTTCCACATCACCGGTGACGACGTGCTGACGTGGGACCAGATCGCGCACGCGCTCGCGGCGGCCCTGGGCGTGCAGCCGCGGATCGTGCACGTGCCCTCGGACGCCGTCGCCGCCGCGGACGCCGAGTGGGGCGCCGGCCTGCTCGGGGACAAGGCGCACTCGATGGTCTTCGACAACACCAAGGTGCGCAGCGTCGTCCCGGACTTCGTCGCCACGGTCCCCTTCGAGCGGGGAGCGCGGGAGATCGTCGACTGGTTCGACCAGGACCCGGCCCGCCAGCGTGTCGACGAGCACCTGGACGCCGTCATGGACCACCTCGTCGAGACCCACCGGGTGCGCTGACGCCCCCGCCGGGCCCGGACGCGGCGTCGCCCCGGCGGCGCCGACCCTGGCGGGCGGGCGCTGCCGGGGCGACGGACCTCGGGAACACTGCGGGCTGCGTCAGCCCGGCTGCCCGCCCTTGGCGCTCATGATCTCGCCGAGGTACTGGTGGCAGCGGTGCGCGCGCTCCGAGTCCTGCTGCATCACCTCGCGGAAGAAGCTGGCGATGTCGTCGCGGCCCGCGTTCTCGGCGTCGCGCACGTACTGGCCGTAGTCGTGCCCCGCCTTCAGGGAGTGGTACTGCACCGAGATCAGGTCGAACTCGACGTCGGTGAAGCCGGTCTCTCCCGTGGCCATGGTGCCTCCTGTGCTCGTGCAGATCGTCCGCAGCGCCGGCCCCGGTGGACCGGCTCGCGCGACCTACCCCGATCCGACGCGCCCACGCACGTGCGCGGAGCGTCGAGGGGCGGCTGCTAGTCTGGCGGCACCGCGTCGCCGCGCAGGCGCGCGATCCCGCATAGCTCAATTGGCAGAGCAGCCGGCTGTTAACCGGCAGGTTCTTGGTTCGAGTCCAAGTGCGGGAGCACCTCCCGGACGGGCGTCGAGCCGGCTCCACTGCCCCCGTTCCCGCGCTCACCGCCGACGCGGAGCCGCCCCTTGCCCTGGCGCTCGTCGCCCGCGTGCTCGTCCTCCAGGTGCTCGCCGGCTCCGGAGCGCGCCCGCTCGCCCTCCGGGGACGGCGCTGTCGGAGGAGCCTCGTAGCGTGTGCGCCCACGAGCCGGTCGCTGTCGCGGGGAGGGGAGCGGGTGAGCCAGGGAGCGCTGTTCGACCCCCGCACGCGCGGTAGCGCGCCGCCGGCCGAGGCACCGGCCGAGGCGCCGCCCGAGGCGACGCTCGAGCGCGTGGTCGTCGCCCTGGAGGACGGCGGCGTGCTGGTCAGCGCCCCCGCGTTCCACCCGCTGCGCGAGCGCCTGCGCGACCTGCCCGGGGCCGCGTGGACGAGCACCGGCGCCTGGCGCTTCCCGCTCACCCGCCGCTGCGCCCTGGCCCTGCGCGGCGCCCTGACGGGCCAGCGGCCCGAGATCGACGAGGCCGCCCGCGCGGCGCTGCGCGAGGCCGCCGACAGCGAGCCCGTGCCGGACGTCGTCCTCGCCGGCGAACGGGTGGAGGTGCGCTTCGAGCACACCGCCGCGCTGCAGGACGACGTCAAGCGGCGCACCGCGGCCACCTGGGACGGCGCCGCGCAGTGCTGGCGCGCGTCCCTGGACCGCGTCGAGGACGTGATCGCCTTCGCCGAGGCCCACGGCCTGCTCGTCCACCCCGACGTGCGCGCCGCCGCCGCGGCCCGCTACGCGCCCTTCGACTACGACGGCACCATCGACGGCCTGCGCGGGGTGCCCGTGCAGGAGCTGCACGCCGTGCGCGCCCAGCGCGCCCGCGGCAGGACGCCGTCCCTGGCCGCCCGCCTCGCCGAGACCGGCGTGCGCAGCGTCTACGACCTGCTGATGCTCGTCCCCCGCCGCTACCTCGACCGCTCCACCGCCACGCCGGTGCGGGGCCTGCGCGACCTCGTCGGCACGGACGCCGGCCTGATCGCCACCATCTCCCGGATCGGGCAGTACGACCGCACCCGCCGCCTGGTGCGGGTCGCCGTCGCGGACGGCACGGGCACCCTGGAGGTCACGTTCTTCCAGGCCCCGTGGATCCCGCACCGCTTCCGCGTCGGCGACGAGGTCTCCCTGTGGGGCAGGGTCGACCTGTGGACCGGCCGCGGCGGGCGCGGGCAGGTGCAGATGACCAACCCCGTCATGGACCGCCTCGGCGGCGACACCGCGCTCGTCGTGCCCGTCTACCCGCAGTCCGCCAAGGCGCAGGTGAGCACGTGGGACCTGCACGGGGCTGCCATGGAGGCCGCGCGCCGCCTCGGCGACCTCGCCGACCCCCTGCCCGGCGACGTCCGCGAGCGCCACGACCTGCTGGCGCGCCGGGAGGCCTACCAGCAGGTGCACCGGCCCGACAGCGTCGAGGCGGCCGGGCGCGCCCGCGAGCGCCTCGCCTTCGACGAGCTGCTGCGCATGCAGCTGGCCCTGGGCCTGCGCCGGCACGCGACCGCCGCCGAGACCGGCGTCGCCCACCGCCCCAGCGGCGCCCTGACCGGCCAGCTGCTCGCCCAGCTGCCCTTCGCCCTCACCGGCGCCCAGCAGCGCGCGCTCGCGCAGATCACCGCGGACCTGACCCGGCCCCACCCCATGCACCGCCTGCTGCAGGGCGACGTCGGCTCGGGCAAGACCCTCGTCGCCGCGACGGTGCTGCTCGCCGCGGTCGAGGGCGGCTACCAGGGCGCGCTCATGGCGCCCACGGAGATCCTCGCCACCCAGCTGCACCGGGAGCTGGCGAGCCGGCTGCTGGCCGTGCAGCACCCCGACGGGCGCCCCCTCGTCGTCGAGCTGCTAGCCAGCAAGACCAAGGCCGCGGACCGGCGACGCATCCTCGCCGGCCTGGCCGACGGCAGCACCGACCTCGTCGTCGGCACCCACGCGCTGCTGACGCAGGGCGTGGACTTCGCCGACCTCGGCGTCGTCGTCGTCGACGAGCAGCACCGCTTCGGCGTCGAGCAGCGCGCCACCCTGCGCGCCAAGGGCCGCTCCGGCGTGCCGGACACGCTCGTCATGACCGCCACGCCGATCCCGCGCACCGCCGCCCTGACCGTCTTCGGCGACCTCGACGTCTCCGTCCTCGACGAGCTGCCGCCCGGCCGCACTCCCATCGCCACCTCCTGGCTGCCCGAGACCCTCGACCTGGACGACGCCGACGCCGGGCCCTGGCGGCTCGTGCGCGAGCAGGTCGGGGCCGGGCGGCAGGCGTACGTCGTCGCCTCCCTGGTGGAGGACAACGAGAAGATCGCCGCGCAGTCGGCGACCGAGGCCCACGAGGCCCTGCAGCACGGCGCCCTGGCCGGCCTGCGCGTCGGCCTGGTGCACGGGCGCCAGGACCGCACCGAGCGCGAGGCCACCATGGCCGCCTTCGCCGTCGGCGAGCTGGACGTGCTCGTGGCGACCACCGTGATCGAGGTCGGCGTCGACGTGCCCAACGCCACCGTCATGGTCGTCCTCGACGCGCCCCGCTTCGGCATCGCGCAGCTGCACCAGATCCGCGGGCGCGTCGGCCGCGGCCGCCACGCCTCCACGTGCGTCCTGACCGGCCGCGCCGGCTCGGCCGACGCGGTCGCGCGCATGCACGCCCTCGTGGGGTCCACCGACGGCTTCCACCTCTCCGAGGTCGACCTGGACCTGCGCGGCGCCGGCTCCGTCTTCGGCGCCCGCCAGTCCGGCGAGAGCGACCTGCGCGTGGCCGACCTGCGCCGCGACCTCCCCCTCGTCCTCACCGCCCGGGAGGAGGCGACCGCCCTGCTGGACGCCGATCCGACCCTGGCGCGCCGGCCCGGGCTGCGCGCGGAGGTCCACACCGCCCTGGGCCCGGAGCTCGCCGCCTGGCTGGCGAAGTCGTGAGCGAGCTGCCGGTCGGGCCCCGCCCGCCCCTGACGGCCGCGATGCTGCAGGACCTCATCGCCCAGGCCGAGCCCCTCGCGCGCGAGGCGCACCGGCTGCTGGCGCCCGTGGCCAGCCGCCGCGCCCCCCTGCGCCAGCGGCTGCTGCAGGCCGGGGAGATCGAGCCCTTCCTCTCCCGCAGCGCCGCGGTGCTCCCCAGCGCGAGCATCGCCGCCGTCGACGGCGGCTCCGTGCGCGAGCACCTGTACGCCGCCGACCTCATGGTCGCCGTCGCCGCCTCCGCGGAGGGCATGACCTCCGCCGCCCACCTGCCGCTCGGGCAGCGGCACTGGGCGGCGGTGCGCACCCACGAGTCCGACAACGACAGGCTGCTCGCGGCGGCCATGGCCGGCCTCGAGCTGTGCCTGATCGCCTCCCTGCAGCACGACCTGCGCCTGCTCGACGGCTCCCACGGCACGCCGGTGATCGCGCTGTCCACCGCGCTGTCCGCCCGCTCGCCCGCCGTCGCGCAGGCCGCGGCCGACCTGG
Source organism: Quadrisphaera sp. DSM 44207 (assembly GCF_900101335.1). Lineage (NCBI taxonomy): Bacteria > Bacillati > Actinomycetota > Actinomycetes > Kineosporiales > Kineosporiaceae > Quadrisphaera > Quadrisphaera sp. DSM 44207. The sequence continues at coordinate 135,354 of NZ_FNKA01000001.1, read as the reverse complement.
TCACCGACGAGGTCGTCGACGCGCTCGCGGCCCTCGCCGACCCCGACCGGCGCACCGCGCCCGGCGAGGTCGTCGCCCTGCCGAAGGCGGACTCCTCCACCGCCTTCTCCGAGCGCTACCTGCGCGCCCACGGCCTCGACCTGCCCGGCGGCGACCGGTTCGTCGCCGCCCAGGTCCTCGGGCCCGGGGAGATGCTGCGCCCCCGCCCCGCCGACGAGCTCGCCGACGTCCACGTCAGCGCCCGCGACGACGCCACGCCGCACGTGCGCGCCGTCGCCGACCGGCTCGACGAGGCCGTCGCGCCGCTGCGCCGGGCGGCGGCCGCCGACGAGGTCGTCGTCACCTACCTGCGGCCCACCACGGCGGAGACGATCCTCAAGGTCGAGGCCCGCGTCAGCGAGCCCCTCGCCGACGCGCGGGACGGCGACGACGGCGGCGCGCTCGCGGAGGTGCGGCGCATCGCCGCCCTGCTGTCGGCGGAGACGCCCGGGCCGCACCTGCAGGAGCCCTTCGCCCAGTACGCCGTCGACCTCGCCGCCAAGGCCGTCTCCACCGGCGCCGAGGCGCTCAACGAGGCCCTGCTGGCGAACCTGCCCGACGGGTCCGAGGACTATCTGATGTGGCTGGCCCGCTCGTACCGCACGCGCGTGACACCGAGCCCCGCCCGCACCTCCGCCCGCCCGCCCGCGAACCGGCCCGAGGCGCCACCGGGCTGACCGGGTCTGGAGCAGACTCTGGAGCGACGCCGACCCGACCCTCGACCCAGGCCCGGCCCGACGACCCCGAAGGAGCGCACCGCGCGTGGACCCGATCGAGAACGCCGAGCAGGTCGCCGTCGTCGGCTCCCCCTCCTCGAACTACGAGGTCACCCTCGACCTGCTCGACAGCGCCACCCACGAGCCGCTCGTCGGGTCGATGCTGTGCCTGGCCCAGCCGCTCGCCGAGGGCGAGGAGCTCGCGCTCGGGGTGGTCACCGAGGTCACCACGACCAACCAGTGGCACACCAACCCCCTGCTGCGCGGGGTGGTCAAGACCCGCGGGTCCATCCCCGGCATGTCCGGGGACCTCGGCGACGTGCGCGCCGCCGGGATCCGGTTGCAGGCCTGCTACCGGCGCGCGGACGCCGACGCGGGCGACGTCGGGAGCTGGCGCCAGTCCGGGCCGTCGCTGCGCATGTCCCCGCCCACCGGCACGGCCGTGCGCCGCGTGACCAACGAGGTCGTCGACGAGCTCATGGCCGGGGAGGAGGACCTGCACTTCCTCGGCCACCTGCACGGCACCGACGTACGGGCGCCCCTGTCCGTCCGGGACTTCTCCGGTCCTCGCGGGGCGTTCCACGCCGCGGTCTTCGGCAGCACGGGGAGCGGGAAGGCCATCGACGTCGACACGCCCGTCCCGACGCCCGACGGATGGACGCGGATGGGTGATCTGCGAGCCGGGGACGCGGTCTTCGACGAAGGCGGTCGGCCCACCACGGTGCTCGCGGCGCACGACGTGATGACTGGTCGCGACTGCTACGAGGTCGTCTTCTCCGACGGGTCCCGCATCGTCGCCGACGGCGAGCACCTGTGGTTCACCGAGGACACGCAGGTCCGGTTGTCAGCCAGCGCCGCCCGCCGCCTGGAGCACCGGCGCTCGCGGCGCCCCCTCCTCGCTCCGGCGATCCTGACGCACCTGCGCGCCCAGGCCTCGGCGAGCGCACCCGAGGAGACCATCACGCTGGCCGAGGTAGCCACCTTGACCGGGCTCGGCCCCTCGTCCTCGGCCGTGACCAGCTGCGCCCGAGCGGTCGGGGCCGTCGGGGTCCGCATCCAGGACCACGCCTTCTCCTACCGAGCGCAGTCCTTCCAGCGCACCCGGGAGCTGCCCGTCTTCGCGGGGCGGGAGCTGCTCCTGGCGCTGGCAGACGCCGCGCGAGCCGGAAAGACGTCCAACCCTGTCTTCAACCCCTCCCTCACCCCACGCCTGGTGCACGCCGCTGGGCAGGCGCCGGAGTGGATCACCATGCCGGACGTCGCCCGGCTCGTCGGCGTGCCGCCTCGCAACGGTGCTCTGCGCCGCAAGATCGTCGGGACCGGTGTGCGGATGGCGGTGCTGCGGGTCCCGCTCACCGTCGACCTGGAGGCGCGCACCGTCGTCCGGCGGCTCCCCGCCTCCGCCCAGCTCTACCCCAGGCGCATGCTGCTCGAGGTCCTCGCCGAGCACGCCGCCAACCCCGTCGGTGACCAGCGTCGCAGGCGCAGCGAGGGCCGGGTCGTCACCACGGAGGAGATCCGCGCGACGCTGCGCACCGCCGGCGGCGACGCCGAGCACGCCGTCCCGGTGGCGCAGCCCCTGGCCCTGCCCGACGCCGACCTGCCCCTCGACCCCTACGACCTCGGGATCTGGCTCGGCGACGGCAGGAGCTCGGGAGCCGGCATCACCACGGCGGACGTGGAGGTCGTGCAGCACCTGCGGGACGCCGAGTCCAGGGTCGAGGAGCAGCGCGGTGACCCGTACGGCTACAGCGTCACGTGGGACGACGCCTTGGCGCCCTCAGCACTGCCTGAGCGCACGTGTGCCGTGTGCGGCGCCTCCTACCGGCCCAGCGCCTACCGTCAGCAGTACTGCTCGAGGACCTGCAGCGCCAGGTGCCGGGGCCGCTCGTCGCGCGCGAGCAGCTCGTGCACGGTCTGCGGCGTCGTCCTGCAGGGCGCGCGGCCCCCCGCCAGGTGCGCGGCCTGCTACGCCGTCCGGACCACGACCGGGGTGCTCCGGCGCCTGGGGGTCCTGCGGAACAAGCACGTGCCCGCGGAGTACCTCCGCGCCTCGGAGGAGCAGCGGCGAGCGCTCCTCGCGGGCCTGCTCGACAGCGACGGCACGTCGGCAGCCTCCGGCGCAGTCCACTTCGACAACACCAACCGGGTGTTGATCGACGGCGTCCACGAGCTCGTGTGCTCCCTCGGGTACCGGCCGACCGTCACGGAGGAGCAGGACACGCTCGCCGGTCGTGACTGCGGGCCCACGTGGCGGATCAGCTTCACCACCGCCGACGAGGTGTTCCGGCTCACCCGCAAGAGATCGGCGCACCGGGAGCGCGCGCGCCGCCACAACCCGGCGAAGACCTCCCACCGGTACGTCGTCGACGTCCGCCCCGTGGCGTCGGTGCCCGTGCGGTGCATCACCGTGGACTCGCCCAGCCGGCTGTACCTCGCTGGCAGGTCCATGATCCCGACCCACAACACGCAGATGGCCGCCTACTACCTCGCCGGCCAGATGCGGCACCAGGACCACGGCATCATCGTCATCGACCCGCAGGGCCAGTTCGCCTCGGAGACGGGCATGGCCTTCTCCTTGCAGGAGTGGGCGCGGGAGATGGGCCGCGAGGTCGTCGTCCGGCGGGTCAGCGAGGACCTGCGGCTGGAGAAGGACGCCCCGCTGCTCGGGGAGCTGCTGGCCAAGACCCGCTTCTGCGCCGAGATCGCCAAGATGTCCTCGGAGACCGCCGGCTACCTCGTCGACGAGCTCGTGAAGCTCGTGCGCAAGCGCCCGGACTGGGAGACCGAGGACTCCGAGGCGCTGCTGCGGGCCCTGCTGCAGTCGCTGACGGCGTTCAGCGTGCTCGGGCGCGTGTACGCCGCGGAGGACCGCCAGCAGCGGCTGCGGGAGGCGATCGAGGAGGTCCTCACCGACGGCGACCGGTTCGCCGACGTCTTCCGCCAGTTCCAGCCCCTGCACAACCTCTTCGGGCCGACCAACCCCGGCGGCGGGGCGCGGCACTCGATGTGGGGCACGATCGCGCACGTCTTCGACAAGGCCTCGCGCGCGGGTGCCCCGGCGCCGCTGCTGGTGCTCGACATGAGCACCAGCGGGCAGGTGTCGTGGGTCTCCTCGCTGCTCGCGGGGGAGGAGCAGCGCGCCGTGCTGGAGGCGCTGCGCGTGCTCGACCAGGACAGCGTGAAGGCGGCGATCCTGCGCAAGGCGTGCCGCACCCTCAAGGAGGCCTCGGAGGCCGCCTTCCGCGAGGGGGAGACCCTGAACACCGTGGTGGTCTTCGACGAGGCGTGGCGCTACGCCCCGCCCGTGCACACCACCGCCGAGGAGGAGGTGCGCGCCCTCTCCAGCGACCTGGCCGGCTACGCGCGCGACACCCGCAAGTTCGGCATCGGCTGGCTGTACGTGACGCAGACCCCGCGCAGCCTCAACCCCGACATCTGGGACCAGCTGGCCGTGCGCGTGATGGGCTACGGGCTCGGCGGCGCGGACCTCGCCAAGGTCGCCGAGCACCTGGACGACCCCGACCACCTGAAGCTCTACCGCGGGTTCGCCCCGCCGGACTCCACGAAGCCGAAGGTGTACCCGTTCATGGTCACCGGGCCCGTCAGCCCGCTGTCCTTCACCAAGGCGCCGCTGTTCCTGTCCGCCTACACCGACTTCGAGGCCTTCCGCGAGGACAACGCGTCCTGGATCACGGCCACGCGCATGAGCCTGGGCCTGCCAGTGCTCTCCGGCACGCCCGCCCGCCGGGGCGCGGGCTCGGGAGCGCGGGCGCCGGGGGTGGGTGCCGGGGTGCGGGGCGCGGCGCCGGTCGCCGCCCCCCGCCGGCCGCCGGTCGGGCTCGCCGACTTCCGCAAGGAGGTCGAGCGGGTGCGCGCCCACCGGGCCACCGGCGGGGTGGACCCGGGCGCGGGCGTGGGCCTGTCCGCCGACGCCGGCTTCACCGGCGGGCTGGACAGCATCGACGACGAGCCGCCCTTCTGAGCGGCCCGCTCCGACCCGCCCTCGGGCGGGTGCCGGCGGCGGGCGGGACTGTCCGCGCCCGCTCCTACGCTGCACTCGCCCGAGCACCCGTCCGCCAGCCAGCACGAGGGGCCCCTGCGTGAGCACTCCTTCCCTGCGGATCGCCGTCTTCGGGGACGACCACCTCGGCTACGCCGCGCGCTGCCGCGTGCACGTGGCCTCCGGGCGCAACCAGCGGGTCGTCGACGGCTACAAGGCCTTCCGCGACCGCGTCACCGGCGCCCTCGAGGCCGAGGTCGACCTGGTCCTGCAGACGGGTGACCTCTTCCACCGCTCTCACCCCGCCGTCGGCGACATCGTGTGGGCCCGCCAGCAGCTGGAGCGGTTCGCGCGCGCCGGCGTGCCGGTGGTGGGCAACACTGGCAACCACGACGCCTCCGCTGAGCGCGGCAAGTCACCGGCGACCGCCGCCGTGCACGACCCCGAGCGGGGCGTCGAGTTCGTCACCGACGCCTACCGCGTGGTGCACCCGGCCGACGGCCTGGCCGTGCACGTGCTCAGCCACTACGGCCTCGCGCAGGCCGAGCGGCTGCTGCCCGAGCCGGTCGACGGCGCCGTCAACGTGCTGTCCTCCCACGGCGCCGCGATGCTGCCCGGCCACGAGGTCTTCCGGTGCGTGGACTCCCCGGGCGAGCAGCCGATCGGCCTGGACCTGCTCGCCGACGACCGCTTCGCCCTGAAGGTCCTCGGCCACTACCACGGCATGGACGAGATCATGCCGGGCGTCTGGTACGCGGGCTCCGCGATCCGCCGCGGCTTCGCCGACCCGGCCGGGGGCCGCGGGTGGCTGCTCCTGGAGGTCGGCGCCGACGGGCGGATCAGCGTCGAGCGCCGCTACATCGGCCAGCGCGCCCAGCACGACCTGCCGGTGGTCGACGCGCACGGGCTCACGGGCGCGCAGGTGGAGGAGGCGATCCGCGCCCACCTGGCCTCGGTCGACCTCGACGACGCGATCGTGCGCCAGGTGGTGCTCAACTGCTCCACCAGCGTGCGCCGGGGCGTGGACCAGCCGGCCCTGGCGCGCCTGGCCGAGCGGGCGCTGGTGTGGATGCCGGACTTCCGCCGTCCCGAGACCCCCGCCGACGACGGCGAGCGCACCGTCTCGGGCCTGTCCGCGTCGCTGACGACGGCCGGGGCGGCCGACCTGCCGGCCGTCTACGGCGGCTGGGTCGGCGAGTACGCCGCGGCCGTGGGGCTGCCGGCCGAGCTGCGCCCCGTCGTCGTGGCCGAGGGCGAGCGGCACCTGCGGGCCGCCTCCCTGGACGTCGCGAGCGGGGAGTACGCGGCCCCCGCACCCGCCCCCGCGCCCACTGCCCGGGTCGAGCCCGCCGCGCCGTCCCCCCGCGCGGCCGAACCGGCCGATCTGGAGCCGCCCGAGCTGCTCGAGGTCGCCGACGCCCCGCTCGTGGACGCGCAGACCGGCCAGGAGGTGCCCTGGTGATCACCGTCGAGAGCATCGAGGTCGTCAACGTCCGCTCGATCGGCCACGCCGTCGTCGAGCCGCTGACCGACGGCGGGGTCACCGCCCTCAACGGCGGCAACGGCGTCGGCAAGACCTCGATCCTCGTGGCGGCGCTGTGGGCCCTGTACGGCGTCACCCCCGACGGCGTGCCGGTGCAGGCCATGCGCCGGCAGGGCTCCACGGGGGAGGTGCGGGCGGTCGTGCGCTTCCGCCACGACGGGCAGCTCGTGGAGGTCGAGCGGGGCCTGAAGGGCGCCAAGGACACCACGTACGCCGCGATCCGCGTCGAGGGCCGCGAGCAGGCCTTCGGGCGGGTCAAGGCCGCCGAGGCGTGGGTCGTCGACCGCCTCGGGGGCCTGGACGCCGAGGGGTTCCTCGCCGCCTTCGTCACCCGGCAGAAGGAGCTCGACTCCCTGGTGCGCGCCCGCCCGGCGGAGCGGCGGCGCCTGTTCGAGCGCCTCGCCGGCATCGACCGGATGAGCGCCGCGGTGCGCAGCGCCCGCGAGGAGGAGACGGCCGTCAAGCGCCGCCTGGACGTCCTGCCCGGCTCCGCGGAGGACGTCGCCGCCGCCCGGCGCGCCGTGGACGCCGCCCAGCAGGCCGCGGCCGGGGAGTGGGAGCGCCTGGACGCCGCCCGGGCGCGGGCGGGCGCCGACGAGGCCACCCTCGCCGCCGCGCGAGGGGAGGCCGACGCGCTCGCCCGCCGCCTGGAGGCCGCCCGCGCCGCCGCCGACACCGCCCGGGCCGCCGACCACCAGCGGGTCCTGGCCGCTGAGCGGGCCGCGACGTCCGCCCGCTCCGCCGAGCAGCTGGCGGAGGCGGCGCACGGCGGCAGCCCGCAGGAGGTCCAGGCCGCCCGCGCCGCCGCCGCAGCCGCCCAGCAGGCCGCCTCTCTCGACCGGGACGCCCGGGAGGGCGCGCGGCGGGCCGGCGCGGACGCCGAGCGCGACGCCGCCCGGGCCGCGCGCACCGCCGAGCGGGCGAGCAGGGCCCGCTCCGCGGCCGAGGCGGCCGTCGCCGCGGCGGAGCAGGCTCGGGCGCGGGCGGCGGCCTTTCCGAGCGACCTGGAGGAGCAGGCGGTCACCGCGCAGCGGGAGGCCGACGAGCGCACCGACGCCCTGGGCGCCCTGCGCGGGGAGCACCAGCGCCTGAGCGCGGCGCTGCGCACGCTCGAGGCGGCCACCAGCCCGGCGTGCCCCACGTGCTCCACGCCGCTGCCGGACCCGGGCGCCCTGCTGGAGACCCTGCGCCGCACCCGCGACCGCGTCGCGGAGGAGGGCCGGCGCGCCAAGGCCGCCCAGGAGGCCGCCGCGGGCGCCGCTGCCGCGCTGCGCCGTCGCGCCCAGGAGGGCCTGCAGGCGCACCAGGAGGCCCGCCACGCCGCGGACCGCGCCGAGCGGGCCCGGGCCGAGGACGCCGAGGCCGCCGCGGAGGCGCGCGCGGCGACCGAGGAGGCGCGAGCCAGCCGCGCCCGGGCCGAGGCCGCCCAGCGCGCCGCGCAGGAGGCGAGCGGGCGCGCCGCGCACGTCGAGCAGGAGGTGCAGCGCACCGCGGCGGAGCTGCGGCGGGCCGAGAACGCGGCCGAGGCCGCCGCCCGCCTGGCGCCCGCCCGCGAGCAGGCCGCGCGCGCCGCGAGCACCGCCGCCGAGGCCGAGCGCGCCGCCGCCGCGGCCACCGCCGCGCAGGCGGCGGCCGCGGTGCCGGACGAGGAGCGCCGGCGCGTCGAGACCGCCACCGCCACCGCCGTCGCCCAGGCGCAGGAGTCCTCGCGGGCCGTGCTGGCCGCCGAGGGTGCCTTCCGCCTCGCCGAGCAGCAGCTGGCGCACGTGGAGCAGGCGCTGGCCACCGAGCAGGCGAAGCTGCAGGCGCGCGTCCAGACCCTCGCCGAGCTCGAGCGCACCGCGAGCGTGCGGGAGGCGCTCGACGCGTTCCGCAAGGACCGCGTCGCCCGCCTGGCGCCCGAGGTCTCCGAGGTCGCCACCGACTTCGTCGCCCGCATGACCGGCGGCCGCTTCGTCGCCGTCGAGCTCGACGAGGACTTCACCGCCGTCGTCACCGACGAGCACGGCCACCAGCGCCCCGTCGCCTGGCTCTCCGGCGGGGAGGAGTCGGCCGTCGCCCTGGCGCTGCGGGTGGCCCTCGGGGAGCTCTACGCCGGCCAGCGCGGAGGCCTGCTGTGGCTGGACGAGCCGTTCACCGCGCAGGACCGCGGCCGCCGCACGGCGATGATGGCCGCGATCCGCGACCTGCCCGCCCGCCAGGTCGTCGTCATCAGCCACGCCTCGGACGCCGCCGACACGGTCGACCTCGTCCTCGACGTCGTCCCCGACCCCGAGCAGGGCTCCTCGGTCGTGCCGGCGTCGGCGTACGGCGCCGTCGCCGAGGCCGACCTGGACGCCGTGGTCCTCGACGACGACCCGGAGCACGACCCGGAGCGCCACCCAGGCCGCGACCGCCGGGAGCCCGACCTCGCCGTCCCCGCCTGACGGGCGGGCGCGCCCGCACGGGAACGGGCCCTGCTCCTCGAGGAGCAGGGCCCGTTCCGATCAGGTCGTCCGTTCCGGTCAGGCCGGGCCGCGGCGGCTCAGTACGGCGGCTGGTCGTCCGCGCCGGCCGGTGCAGAGGCGGAGGACCACAGGTCCTCGACCGCCGGGCCGCTGGAGCGGGAGACCGACCCGCGGCCGCCCGCGCGCTGCTCGGCCTGCTCCGGGCGCTGCTCGGAGCGGTCCTTCTTCGTGACGGCCGCGGTGGCGAACGAGAGGTCCGGCCCCACGGAGCGGGCGGTGATCTCGGGGCTGACGCCCTTCCTGCCGTCCTGCTTGTCGTACTGCCGGATCATCAGGTCGCCGACGACGATGACGCGCGTGCCGCGGCGCAGCGACTCGCTGACGTTCTCGGCCATGGAACGCCATCCGCTGACGCGGTAGAAGGAGGCTCCGGCGTCCTCCCACTCCTTCGTCTGCGGGTTCTGCCGGCGCTCGTTGACGGCGAGGCGGAACGTGGCCACGGGGGCGCCGCTGGGGGTGAAGCGGAGTTCTGGGTCGTCGACCAGGTTGCCGACCAGGGTGATCGCAGTGGACATCGGACTGTCGCTCTCTTCTCGGGATGCTCGCGTTTCGTGCGCGACATCCTCAGGATAGGCAGCGGGTCCGACAGTCCGAACGCTCGGAAACGGCTCCGGAAAGGCCCGCGCGAAGCGCCGGAAAGAGCTCGGAGAGGGCGTCGGGAAGGGCCCGGGAGAAGGTGTCCGGGAATGCGCGAGGGCCGCCCGGCGCACGCCGGGCGGCCCTCGCGGCGGGGTTCAGGCGCTGGCGCGCTCGGACCCGTCCGCGGCGGCGAGCGCCAGGACGTGGCGGCGGAAGGCGGCCACGCCGTCCTCGCGCTGCTCGTACCAGCTGACCAGCGCCTCGAGGGCCGGGCCGTGCACGTGCCGCGCGGAGTCCACGCCGAACTTGTCGGACAGGTACGCGGAGACCGGGCCGTGCGGCTTCGGGGTGAAGCCCGCCCGGCTGGCCAGCGCCGCGAAGCGCTTGACCAGCGGCGCCGCCGGCGCCTCGAAGCCCTCCTCGCCCTTCGCGGGAGGCCGCGGCGCGGTGCGCCGCTCGCCCGCGACGCGACCCGTGCCGCCGCCCGTGCCGCCGCCCGTGCCGCCGCCCGTGCCGCCGGTGCTCTCGCCCTCGGTGCTCCCCGGGGCGCCCGAGCCGGCCGGGCCGTTCCCCGCCGACGACGACCCGCCGTCCGCGGGCTCCACCACCTCCGCGTCGACGACGTCCGCGCCCTTCGCAGCGCCGTCCGCGCCCTCGGCGGCCGGGGGGACGGCGCCCCCGCGCTGGCGGGGCCGCTCCTGCGGCTGCGGGCGGCTCTCGCCCGGCTGCGGGATGTCGGCGACCTCCTGGGAGACCACGGCGAGCGTGCGGAAGCGCTGGACGCCCTCCGTCACCACGGCGTCCATCCACGCCTGGCGCGCCGCCGGGCCCTGCCCGAAGGGGACGGGGTTGCGCGAGCGCACCGCGTCGAAGACGAGGAAGCGCGCCCGGGTGTGGCTGTTGGCCATCCGGTCGGGCAGGCCGCCGCCGTAGGCGCCGACCTGCACGCGGTCGGAGAGGGCCAGCAGCACCCGGGCCAGGCCCGCGGCCTGGGAGAGGTCCACCGGCACGGGCGCCACCATGGGCTCGCCGGTCACCGCGCCGGAGCGCACCGCGGCGTTGTGCGCGTCGAAGACGCGCTGCTCGGCGGCGGCGAGGATCTCGGCGGCCACCTGCTCCGCGCTGAACGCCGCCTGCACGGCGTAGGAGCCCAGGTTGACCCGGTGGTCGCTGTTGAACCGGATGTGCGGGGCGGCCTCCTGGGCGTGCGCCCGCCGCGGCGGCGCCTGCTCGCTCGGCGACTGCGGCGTGAAGCCGGCCTCCTGCACCTGCTGGGCCGTCGCCCCGGCCGCGAGGGCCATCGCCGCCGCGGCGTCCGCGACGCCGCCCGGCAGGCCCGTGCGGCGCGCCGTGGCCAGGGCGGAGAGCATGCGGTCCACCGACATCGGCCAGGTCTGCGCCTGCGCGCCGGCCTCCACGGCCGCGCCCTCGCGAGGAGCGGGGATGCGCCCGCCGGCCTGCGGGTCCTCCGCGGGGTTCGTCACGGCCTCGCGCGTCAGGACGCCGTCGAGGCCCGCCAGGATCGAGATGGTCGTGGCGCCGGCGGTCTCGGTGTCCGCGCGCAGCTCCGTGATCGGCGTCGCGCGGTCGACGCCCTGCTTGCGCTGGGACTCGATCCGGTACTCGACCTCCCGGCCGGAGCCCGCGGCGGCCACGACCGCCTCGTAGACCGGGTCCTTCTTCGACACCCACCCCTTGATGGGGCGCTTGACCGCGCTGTGGTCGCTCCTGATCACGACCATGGCGTTCTGCTTCGCCTCGTCGTCCTGGTGCTCGACCGCGGTGATCGTGCCCGTGCCGACCTGGACCCACACCTGGGCCCGCACGCCGTTCTCGTCGGCGCCGTCGTGGGAGATGAACGGCTTGGCCATCGGACCCAGCTCCTCTCGCGCGTCGGTGGGCCGCCCCTCTCGGGCCGGTCGGCGCCACCGGGATCTCACGCGTCGTGCTTGCGGGAAGGACGAGAGCCGCCGAAACCCTCGTGACGACATCGTGCACGCTCCCACCGACAGTTCCGGGGGACCGACCGCGGCACCCCGCTCAGGCACCCGCGGAACCGTCTCCGACAGCGCCGCGCAGAACGCGCCGTGATCGTTCCGTGATCTCTGCGTGATCCCCCCGCGGTCGCCGCCTGACCATCGCGGCGGGCGCCCACGCCCCTCGGAGCCGGACCGTCGGAGCCGGACCGTCGGATCCGGACCGTCGGAGCCGGACCGTCGGTGCCGGACTGTCGGTGCCGGGTCCCACCATGGGCGTCGACCACTTCCCCGGCGGTGCGCACGGGGCGGCCGGGCCGCGCCCGCCGCTCCGGGCGGCCCCGCCGCGTCCTGCGGGAGGACAGCGCGTGAGCGCCAGCTGCACCGAGGCTCGGCCCCCCGGCGCCGCCGCGCCCGGGCGCCGCGGGCGCCCTCGCGGCGCCCGGGCGGACGCCGTGGCCCTGCTGCACCGCCTCGTCGCCGCCCGGCCCGACGGCCAGGTGCGCCCGGAGCAGGAGCGCATGGTCCGCGCGGTCGAGGAGGCGCTGCGCCGCTCGCGCCACCTGCTCGTGCAGGCGGGCACGGGCACGGGCAAGACGCTCGGCTACCTCGTGCCCGCCGTCGCGGCCGGCGGCCGGGTGGTGGTCTCCACGGCCACCAAGCAGCTCGGCGAGCGGATCGTGGGGGAGGACCTGCCGCTGCTGGCCGACCTGCTCTCCGCCACCGGCGGCCCGCAGCTGAGCTACGCCCTCCTCAAGGGCCGGCAGAACTACCTGTGCCGCCTGCGGGTCGCCGAGATCGCGGAGCTGGAGCGTGCCGAGGAGGCCGCGCCCGCCGCGCTGTTCGACGTCCCCGCGCCCGCGGCGTCCCGCCCGAGCGGTCAGGACGCCGCGGGCCTGGCGCGGCTGCTGGAGTGGGCGCGGCGCACGAGCACCGGGGACCGCTCGGAGGCCCCCGCAGCGACCGAGCGCGCCTGGGCGCAGGTGTCCACGGACGCCGCGGGGTGCGTCGGTGCCGCCGTGTGCCCCTTCGCGCGCGAGTGCTTCGCGGAGCGCGCCCGCGCCGCCGCGCGCAGCGCCGACGTCGTGGTGACCAACCACGCGCAGGTGGCGCAGGACCTGCGCAGCCCGGCCCCGCTGCTGGGCTCCTACGACGTGCTCGTCCTCGACGAGGCCCACGAGGTCGAGGCCTCCCTGTCGACCGCGTGGGGCTCCGCGGTCGAGCCCGCCGCGCTCGCGCGCGCCGCCGCGCTCGCGGCCCGGCGCCTGCCCCGCGGGCAGCGGGGGGCCGCCGGGCGCGAGGCCGCGCGCGCCGCCGGAGCCGACCTCGAGGCCCTCGCCCGCGCCCTCGGCGACGTCGAGCCGGGCCTGCTGCCGGCGCTGCCCGCACCCGTGGCGGACCTCCTCGGCGCCGCGGCGCGGCGCCTGGGCGCCCTGGCGAGCGCGCTGGAGGCCGAGGCCCCGGCCCCGGGCGGCGCGGCGCGGGCGGCGGTGGAGCGCCGGGGTGCGGCGGCGAGCGCGGCCGCGGCCGCGGCGGCCCTCGGCGCCGTCCTGGCGGTCGGGTGCGACGGCGTGCGCTGGCTCGAGACCGGCCCCGACGGGTCGCCGGTGCTGCGGGTCGCGCCGCTGGAGGTCGGCCCGCTGCTCGTGCAGGCCCTCGGCGAGCGCACGCTCGTGGCGACGTCCGCGACCCTGAGCGTCGCCGGCTCCTTCGACCCCGTGGTGCAGCGCCTCGGCCTGGCGGCACCGCTGACCGGTGAGGACGGCGAGCCGCGCCCGCCGCGCGGCGTGGACGCCGTCGACGTCGGCAGCCCCTTCGACCACGACCGCCAGGCGATGCTCTACGTGCCGCCGGCGCACTTCCCCGCGCCCGCGGGCGCGGAGCGCGGCCGGCACGGAGAGGCCGTCCTCGACGAGCTGGCCGCGCTGGTCGCGGCGGCCGGCGGGCGCACCCTGGCGCTGTTCACCAGCCGGCGCGCCGCCGTGGAGGCCGCGGCGCGCCTGCGCTCGCGCGTCGGCACGCCGGTGCTCGTGCAGGGGGAGGCGCCGGCGTCCGCGCTGGTGCGCGCCTTCGCCGAGGACGAGGCGTCGACGCTGTGCGCCACGATGGGCTTCTGGCACGGGGTCGACGTGCCCGGCCCGTCGCTGTCGTGCGTCGTGATGGACAAGATCCCGTTCCCGCCGGTGGACCACCCCCTCATGGCGGCTCGGCGCACGGCGGCCGACCGCGCGGGGCGCGACGGCTTCGCCGAGGTCTACGTCGCCAGCGCCAGCACGATGCTCGCCCAGGGCGCCGGCCGCCTGGTGCGCACCGCCGCCGACCGCGGCGTCGTCGCGGTGCTCGACCCCCGGCTGCGCACGAAGGCGTACGGCGCGACCGTGCGCGCGACGCTGCCGCCCATGCGGCAGTTCAGCGACCGCTCGGTCGTCGAGGCGGCGCTGGCGCGGCTGACCGGCGCCAGCAGCAGCCCGGCGGGCGGGGCGCACGGACCGGCACGGCGGCCGCTGCCCGCTGCAGCCGCCGGTGCCCCTGGTGCGGCGGGCGGCGACTCAGCCGGTGACGGCGCGTCGCGCGGGCCCGTGCGCCGGGCGGCGCCGCGCCGCTCGGCCGCTCGGGCGCTCGCCCGCAGCACCCGGGGCTGAGCGCTGCCGCGGGGGTGGCGCGGGCGGCGGCGCAGGGCGTCAGTGCAGCGCGTCAGCGCGGCGATCCTTCCGCGGCGCGAGAGGCGCTCGTAGACTCGGCCCGCCATGGGGGAGCAGCCGGTGCCGGACGTCGGAGGCGCCGCGGGCGGCGCCGGCCTCAGCGCGGCGCGGTGGCTGCTGCAGGTGCCGCACGAGGGCCCGGACCGCCTGGCGCGCCTGGCCGCCACGGCGCTCGGGGCCGAGGGCGGCCGCGTGACCGTGGTCGGTGACCGCGAGGTCCTCCTCGGCAGCCACGGCGCCGGCCCGGGCTCGCTCCCCTGCTCAGGGGGACAGCGCTCCCTGTGCGCCCTCGTCGTCGCGCGCGGCGAGCCCGTGGTCGTCCCCGACGCGCGCCCGGACCGCCTCGAGGCCGGCGCGGACGGCGCGGACGGCGCGGACGGCGCGGTCGGCGCGTACCTCGCGGTGCCCCTGGAGGCCCGCGGCGAGGTGGCCGGCTGCGTGTGGGTGTGCTCGGCGCGCCCGCGCGCCTGGAGCGCGCACGACGTCGAGCTGCTGCGGGAGCTCTCGGCGTCGATCTCCGCGGAGCTGCAGGCGCAGGTGCTCGCCGTCGAGCTCGCCGACGCGGGCGAGCGGATCCGCGTCGCCTTCGACGCCGCGGGCTTCGGCAGCTTCGAGTGGGACCTCGCCACCGACGAGGTGCGCTCCGACGTCCAGCACCGGCTGATGTTCGGCCTGCCGCCCGCTCCGGCTCCGGTGCGCTTCGAGCACCTCTACGAGCGCGTGCACCCGCAGGACCGCGCCGTCGTCGGGCGCGCCGTCAGCTCGGCGGTGCGCAGCGGGCTGTACGCCGTGGACCACCGCATCGTGCGTCCCGACGGCACGGTGCGGTGGGTCGCCGCGCGCGGGCGGGTGGGCGGCGACGACCCGCGGGGGCGCCAGCGCCTCGTGGGCGCCGTCCACGACACCACCGACGCCCGGGACGTCAACGCGCTCGTGGCCCGCGAGCTGCAGTCGAGCATGCTCACCGAGCTGCCGGACCTCGCCGGGCTGCAGCTGGCCGCCACCTACCTGCCGGCCGCGCGCGGGCACCAGATCGGCGGGGACTGGTACGACGCCTTCGGGCTGCCCGACGGCTCGTGCGCGCTGGTCATCGGGGACGTCAGCGGTCACGACACCCGCGCCGCGGCGACCATGGGCGCGGTGCGCAACCTCCTGCGGGGGCTGGCGTTCGACCACCGCGAACCGCCGTCCGTCGTCCTGCGCCGCCTCGACGAGGCCGTCGAGGGCCTCGGGATGGACACCCTCGTCACCCTGCTCATGGCCCGGCTGGACCCGGTCTCGGGCACCTCGCAGGGCCCGGACGGCGCCCGGGTGCTGCGCTGGTCCAGCGCCGGGCACCCGCCGCCCGTCCTCGTGCACCCGGACGGGCGGGCGCAGGTGCTGGCCACCGCCGCCGACCTGCTCGTGGGCGTGGACGCCCGCTCGCAGCGCACCGACCAGCAGTGCGCCCTCGCACCCGGCGCGACCCTGCTGCTGTACAGCGACGGCCTCGTCGAGCGGCGCGGGGAGGACATCGCCGACGGCACCGCCCGCCTCCTCGCGCTCGCGCAGGGCCTGGCGCCGGCGCCGCTGGAGCGGCTGCTCGCGGGCGTGGTGGAGGGCCTGGTGGCCCCCGGGGCGGAGGACGACACGGCGCTGCTGGCCGTCCGCCTGTCCTGACCCGCCGTCCTGACCCGCCGTCCTGACCCGCCCCGGGCGGGGCTCAGCTGGGGGAGGGGGGCACCTCGTCGGGCGGCGGGGCGTCCTCGGGCGTCGGCACCTGCTCCTCCTCGCCGTGCCCGGGGCCGTCGGCCCAGGGCGCCTCCACCGGTTCCTGCGGTTCGCTCATGCCCCCGCCCTACCCTGTGCGGCCGTGGCCGATCAGCGGGAGCGGGTCCTCGTCGTGGACGTCGCCAACGTCGTCGGCTCGCGCCCCGACGGGTGGTGGCGCGACCGGGCCGGCGCGGCGCAGCGGCTGCTGGCCGGCCTGCGGACCCTGCCGGGCGCGGGGGTGGCGGGACCGGACGGCGACCCCGGGGCGCTGGTTCTCGTCGAGGTCGTCGCCGTCCTCGAGGGCGCCGCCCGCTCGGCGGACCCGGCAGCGCACCCGGGCCTGCGGGTGGTGCGCGCGCAGCGGGACGGGGACGCGGCCGTCGTCGCGGAGGCGGGCCGGGTCGTGGACGCGGGGGCCGTGCCGCTCGTCGTCACGGCGGACCGGGGACTGCGCGAGCGGCTGCCGGCCGGGAGCCGCACCACCGGCCCCGGCTGGCTCAACGCGCTGCTGGGCCGCTGAGCCGGCGAGGGCGCCGTCGGGGCAGGCGGCACGACAGCCGGCGAGGGAGCCGCCGACGGGTCGTCGAGGGGGCAGGGTGTGCGCCGGGCCGGGAGCGCCTCTCGGCGCGTGGCCGCTCGCAGCGGCTCGAAGTGGAGCCCGGGGCTACCGCGGCCCGGCGCACGCCCCCACGTTAACCCCCCGGCGGCGGTGGCGTCCCGTCGGCGCCGCGGTCGTCCCCGGCGCCGTCTCCGGTGTGGCCTTCGGCATCGTCCGCAGCGTCGTCCGCGGCGTCGTCCGCGGCGGTCGCGGTCGCCCTCTCCTCCCGCGGCCGGACGAAGTCGCTGCCCAGCTCCAGGCGCAGCTGCCGCGCCGCGGCCTCCAGGTGCTCGGCGGTGCGCACCAGCCGCACCGCCGAGCGCGTGACGTCGTCGCCCTCGGCCCGGGCGTGCTCGGCCGGCGCGTCGGCCGCCAGGGCCGCGCGCCCGACGGCCACGACCCGCGCGAAGGCCGCGGCGCGCTCGAACGTGGTGGCCACGTCGCCGCGGGCCACGCCGTGCAGGACCGCGTCGACGAGCGCGCGCACCTCGTCGGGTCCGGGCGGGTCGGCGACGCCGGCCACGGCCTCGAGCACGGGCGCGCGCCGCCGTCCCTCGGCGAACTGGCGGGAGGCGCCGAGGGGGTCGGCGTGCACCCACTGGCGCAGGGCGTACAGGCGCCAGAGCGCGCCGGCGAGGCTGTCCGGCGGCGCGTCGGCCCACAGCTGGGCGAGCACCTCGAGGCCGTGCTCGTCCGCCAGCCGCACGAGGCGGGCGACCACCTCGGCGTCGCGGGCGGAGCGGGCGCCCTGCACGAGCAGGCGGGCGGTCGCCTGCGCGGACTCCTCGCGCTCGGCGGGGTCCCCGCCGCCGCGCAGGGCGTCGAGGGCTCCGGTCTCCAGGTACGCGGGTCGGCGCGGGCGCTCCACGTGCCCAGGCTAGAAGCGGAAGGGCTTCGGCGGCGCTGCGAGGGTGGCGCGCGGGCAGCTGGCGAGGGTGATGCCGCCGTAGCCGAGGGCCTCGTCGGTCAGGGACTCCACGTTCCAGCCGCTGTCGACGCCCAGGCGCGTGACGGTCACCCGGTAGACGGTGATCTCGTACTTCGTCGGGGTGCCGTAGGCCACCTGGATGGTGCCGATGAGGGCGGCGCCGGCGGGGTTGGCCAGCCCGTGCCAGGGCCGGTCGTACCGGCTCCACAGGTTCGGCTCCGACTGCCACACGCCGCCGTTCTGCACGTCCCGCAGGGCCAGCTCGACGAGCACCGCGCGCGCGGCCTCCTCGGGCACGATCGCCGCCGGACGGATCACCTCCGAGACCGCGCCCTCGTCGGGGGCCTCGGCGGGTCCTCGCTCCATGTCGTCCACGGCATCTCTTCGGCAACTCCTCCGCGCGCCTTCAGCGCGAAGGCCCCTCCTGCTGCCAACCTGCGCGAAGACCTGGTGCGCGTCGGGGCGCTCGTGCAGAATGACGCCGATCAGTAGCCGTCCGCTCACGCAGCACCGGGTCCTGTCGGTCGAGGTCGTTGGGGAAGACGCACCTCGCACACGGTAGGGAGGCCGGTATGTCCAGTGGGATGACGCGCGGTGTGCTGTTCGTGCACTCAGCGCCCCGTGCGGTGTGCCCCCACGTGGAGTGGGCGGCCTCCAACGTCCTCGGTGTGCCCGTGTCCCTGGACTGGACGGACCAGCCGGCGGCGCCCGGGCTGCTGCGCGGGGAGGTGCCCTGGCACGGCACCCCCGGCACCGGGGCGCGCCTGACGTCCGCCCTGCGCGGGTGGACGCACCTGCGCTTCGAGGTCACCGAGGAGCCGAGCCCCGGCGTCGACGGCGGCCGGTGGAGCCACACGCCCGAGCTCGGCATCTTCCACGCCGTCACCGACGCCCACGGCTCCGTCGTCGTGCCCGAGGACCGCCTCAAGGCCGCCCTGGAGATCGCCGGGGAGGACCTGATGCGGGTCCGGGACGCCCTCGACCTCGCGCTGGGCTCGGCGTGGGACGACGAGCTGGAGCCCTTCCGCTACGCCGGGGACGGCGCGCCCGTGCGCTGGCTGCACCGCGTCGGCTGAGCCGGCGCCGCCGTCCTGACACCCGCCGGCCGGCGCCCACCCCGCGCGGGGACGGCGCGGGGTCACAGCGGGATGTTGCCGTGCGCGCCGCGGCGCGCCGGGGCCGCGGCCAGGGCCCGCACGAGCGCCGAGCGCGTGCGCGCCGGGTCGACGACCTCGTCGACGACGCCGACCTCCAGCGCCCGCGCCAGCCCTCCGGAGGCGCGCTCGTGCTCGGCCGCCAGCTCCGCCTCCAGGGCCTCGCGCCGCTCGGGCGGCGCCTGCGCGAGCTCGCGCCGGCGCAGCACCCGCACGGCCGCGACCGGGCCCATGACCGCGACCTCGGCGCCCGGCCACGCGAGCACGCGGGTGGCGCCCAGCGCCCGGCTGTTCAGCGCGATCTGCGCGCCGCCGTAGGCCTTGCGCACCACCACCGTCACCCGGGGCACGACGGCCTCGGCGAAGGCGTGCAGCAGCTTGGCGCCGCGCCGCACCACCCCGTCCCACTCCTGGGCCACCCCCGGCAGGTAGCCGGGGGTGTCCACGAGCACCACGAGGGGGACGCCGAGGGCGTCGCACGTCCGCACGAACCGCGCGCACTTCTCGCCCGAGGCGGCGTCCAGGCAGCCGCCGAGCCGCAGCGGGTTGGTCGCGACGACGCCGACGGTGCGCCCGGCGAGCCGCCCCAGCGCCGTCACGGCGTTCGGCGCCCACGCGGGGTGCAGCTCCAGGGAGCCGCCGGCGCCGGGGGTGCCCAGCGGGGCGTCGAGGACGGCGTCGAGCAGCGGGTGCACGTCGTAGGCGCGCCGCGGCGAGGCCGGCAGCAGCGCGCCGAGGTCGCGCTCCTCCACGCGCCCGGCGCGGGCGGCGGCGTCCCAGGCGCCCTGCGCGCCGAGCAGCCCGACGAGCGCGCGGCCGTGCTGCAGCGCCTCCGCGTCGCTGCCGGCGGCCACGTGCGCGACGCCGGAGCGGCGAGCGTGCGCGTCGGGGCCGCCGAGGTGCTCCGCGTCGGTGTCCTCACCGGTCACCGAGCGGACGACGTCCGGGCCGGTGACGAAGACGCGCGCCGCGGGTCCGAGGACCACCGCGTCGGTCAGCGCCGGCCCGTACGCGGCGCCGCCGGCGGCCGGCCCGAGCACCACGGAGACCTGCGGCACGCGGCCCGAGGCGCGGGTCATGGCCGCGAAGACCCGGCCGACCGCCTCCAGCGCCCGCGGGCCCTCCTGCAGGCGCGCCCCGGCGGAGTGCCACAGGCCCACCACCGGGGCGCCGTCCGCCAGCGCCCGCTCGTAGGCGGCGAGGACCACCGCGCAGCCGCGCGCGTCCAGCGCCCCGCCCTGCGCACGTGGATCGCAGGCGAAGACGACGGTCGGTACGCCCGCCACCGAGCCCGTGACCGCGACGACCCCGGCACCAGGACCGGCACCGGGACCGTCGCCGGGACCGTCGCCGGGGCCGTCGTCCGGGAGCAGCGGACGGGTGCTGCCAGGGTCGCAGAGGGCCTCCAGCCGCGCCCGCGGGTCCCGGGGGTCCGGCGGGGGGCCGGCGCTCACCCGCGGGTCAGGAGGCCGGGCCGAAGGCGACGGCGACGTTGTGGCCGCCGAAGCCGAAGGAGTTGTTCAGCGCCACGCCCCCGGCGGGCAGGGGGCGGGGGTCCTTGCGGACGACGTCCAGGTCGACCCCGGGATCGAGGTCGTCGAGGTTGATCGTCGGGGGCGCGAGCCGGTGGTGCAGGGCGAGGACCGTGAAGATGCTCTCCACGGCGCCGGCCGCGCCCAGCAGGTGCCCCGTCATCGACTTCGTGGCCGAGACGGCCGCGCGGTCCAGGTCCGGCCCCAGCGCCCGCCGCAGGGCCTTGACCTCGGCGAGGTCGCCGACCGGCGTGGACGTGGCGTGGGCGTTGATGTGCACGACGTCGGCGGGGGTGGCGCCGGCGACGGCGAGCGCCTCCTGCACCGCGCGGGAGGCGCCCATGCCCTCGGGCTCGGGAGCGGCGATGTGGTGGGCGTCCGCGGACAGGCCGGCGCCGAGGACCTCGGCGTACACGCGGGCGCCGCGGGCGCGGGCGTGCTCCTCGGACTCCAGCACGAGGATCCCGGAGCCGTCGCCGAGGACGAACCCGTCGCGGGCGGTGTCGTAGGGCCGCGAGGCGGTCTCGGGGGACTCGTTGCGCGTGGACAGCGCCTGCATGGCGTGGAAGGAGGCCAGCGGCATGGGGTGGATCGTGGCCTCGGTGCCGCCGGCCACGACGATGTCGGCGCGCCCGGCGCGGATCATCTGCAGCCCGTAGGAGACCGCCTCGGCGCCCGAGGCGCAGGCGGAGACGGGCGAGTGCGCGCCGGCGGCCGCGCCGAGGGCGAGGCTGACCGCGCCCGCGGGGCCGTTGGGCATGAGCATCGGCACGGTCATGGGCGGCACGCGGCGCGCGCCGCGGTCGCGCAGGACGTCGTAGGCGGTGAACAGCGTCCACAGGCCGCCCATGCCGGTGGCGACGACGGCCGCCAGCCGCAGCGGGTCGACCTCGGGGGAGCCGGCGTCGGCCCACGCCTGGCGGGCGGCGGCGACGGCGTACTGGCCGGCCGGGTCGAGCCGACGGGCCTCGTGGCGGGGCAGCACGTCGGTGCCGGGCGTGGTGGTCTGCGCGGCGAACGTCACCGGCATGTCCCACCGGCTCGCCCACTCGGCGGTGATGGAACTGGCGCCGGGGCGGCCGGCCAGGGCGGCCTCCCAGGTGGCGGCCGCGGTGTCGCCGAGCGGGGTGAGGGCGCCGACGCCCGTCACGAGGACGCGGCGGTGCGGAGCGGCCGAGGCGGTCGGGACGGGTGCCGGCGAGGGCAGGGCCGCGGCGTCGGAACCGGGCATGCGGGTCTCCAGGTGGGCCGGGGTGGATCAGCGGTGCGGGGGTCCCCGTCGGGGTGCGCCCGTCAGGGGTGCGCCCGTCAGGGGAGGGCGCCCGTCCGGCGCGAGGCGGCCGGCAGGACCGGCCGCCTCGCGGGCGCGGGCTCAGGCCTGCTGCGCCTGCTGCACGTAGGTGACGACGTCGCGCACGGTGCGCAGGTTCTTGGTGTCCTCGTCGGGGATGGTCACGCCGAACTTGTCCTCGGCCTGCACCACGATGGAGGTCATCGACAGGGAGTCGATGTCGAGGTCGTCGGTGAAGGACTTGTCCATCTCCACGCTCTCGACCGGCAGGCCGGTCTCCTCGTTGACCAGCTCGGCGACGCCCGCCAGGATCTCCTGCTCGCTCTGCGCCATGGGGTGCTGCTCCTTCGCTCGGGAACTCGGGTGGGAACTCGGGTGGGGTGGGACGGGGTGGTGCGGTTCGCGGAGCGCGCCGCGCTCAGGGCAGGACGACGACCTGCGAGGCGTAGGCCAGGCCGGCGCCGTACCCGATGAGCAGCGCCAGGCCCCCCGAGGGCGCCTGGCCCTCGGCGAGCATGCGGTGCATCGCCAGCGGCACGGAGGCCGCCGAGGTGTTGCCGGCCTGGGCGATGTCGCGCGCGATCGGCACGCCGGCGGGCAGCTGCAGCTGCTTGGCCATCGCGTCGATGATGCGCATGTTGGCCTGGTGGGGGATGAACGCCTGCAGCTGGTCGGCGGTGATGCCGGCGGCGTCGATCGCCTTCTGCGCGACCGGGGCCATGGCCCACACGGCCCAGCGGAAGACCGAGCGGCCCTCCTGCACCAGGTGCGGCCACACCTGCTCGTCGCTGGCGCGCACGTCCAGCCAGGAGTGCCGGCTCTTGATCGTCTCCCACTGCGCGCCGTCCGAGCCCCACACCGTCGGGCCGATGCCCGGGGTGTCCGAGGGCCCGACGACGACCGCGCCGGCGCCGTCCGCGAACAGGAACGCCGTGGAGCGGTCGGTGAGGTCGGTGAAGTCGGACAGCTTGTCGACCCCGACGACGAGGACGTGGCGGGCGGTGCCGCCGCGCACGAGGTCGTTGGCCTGCGCCAGGGCGTGGCAGAAGCCGGCGCAGCCGGCGGAGACGTCCCACGCGGCCGCCGGGGTGGCGCCGATGCGGTGCGTGAGGATCGCGGCGGCTGACGGCGTCTGGTACGGGTGGGAGACCGTGGCGACGATGACGGCGTCGATGTCGCTGGGGGCCAGCCCGGCGCGCTCGACCGCCTCGGCCGCGGCGACCTCGGACATGTCGACCACGGTGGTCTCGGGATCGGCCCAGCGGCGGGTCTCGATGCCGGTGCGCTGGCGGATCCACTCGTCGCTGGAGTCGATGTGCTGGCACACCTCCTCGTTGGTGACGACGCGCTCGGGGCGGTAGGCGCCGACGCCGAGCAGGCGCGCGTGCGGCGAGCCGGTCGCAGGGGTGATCGCGGGGGTGGTCGCAGGGGTGGTCGCGGTCATGCGGGGCTCCCGGGGTGGTGGGGGCTGGGCGCGCCGGTGCGCTGGGGTGCGGGGGCGCCGTGCCGGGCCAGCAGGTCCCGGGCGGCGTCCAGGTCGTCGGGGGTGCGCAGGGCCACGGCCTCCACGCCCGGCAGCGACCGCCGCGCCAGGCCCGTCAGGGTGCCGCCCGGCACCAGCTCCACGAGCCCCGTGACCCCGAGCCCGGCGAGGGTCTCCTGGCACAGGTCCCAGCGCACCGGGTTGGCCACCTGGGCGACCACGCGGCGCAGCACCTGCGCGCCGTCGGCCACGACCGCGCCGTCGGCGTTGGACAGCAGCAGCACGCGCGGGTCGGCGGGAGCGATCGCCGGTGCGTAGCGCTCCAGCACCTCCACGGCGGGTGCCATGTGCTCGGTGTGGAAGGCGCCGGCGACCTGCAGGGGGATCACGCGCGCGCGGGCCGGCGGGTCGGCCGCGAGCGCGGCCAGCTGCTCGAGCGTGCCGGCGGCGACGACCTGGCCCCCGCCGTTGCGGTTCGCCGCGGTCGCGCCGGCGCGGGCGACGGCCGCCTCGACCTCCTCCGGGTCGCCGCCGACGACGGCGCTCATGCCGGTGCGGGTGACCGCGGCCGCGGCGGCCATCGCCCGGCCGCGCTCGCGCACGAGCACGAGGGCCTGCTCGGGGGTCAGGACGCCGGCGACCACCGCCGCCGTGATCTCGCCCACCGAGTGCCCCGCGGTCGCGCTCACCGCGGTCGCGACGTCCTCGGGGGAGGGCAGCAGGGCGCGCAGGGCCACCAGGCCGCTCGCGACGAGCAGCGGCTGGGCCACGGCGGTGTCGCGGATGGTCGCGGCGTCCGAGGTCGTCCCGTGGGCGACCAGGTCGAGGCCGCAGACCGCGGACAGCCACTGCAGCTGGGAGCGCGCGCCGGGCAGCTCCAGCCACGGCGAGAGCATCCCCGGGGCCTGGGCGCCCTGGCCAGGGCAGACGACGACGAGCACGTCCTCCACCTTGCCCGCTGGCGCACGGGTGCTCCGATGATGACGTCCACGAAGCTCAGCGGTGATCTTTGGAGGAACCCGCCAAAGGACGAGCTGTCGGGTCCGCCGGTCGGGGTGCCCGCTCCGCCAGCGCCCCGACCGCCAGGCCCACCTGGAGCACGTACGCCTCCCGGGCGGAGGTGGCGTCCCAGCCGGTGACCTCCGCGATCCGGCGCAGGCGGTAGCGCACCGTGTTCGGATGCACGAAGAGCGTGCGCGCGGTGGCCTCCAGGCCCCGCCCGCACGCGAGGTAGGTGCGCAGCGTCTCCAGCAGCACCGGGGCGCCGGCGTGCAGCGGCGCGTGCACGCGGTCGGCCAGGGCGCGGCGCGCGCTGGCGTCGCCGGCGAGCACGCGCTCGGGCAGCAGGTCGTCGGCGGCCACGGGCCGCGGGGCCTCCGGCCACGCGCGCGCCGCCGTCATGCCCAGCAGCGCCGCCCGCGCCGAGCGGGAGGCCGCGGGCAGCCCCGGAGCGGGCGGGCCGAGCACGACCGGGCCGGGGCCGAAGCGGGGCGCCAGCGCCTCGGCGGCCGCGCGCGCGTCCTCCGCGCCGAGCACGACGAGCGCGCGCTCGCCCTGCAGCCCCACCAGGGCGTCGGTCGCTCCGGCCCGGGCGGCGGCGCGCAGCTCGGCCGCGACCTGCTCGGGCCCGCCCGGGGGCCGGTGGCCGACGACGACGACGACCTCCTGGCTGCCGCGCCAGCCCAGCGCCGTCACGCGGCCGGCCAGGGAGTCGTCGGCCTCCCCGCGCACGAGGGCGTCGACGACGAGGGCCTCCAGGCGCGCGTCCCACGCCCCCCGGGCCTCGGCGGCGCGCGCGTAGACCTCCGCGGCGCTGAAGGCGACCTCGCGCGAGTACCGCAGCACCGCCTCGCGCAGGTCCTGCCGGCGCTCGGGCGCCGCCAGGACCGGCACGTGGTCCTCGACGACGTCGACGACGACGCGCACCAGCTGCAGGGTCTGGTGCAGCGAGACCGCGCGGGTCAGCTCGCGCGGGGCCGTGCCGAAGACGTCGGCCGAGACCTCCGGGCGCCGCTCGGGCGAGCGGTACCAGGCGACGAACGCGGAGATGCCGGCCTGCGCGACCAGCCCCACCCACGAGCGCTCCTGCGGCCCCATCGCCGCGTACCAGGGCAGCGTCTCGTCGAGGCGCTCCAGCGCCGCGCCGGCCAGCTGGCCCACCCCGGCCTGCAGGCGGCGCAGCGCGTCCTCGTCCGGCCCGGCGCCGGGCGGCTGCGCTGACACGCCCGCCAGCCTAGGGCCGCCTTGTAGGGCCCCTACAACGCTCCGCGAGCGCCTGCCGCGCTCCCGGGCGGCCGCTCGCGGGGGCGGCCGGGCGCCGGCGGACGGCGCCGGGATGGTCCCGCGGCGCCCCGCAGGGTTAGTCTCGGGCTCCTCGGGGCGGACGGCGCCCGCCGACGGCGCAGGGACGGAAGGACCGCATGGGACTGCTGGATCGCCTGCGCAACCGCGCGGTCATCGCCCGCACGCAGGGCCTGCGCCCGGCCCTGAAGCCCCCGGTGGCCCTGGTGCCCAAGAGCCGCCGGGTGCCGGTGGACGCGGCGGAGGAGGTGCGGCTGCGCGAGCGCCTCGAGCACGACCCGAACGACGAGCAGGCCTTCCGGCGCCTGGCCGACATCGTGCGCCGCCGCGCGGCGGAGGGCCACGAGGGCGGTGACCCGCAGCGCGCCGCGGACGACGCGGTGTGGGCGCTGGCGGAGGAGACCGCGCGCAACGGCCGCGCCTGGTACGCCCTGGTGGAGCTGGGCCGCCTGTCGGTCCACGAGGACCGCGAGGGCGCGCTGCGGCGCCTGGGCACGGCCGCGGAGCGCGACCACAGCGGCCAGGCGCTCGCCGAGAGCCTCGCCGTGCTGCGCGAGGCCGGCCTGCCGGACGACGCCCTCGGCCTCGGCGTGGGGCACTGGCGCCCGCGCGAGCACGTGATCGACGCCGGCCGGCACCTGGTGCACGCCGCCGTGGAGGCGGGCCGGATCGCGGAGGCCCGCCGCCACCTGCAGGCCTTCGACCAGTTCCCCGACCAGCAGCGCGTGGCCGGGGTGCGCGCCGAGCTCGAGCGGGCCATCACCGAGGCCGACCAGCGCAAGGACCGCTTCAGCCGCTGACCGGCGGCCCCGCCCCCTGCCGTGATCTTGCACCTCCGGTCGCCGCGTCCCGGCGGAGGGACCCGCAGGCACGGACCGGACGTGCAAGATCACGACGAGGGGGTCAGCTCTCGCCGCCGGCGCTGCCGGTGGTGCCGGCCGTGACGTCGTCCAGGCGGTAGGTCTCGTACGCCTTGGCCGGCACGCCGGCGTCGACCTCGCCGCGGCGGGCGAGGACCTGCAGCGCCCGGTAGGCGATGCTCGGCCCGTCGACGTGGAAGTACCGCCGCACGGCCGGGCGGGTGTCGGACAACCCGAACCCGTCGGTGCCGAGGGAGACGTACTCCTGCGGCACGTACTGGCGGATCTGGTCGGGCACGGCCCGCATCCAGTCGCTGACCGCCACCACCGGGCCGGTCGCGTCGCCGAGGCGCTGGGCGACGAACGGCACGGGCGCCTCCTCGCCGGGGTGGTCGAACGCCCACTCGTCGCACGCGAGGCCGTCTCGGCGCAGCTCGTTCCAGGACGTCACGCTCCACACGTCGGCGTCCACGCCGAAGTCGCGGGACAGCAGGTCCCGCGCCTCCAGCGCCCACGGCACCGCCACGCCGGAGGCGAGCAGCTGCACGCGCGGGCGGCCCTCGCCGCCCTCGGCGGCGGCGACCCGGTGGATGCCGCGCAGGATCCCCTCGACGTCGACGTCCTCCGGCTCGGCCGGCTGGACCATCGGCTCGTTGTAGACCGTCAGGTAGTACATGACGTTCGGGTCGCGCCCGTCGGGCTCCACGGCGGCGCGCGCCGGGTCGTCGCTGTCGTACATGCGCGCCAGGCCGTCGCGCACGATGTGCCCGATCTCGTAGGCGTACGCCGGGTCGTAGGAGACCACCGCCGGGTTCGTCGACGCCAGCAGCAGCGAGTGCCCGTCGCCGTGCTGCAGGCCCTCGCCGGTCAGCGTGGTGCGCCCCGCGGTGGCGCCGAGCAGGAAGCCGCGGGTCATCTGGTCCCCCGCCAGCCACAGCTGGTCGCCGGTGCGCTGGAACCCGAACATCGAGTAGAAGATGTAGACCGGCAGCATCGGCTCGCCGTGCGTGGCGTAGGAGGTGCCGACCGCGGTGAACGCCGCCGCCGAGCCTGCCTCGTTGATCCCCAGGTGCAGGATCTGCCCGGACGTCGACTCCTTGTACGCGAGCATCAGGTCGCGGTCGACGGAGACGTAGTTCTGCCCGTGCGGGTTGTAGATCTTCGCGGTCGGGAAGAAGGAGTCCATCCCGAAGGTGCGGGCCTCGTCGGGGATGATCGGCACCACGCGGGGGCCGAACCCCTTGTCGCGCATGAGGTCCTTGAGCAGCCGCACGAACGCCATGGTCGTGGCGACCTGCTGCTTGCCCGAGCCCCGCTTGACCACCGAGTACGCCGACTCGCCCGGCAGCGTCATCGGCGCCGCCCCGCTCGTGCGCCGGCTGGGCACGTAGCCGCCCAGCTCGCGGCGGCGCTCCTGCAGGTAGCGGGTCTCCGGGGCGTCCTCGCCGGGGTGGTAGTACGGCGGGGCGTACGGGTCGGCGTCCAGCTGCTCGTCGCTGACGGGGATCCGCAGGCTGTCGCGCAGCAGGTGCAGGTCGTCGAGCGTGAGCTTCTTCATCTGGTGCGTGGCGTTGCGCCCGGCGAAGTGCGGGCCCAGGCCGTAGCCCTTGATGGTCTTGGCGAGGATCACGGTCGGCCTGCCGTCGCCCTGCACCGCGCGCGCGTAGGCCGCGTACACCTTGCGGTAGTCGTGCCCGCCGCGCTTGAGGTTCCAGACGTCCTGGTCCGACAGGTCCGCGACCAGCTCGCGGGTGCGCTCGTCGCGCCCGAAGAAGTTCTCCCGGATGTAGCCGCCGTCCTCGGCGCGGAAGGTCTGGTAGTCCCCGTCCGGGGTGCGGTTCATCAGCTGCACCAGGGCGCCGTCGGTGTCGGCGGCCAGCAGCGGGTCCCACTCGCGGCCCCAGACCACCTTGACGACGTTCCAGCCGGCGCCGCCGAAGAACGACTCCAGCTCCTGGATGATCTTCTGGTTGCCGCGCACGGGGCCGTCGAGGCGCTGCAGGTTGCAGTTGACGACGAAGACGAGGTTGTCCAGGCCCTCGTTGCCGGCCAGCTGCAGCAGGCCGCGGCTCTCCGGCTCGTCCATCTCGCCGTCGCCGAGGAACGCCCAGGTGCGCTGCCCGGAGGTGTCCTTGAGACCGCGCGCGTGCAGGTAGCGGTCGAACTGCGCCTGGTGGATGGCGTTGGCCGGGCCCAGGCCCATGGACACCGTCGGGAACTCCCAGAAGTCCTTCATCAGCCGCGGGTGCGGGTAGGAGGGCAGCCCGCCGCCGGGGGAGGACAGCTCCTGGCGGAACCCGTCGAGCCGGTCGGCGGACAGGCGGCCCTCGAGGAAGGCCCGCGCGTACACGCCGGGGGAGGCGTGGCCCTGGATGAAGACGTGGTCGCCGCCGCTGGGGTGCTCCTTGCCGCGGAAGAAGTGGTTGAAGCCGACCTCGTACAGCGTGGCCGACGAGGCGTAGGTGGAGATGTGGCCGCCGACCCCGACACCGGGGCGCTGCGCGCGGTGGACCATCACCGCGGCGTTCCACCGGATGTAGGCGCGGTAGCGGCGCTCGACGTCCTCGTCGCCGGGGAACTCGGGCTCGTCGTCGGGGGCGATCGTGTTGACGTAGTCGGTCGACAGCCGCCCCGACAGCGGCACGCCCGAGCTGCGGGCGTGCTCGTAGCTGCTGGCCAGCACGAACCGCGCGCGGTCGACGCCGCGCTCGGCGACCAGCCCGTCGACCGAGTCCAGCCACTCCCGGGTCTCCTCCGGGTCGGCGTCCGCCAGGTGCAGGGGGCCGCTCAGGCCCGAGCCCGTGCGCGCCGCCTCATCGCGTCCTGCCACGTTCGGCCTTCCTCACGTCGTCCTGCCGCGCGGCGGGTGGCGCCGCGGGGACCCCGTCCGCCGCGCCGGCCGGGTGGGCCTGCGCGGCGCGGACCGAGGTGACCCCATCCTGCCCCCGCGCGGCGCCCGAGTCACCACGCCCCCCGTCACCTCCGCACGCGCAGCGCGACCGGCCCGCGCCTAGCCTGCTCGGGTGAGGACGAGCGAGCTGTCGGTGCGCACGGGCGAGGAGCAGCGCGTGGTGGACCTGACCGACCGGTGCGCGGCGTTCCTGCGCGAGGCGGGTGCGCAGGACGGGCTGCTCAGCGTCTTCGTGCCCCACGCCACGGCCGGCGTCGCGGTGCTGGAGACCGGGGCCGGCTCGGACGACGACCTGCTGGCGGCCCTGGAGGAGCTGCTGCCCCGGCGCGGCCCGGGCGGTGCGGGCTGGCGCCACCGGCACGGCAGCCCCGGGCACGGCCGCGACCACGTGCTGCCCGCCCTCGTGCCGCCGTCCGCGGTGGTGCCGGTGCTCGGCGGCGCGATGGCCCTGGGCACGTGGCAGTCGGTGTGCCTGGTCGACACCAACGTCGACAACCCGGTGCGCACCGTGCGCCTGTCCTACCTCGAGGGCTGAGCCACCGCCGGCCGGGCCGCCACCTGAACCGTCGCCTGGGCCGTCGCCGGGACGCCGTCTCGCTCGCCGGCCCGCTCGCCGTCGGTCGCGGGCGGCGCGACGACGCGGTGCGCGCCGGTGTAGACGTTCAGGCGCGGGTCGCGCACGAACCCGGCGAGGGTCATCCCGGCGTCCGCGGCGAGCTCGACGGCCAGGGAGGACGGCGCGGAGACGGCGGAGAGCACCGGCACGCCCGCGGACCAGGCCTTCTGCGCCAGCTCGAAGGAGGCGCGGCCGCTGACCTGCAGCACGGTGCCGGTCAGGGGCCAGCCGCGCTCGCGGGCCGCGCGCCCGAGCACCTTGTCGACGGCGTTGTGGCGGCCGACGTCCTCGGCGACGGCGAGCAGGTCGCCGGTGGCGGTGAACAGGCCCGCGGCGTGCAGGCCGCCGGTGCGGTCGAAGACCCGCTGGGCGGCCCGCAGCCGCTCGGGCAGGCTCACGAGCAGCCCGGCGTCGACGCGCACGTCGTCGCCCGCCACGTCGTAGCGGGAGCGGCGGCGCACGGCGTCGATGCTGGCCGACCCGCACACGCCGCAGGCCGACGTCATGCCGAAGGTGCGGCGGCCCTCCAGGTCCGGCGGCGGCACGCCGGGGCGCAGGGCGACCTCCACGACGTTGAAGGTCGGCCGCCCGTCCTCGCCGAGGTCGGTGCAGTGCATCGCCGTCGCGACGTCGTCGGCGGAGGCCAGCAGGCCCTCGGTGAGCAGGAAGCCGACGGCGAGGTCGAGGTCGTCGCCCGGCGTGCGCATCGTGACGACGACCGCCTGCCCGCCGACGCGCACCTCCAGCGGCTCCTCGGCGGCCAGGGTGTCGGGGCGGCGCACGGCGACGCCCGTGGCGGTGTCCAGGCGCAGCACCGGCGCGCGCGAGGTGACCCGACCCATCCGCCCAGCGTACGCGCGGGGCAGCCGCTGGCGCGGCGGGCGCGGTACCGTCGCTCCCGACACGCCGCCCGCGCCCGCGAGCGGCGGCCGGTAGGAGAGCACCACAGGAGGACCAGGGTGAGCGCGACCGCGGGGCCCGCGGCCGACAGCGCCGCCGGTCGGCTCGGGGTCCGGGCCGGTCAGGCGGTGCAGGAGCTGGGCTACGACGACGACGTCGACCACGACCTCCGGGAGGCCGTCGAGGCCCTCACGGGCGGTGAGCTGCTGGACGAGGACGACCAGGAGGTCGTCGACGTCGTCCTGCTGTGGTGGCGCGAGGACGACGGCGACCTGGTCGACGCGCTGGTCGACGCGCAGGTCTCCCTGGCGGACGACGGGGTCGTCTGGCTGCTCACGCCGAAGGCCGGCCGCCCGGGCCACGTGCCGCCCTCGGACGTGCAGGAGGCCGCGCCGACGGCGGGCATGCACCTGACCAGCACCGTCAGCCCCTCCCGGGACTGGGTCGCCACCCGCATCGTCGGCGGGCGCACCCGCCGCTGAGGCGCTCCGCGCGCCGATCCCGGGAGTTCCGCGCACCGCCGGGCCCGCGGTGTGCTGTGCTGGGCAGGCGCCACGGCCGCCGCTGGGTCACCCCGGCGGCCGTGGCGGTCGCACCGCACCCGGGCCCGTAGCTCAGCTGGTAGAGCACCGCGCTTACACCGCGGACGTCGCCGGTTCGAACCCGGCCGGGCCCACGAGGGCCGCCCGGCGCGCCGGTAGCCTGCGCGGGTGAGCCCCGCCCCCACGGTCGCCGATGTCGTCGCCGTCCTGGAGCGGCTCTACCCGCCGCGGTGGGCGGCCGACTGGGACCGCGTGGGGCTGGTGTGCGGGGACCCGCGGGCGCCGGTGGAGCGGATCCTGCTCGCCGTCGACCCGACCGCCGACGTGGCCGCCGAGGCCGTCGCGGCGGGCGCCGACCTGCTGCTCGTGCACCACCCGCTGCTGCTGCGCGGGGTGCACTCGGTGGCGGCGGACACCCCCAAGGGCCGCGTCGTCCACGACCTCGTGCGCGCCGGCTGCGCCCTGTACGCCGCGCACACCAACGCCGACTCCGCCCGCCCGGGCGTCTCCGACGCCCTCGCCCGGGTGCTGGGGCTGACCGACCTCGTGCCGCTGTCCGCGGCGCCGTCGGAGCCGACCGACAAGCTCGTCGTCTTCCTCCCGCGCGAGGGCGCGGGCGCCCTGCTCGACGCCCTGGCCGCCGCCGGCGCGGGCGGCGTCGGGCAGTACGAGCGGGTGGCGTGGACGACGTCCGGCACCGGCACCTTCGTGCCCGGCCCCGGCGCCGACCCCGCCGTCGGGGAGGTCGGGCGCCGCGAGCAGGTGGCGGAGGAGCGCCTGGAGGTGGTGCTGCCGCGGGCGCGGCGGGAGGCGGTGCTGGCGGCGCTGCGCGCGGCGCACCCGTTCGAGGAGCCGGCCTTCGACGTCCTCGAGCTGGCGCCGTGGTCCGCCCCGCGCGGGCTGGGCCGGGTCGGGGTGCTCGAGCGGCCGGTGAGCCTGCGGGCGTTCGCGCAGGTGGTCGCCGACGCGCTGCCCGCCACGGCGGGCGGGGTGCGCGCCAGCGGGGACCCGGACGCGCTCGTGGAGCGGGTCGCCGTCTGCGGCGGCGCCGGTGACGGCCTGCTCGGTGCGGCTCGGGCCAGCGGCGCCGACGTCCTCGTCACCGCCGACCTGCGCCACCACCCGGCGTCCGAGGCCCGCGAGGCTGCCGGCGGCGGGCCGCCCTACCTCGTCGACGTCGCCCACTGGGCGAGCGAGTGGCCGTGGCTCAACGGCGCCGCGGAGCGCCTCTCGGCGGCGCTGGCCGAGCGGGGCGCGTCCGTGACGACGACGGTCAGCCAGCGCCGCACCGACCCGTGGACCTTCCACGTCGCCAGCACCGAGGGCCCCGTCCGGTGACCCGCACCGGCGCCGCGCCCGCCCACCGCCCAGGAGGCCCGACGTGACCACCGCCCCCGCGACCGACCAGCGCCGGCTGCTCGGCGTCCAGGCGCTCGACACGAGGCTGGCCCAGCTCGCGCACCGGCGCCGCGCCCTGCCCGAGCACGCCGCGCTGGCCGAGCTGGAGCAGCGGCGCGCCACCGTGCGCGACCGGCTCGTCGCGGCCCGCACCCTCGCCTCGGACGTGCAGCGCGAGCTGGTGCGCGCCGAGCAGGACGTGGAGCAGGTGCGCACCCGCGCCGCGCGCGACGCCGCGCGGCTGGCGGCGGGCACGGGCACCGCCAAGGACCTGCAGGCGCTGGTGAAGGACTCCGAGGCGCTCGCGCGGCGCCAGAGCGACCTCGAGGACGTGGAGCTGGAGGTCATGGAGCGCCTGGAGCAGGCGCAGGCGGCCGCGGCCGACCTGGAGCAGCAGGCCGCGCAGCTGGAGGCGGAGCGCACCCGCCTCGTCGCCGCGCGCGACACGGCGACCACCGCGATCGACGCGGAGGCCGAGCAGCTGCGCCTGCAGCGCGCCGGCGCGGTGCAGGGCCTGGACGCCGGGCTGGTCGCGCTCTACGAGCGCGTGCGCGAGAGCTCGGGCGGGCTGGGTGCGGCCCCGCTGCAGGGAGACCGCTGCGGCGGGTGCCGGCTGCAGCTGAACCCGGTCGAGCTCACCCGGATCCGGAGGGCTGAGCGCGACGAGGTCGTGCGCTGCGAGGAGTGCGGCCGCATCCTCGTCCGCGTGCCCGAGGGCGCGGAGGGTCGGGCGTGAGCGCCGGTGGGCGGCGCCTCGTCGTCGAGGCGGACGGCGGCTCGCGCGGCAACCCCGGGCCCGCCGGCTACGGCGCGCTGGTGCGCGACGCGGAGACCGGGCAGGTCCTCGCCGAGCACGCCGCGGCGATCGGGACGGCCACCAACAACGTCGCCGAGTACTCCGGGCTGCTCGCGGGCCTGCGCGCCGCGGCGGAGATCGACCCGCAGGCGCAGGTGGAGGTGCGCATGGACAGCCGCCTGGTGGTCGAGCAGATGTCGGGGCGCTGGCAGGTCAAGCACGAGGACATGCGCCGCCTCGTCCGCGAGGCGCGCGGCGTCCTGCCGGCGGGGCGCGTGACGTACGCCTGGGTGCCGAGGGCGCGCAACGAGGACGCCGACCGGCTGGCGAACGAGGCCATGGACGCCGCGGCGCAGGGGCGCCCGTGGCAGCGCCGCGGCGGTGCCGGCTCCGCGTCCGGCTCCTCGTCCGGCTCCTCCGCCGGTTCCTCCGCCGGTTCCTCGGAGCCGTCCGGCGGGGATGCCGAGGGCGAGGACGCCTCCGGGTTCGAGGCGCTCGCCGCGCAGGCGGTGGCGGCGGAGGTGATGCCGCCGCGCGGGCTCGCGCCCGAGCCCGGCCAGGAGCCGGCGGAGGAGCCGGACGCCCGCGCTCCCGGTGCGGGGGAGCGGCTGCGCTACCGCGTGCTCACGGGACCGGACGACCGGGCCTTCTGCGAGCGGGTGAGCCGGGCGCTGGCCGAGGGCTACCAGCTGCACGGGAGCCCGGCGGTGGCCTTCGACGGCCAGCGCGTGGTCGTCGCGCAGGCGCTCGTCCTGCCGTAGCGGCCCCAGCGCAGGCCCCAGCGCAGGGCTCGGCGCAGCCCCAGCCCGAGGCTCAGCCCGCGGCCTCGAGCAGGGCGGCGGTGACCTCGGCGGGGCGCTCCAGCGGAGTGGCGTGCCCCGCGCCGTCCAGGACGACCGCCCGCCCGCGGGGCACGCGGTCGGCGATCAGGTGCGCCCTCGACGGGGGGCAGATGCGGTCCGCGCCGCCCGCGACGGCGGTGACGGGAACCGGCACGGCGGGCAGCAGGGGCCGCAGGTCGGCGCCGAGGACGCCGCGGGCGCAGGCCCACCGCGTCGGCAGCGGGCACGCGGACCAGCGGCGCCTCACCGCGTCGACCACCTCGGGTGCGGCGCCGGGGCCGACGATCTGCAGCCGCACCAGCAGGCGCCCGCTGGCCCGGGCGTCCAGCAGGGCCGGGGTCAGCGGGCTGGCCCCGAAGGCGATGGTGCCGACCTCCGGCGGGCGCCGGAACTGCGGCGGCGCGGCGACCGTCACCAGGGCCCGCACGCGCTCGGCGGCCCGCGCGGGGTCGCGGGCGGCGAGGGCGAGGGCCGCCGTCCCCCCGAGGGAGTGACCGCCCAGCACGGCGTCGCGCAGGTCCAGGTGCTCCAGCACCGCCTGGACGGCGTCGGCGAGCCGGCCCACGTCGAGGCGGCCTCTCCCGCGCGAGGAGCGGCCGTGCCCGGGCAGGTCAAGCGCGAGGACCCGGCGGCCGGCGGCCAGCAGGCCCGGCACCACCGGCAGCCAGTCCCCGTGGGTCGCGGTGTACCCGTGGGCGAGCACCACGGGCCTGCCGCGGGCCTGGCCCCACTCCACGACGTGGAGCGAGGCGCCGCCGGTGGTGGGCACCCGGTGGACGGCGCGAGGTGCCGGCACCCGCGCCGCGGCCCCGTCCTCGTCCTCGCGGCCGGGGTCCCGGGTGACGGCCACGGACCGGCCGGTCACGGCAGCGGCAGCAGCGGCGGCGGCGGTGGCGGTGAGCGCAGGGGTCCTGGGGAGCACGTCGAGCACCTCCGGAAGCGTCGGGTGCGCCACGCTTACCCCGTCGGGGCCGCGCGCACCGCCATGGGGCTCGATGCGCTCGACGCTCGTCGCCATGGGGCTGCGTGCGGCGACACGCCGCAGCAGCGCACCGGAACCCCATGATCGACGCGCGCAGGGCGCCTAGGAGCGCAGGGAGTGCGGCCGGGAGAGCGGATCAGTCGCGGACGACGACGTCCAGGGTGCGCGAACGGCCGGGAACGGCGGGGGAGAGCTCGCAGGCGAAGGCCTCGGCGACGGCGCGCGCCAGCCGCTCGGCGTCCTTCGGCGCCGCGCCGCGGCGGGTGAGCAGGTGCCGCGCCACGAGCCCGCGCGCGTGCTTGGCCCCGTGGGAGACGACGCTGCGCCGCCCGTCCTGCTCGCGCAGCACCCGCACCGCGACCACGCGCTCGGCGAGCGCCCGCGGCGGTCGCCAGGCGGCGGCGTAGGCGGCGGATCGGCAGTCCACGACGACCTGCTCCGCCTCCGCGGCCATCGCGTCGAGCACGGGCGTCAGGTGCTCGCGCCA
The DNA here is from genome assembly GCF_900101335.1 of Quadrisphaera sp. DSM 44207. Lineage (NCBI taxonomy): Bacteria > Bacillati > Actinomycetota > Actinomycetes > Kineosporiales > Kineosporiaceae > Quadrisphaera > Quadrisphaera sp. DSM 44207. Next base: position 99,916 of record NZ_FNKA01000001.1, on the reverse strand, counting down.
GAAGGCCGCGAGCGGGCCGGTGCCGGGCAGGTCGACGTCCATCGCCAGGCGGTAGGCGGGCACCCGGTCACCCGGGGCGAGCAGGCCGTGGGCCGCGGAGAGCACCCGCACCGACGCCGCCGCCCGGGCCGCCGCCCCGCGGGGCAGGCCGCGCAGGTCGAGCGCGTCGTAGAGGACGCCGGAGTACAGGCGGCGCACGTCCTGGGCCGGTTCGGTGCGCCAGCGGGTGTTGCGCTGGACCTCCGCGACCAGCGAGGCGCCGGTGCCGAGCACCTGCGCGGCGTCGCAGGAGGCGCTGGCCTCCTCCAGCGCCGTGAGCACCTGCTCGCGCGCCGGGGTGAGCTCGGGGTGGTGCAGCGAGGCGAGGTCGAGCGCCGCTCCCCGCGTCGCCGGGGTCTTGCGCTCGGACGGCGGCAGCAGGACGATCACGGCGTCCGAGCCTAGGACGAGCACTAGACTCGCCGGTGCGGACGAGTCAGCCGGGCGGCCGCGTCAGGCGCGTCGCGAGGCGCGACCTGCCGAGGAACGTCCGGGCTCCGCAGGGCGGGGTGGTGGGCAACACCCACCCGGGGCGACCCGCGGGACAGTGCCACAGAGAACAGACCGCCTCGCGACCTCCTCCGGGAGGTCGTGCGGCAAGGGTGAAACGGTGGTGCAAGAGACCACCAGCACCCCCGGTGACGGGGGTGGCTCGGCAAACCCCACCCGGAGCAAGGCCAGACAGGGAGCGCTCGAGGGCTGCCCGCCCGAGCTCCCGGGTAGGCCGCTACGGCGGCCGGACCACGGGCGCGAGCCCGGGGCCCGGCCGCGCGAGGACGTCGGCGACGGCGTCCCGAGATGGATGGCCGCCACCCGCGGCCGGGCGACCGGCCGCGGGGACAGGACCCGGCGTACAGGCTGACTCGTCCGCACCACCCCGCTCCGCCGGCGGACCGACCCGCCAGGCGGGTGACCGGCCCCCTCGGGTGCTTGTCGCCCCGCACCGCGCTCGCCACCCTGACCAGGTGACCGACGACCGAGACGACGCGCTGCGCAGGCGGGTCGTCGTCCCCGCCGCGGACGACGCCCGGGAGGGAGCGCGGCTGGCCCTGGTCGCCGTGCCGGCGGCTGCGGTTCCCGTCGAGGCGGTCGGGGCGCTGCCACCGCGCTGATCCGCTCCGGCACGGGCACAAGCACGGGCACGCGCGCGCGCTCGTCGCCGGCGTCCGGCTCAGCCGCTCCCGTGCCGCGCGAGCAGCCCCCGCACGCTCGGGGGCACCGGCACGGACGCCGGCACCTCGGGGTTGGGCGCGGGGGTCCCGGCGCGCAGCGCGAGCGGGACGACGCCCGCCCACGCGGCCCGGTCCTCGCCGTCGTCGTCCGCGGCGCTCGCCCCCGCGGCGCGCACCTTGACGCTCGCCTCGGCCAGCGGCACGCGCAGCACCAGCGTGGCGGCGCGCTCGCGGGGGCTCGCGGGCCGCACCTCGGACCAGCGGCCGGGCAGCAGGTGCTCGGAGAGGACGAGCAGCGCCCGCTCCTGCTCCTCGCCGCGCAGGACCTCCGCACGCCCGAGCACGAGGGCGCTGCGGTAGTTCATCGAGCTGTCGAACAGCGACCGGGCGACGACGAGGCCGTCGAGGAGCGTCACCGACACCGCCAGCGGCGCTCCGGCGGCGGCCTCGCGCAGGAGCCCGCCGCCGGTGGAGCCGTGCAGCAGCAGCGCGTCGCCGTCGCGGGCGCAGCCGAGCGGCAGCACGACGGGCCCGCCGTCGCGCACCACGGCGACGTGCGCGACGAGCGCCTCGTCGAGCAGGGCGTGCAGCGCGGCGCGGTCGGTGACCTGGCGCTGCGCGAGCCGGGTGACGCGGGTGCGGTCGGTGAGGGGGAGGGGTTCCACGGCGGAGATCCTCGGTGCCACAGTGGACCGCGCGACAGGGCCACTGCCGCGCCGATCCGCCAGACCACTCCGAGGCCGAGGAGGAGGGCGTGCGACCCGCCGCCGACCTGGACCTGCCGCTCGCGCTCGACCGCTCGACCGCCGTTCCGCTGCACCTGCAGCTCGCGGCCGGGCTGCGGGAGGCGGCCTCGACCGGGCTGCTGCCGCCGGGGAGCCGGATGCCCCCGACGCGGCTGCTCGCGCGGCGCCTCGGCGTCGCCCGCAGCACGGTGGTCGCCGCCTACGAGCAGCTGGACGGCGAGGGACACCTGCAGGCCCGCCACGGGTCCGGCACCTACCTCACCGCCTCCTCACCCGCGCCGTCCGCCCCGTCCCTGCTGCCCTCGCCGTCCGCGCCGCCTGTGCCGCCTGTGCCGCCTGTGCCCTCTGCGCGATCCGGCACGGCGACCGCGCCCTCGAGCCCGCCGGCCGCTGCACCGCGCCCGCCCGCCGTCCTCGACCTGCGCCCGGGCCAGCCCGGCACCGCCCGCCTCGCCGACCCGGCGTGGCAGCGGGCCTGGCGCGCCGCCACCGCCGCCGCCCCGCCGACGTGGGAGCCGCCGTCCCTGGGCCTGCCGCGCCTGCGCGAGGAGGTGGCCGCGCACCTGCGCGCCGCCCGCGGCCTGGCCGCCGACCCCGACGACGTGGTCGTCACGGCCGGCACGAGCGAGGCGCTGTCCCTGCTGGCGTGGGCGCTGCCGCTGCGCGGGGAGTCCGTCGCCGTCGAGGACCCAGGCCACCCCGCGGCCCGCCGCTCGCTCGTCCGCCACGGGGCCGCGCTGGTGCCGGTGCCGGTCGACGACGACGGGCTGGTCGTCGACGCCCTGCCCACCGGCCGCGGCGCCCCGCGCGCGGTGCTGACCACCCCGAGCCACCAGTACCCGCTCGGCGGGCGGATGCCGGTCGCGCGCCGCCTGGCGCTGCTGGCGTGGGCCGAGCGCTGCGACGCCGTGGTGGTGGAGGACGACTACGACAGCGAGTTCCGCTTCGACGTCGCCCCGCTGCCGGCCCTGGCCGGTCTGGACCGCGCCGGCCGCACCGTGCACGTGGGGACCTTCTCCAAGGTCCTCACCCCGTGGCTGCGGATCGGGTACCTCGTCGCCCCGCCGTGGCTGCGGCCGGCGCTGCGGGACGCGCGCACCGACCTCGGCACGGTCGTCAGCGGCGTCGACCAGCAGGCGCTCGCGGCGTACCTGGCGGCCGGCGGGCTGCGGCGCCACGTCGCGCGCTGCCGCCGCGACCACGCCCGCACGCGCGCGCACCTGACCCGGCGCCTGGCGCAGCAGGCGCCGGGCGTGCGGCTGCGCGGCCTGGACGGCGGGCTGCACGCCGTCCTCGAGCTGCCGCCCGGCGCCCGTGCGGCCCGGGTGGTCGCGCGGGCGGGAGCCGCCGGCCTGCGGGTGGCGGACCTCGACGAGTACCGCGTGCGGCCGCTGCCGCAGGGCGCCGCGGCGGCGCAGGGCGTCGTCCTCGGCTACGGCAGCGCCACCGCGGCCGACGTCGACCGGGCGGTCGCCGTCCTGGCGCACGCGGTGCGGGCCGAGGCGGTGCAGGTGGAGGCGGTGCAGGCCGAGGCGGTGCGGGCCGGAGCGGTGCGAGCGGAGCCGGGCGCCTGAGGCGCCCCCGGCGGGGTACACCACGCGCATGGCCAGCGCAGCGGGCGGACGGGGCGGGACCGGCTCACCGCTGGAGCCGCCCGCCGAGCCCGAGCAGGAGATCGAGGAGGCCTTCGACCGCCTCGTCGACGAGGGGGAGGACCGCCTGGCGCGGCCCTGGCCGGCGCTGGTCACGACGGGCTTCCTGGGCGGGGTGGACGTCGGCACGGGGGTGATCGCCTACCTGCTCGTCGAGCACGCCACCGGCTCGCCCCTGCTGGCCGGGCCGGCCTTCAGCATCGCCTTCGTCGCGCTCCTGCTGGCCCGCAGCGAGCTGTTCACGGAGAACTTCCTCGTGCCCGTCACCGCCGTCGCGGCCCGGCGCGGCTCGCTCGCCGCCCTCGGGCGGCTGTGGGGCGTGGCGCTGGTGATGAACCTCGTCGGCGGCTGGCTGATCGCCTGGTTGATCGTCACGGCCCTGCCCGACCTGCGGCCGACGGCCGTGACGGCCGGGACCCACTACGCCCAGCTGGGCGTGGACCTGGAGTCCTTCGCGCTCGCCGTCCTCGCCGGCCTGGTGATCACGCTGATGACGCGCATGCAGCACGCGACCGACAGCCTGGGGGTCAAGCTCGTCCCCGCCGTCCTGTTCGGCGCCCTGCTGGCCGGCGGGCAGCTGTTCCACAGCGTCCTGGACTCGGTGCTGATGTTCGCCGCCCTGAACACCGGCCAGGCACCGTTCGGCTACGCGGACTGGTTCGGCGCCCTGTGCTGGTCGGCGCTGGGCAACACGGTCGGGGGCGTGGTGCTCGTGGCCTTCGTGCGCCTGGCGCGCGTGCCCCACCGGCTCGTGCAGGAGCGCGCGCGCAACGCCTGACCCGGCGCCGCGGAACGGTCCGGGGACGACCGCGCCCGCACCGCGGGTCCCGCTCGCCCGTCGCCGCCGCTGCGGGCAGGCTGGGACGTCCGACCCGCGCACCCGTCCGGAGGAGACATGCAGCGCCCCGCCCGTGGACCCCGCCCGCGCCGCGCCGCGACCGCGCTCGCGGCCGCCTCGCTCATCGCCCTGGTGGGCTGCTCCGACGAGGACCCGCCCACCGTCTCCACGCCCGAGGCGGTCGAGTCGGAGGCCGCCGACGGCATCGCCGGGGACGCGGAGGAGGCGGAGGCGGAGGCGGACGCCGAGCCGGAGCTGACCGCCGAGGAGCTGCTCGCCGCGCCGGCGAACCACCAGGGCGAGCAGGTGGACGTCGAGGCCGTGATCCGGCTGGTCCTCGTCGACGGCGCCTTCCTCCTCGCGCCCCCGGGCACCGAGGTGACGCCCGAGCCGAGCCCCGCGCTGCCGCAGGTGGCGTCCGAGAACGAGTTCGTCGTCATCGGCCCGACGGAGGACGTCGCCGCCGGGGACACCGTGCGGGTGACCGGCACGGTGCGCGACGGCCTGGTCGACACGGACCTGGAGGACCGGGTGCCGGAGAGCTGGCCGGACGGGGCGCTCGACGACTTCGTCGACGGGCCGTGGCTGGAGGCCACCTCGGTGGAGCCGGTCGGCGGCTGACCTGCTCGCGGCGCTCCGCTCGCGGCGTCGTGCGCCCGGGATCAGCGGCGGAGGTGCGGCGGGACGGCGACCAGGGCGCCGGTGACGAGCGCGAGCGCGACGACCCAGCCGGCCACGACGTCGCTGAGGTAGTGCACGCCCAGGGCGACGCGGTCGAACCCGGTGGCGAGGACGACGAGCGCCGCTGCCGACCACGCCAGCGCCCTCGCCCGCCGGCCCAGCGCCGGCAGCAGCACGGCGAGCAGCACGGCGGCGCCGAGCATCGAGGTCTGCGCGTGCCCGGAGGGGAAGCTGTACCCGGGCGCCGCGGCGACGGGGTCGGCGAAGGCGGGACGCGCCCGCTCGACCGCCTCCTTGAGCACGACGTTGAGCACCGAGCCGACGGTCGTCGTCGTGACCGCCCATGTCGCCGCCCGGCGCCGTCCCCGCCGCCACAGCGCGACCGCCACCGCCAGGACCGCCAGCCGGAAGGTCCACGGGTGCGCCACGACGGCGAGCACCTCGAGCGCGACCACGGCGCCCGGCCGGGTCAGCGCCCAGGCGTTGAAGCCGGCCGCGACGGCGCCGTCCAGGCGCAGGAGCGCAGGGGAGCCGGCGAGCACCAGGGCGAGCAGCGCGAGGAACGGCAGCGCCACGAGCGCGCCCAGCGCGGCGCCCGCCGCCGTGCGCCCGGCCAGGCCGGCGTGGCGGGCGACCTCCTGCTCGACGGTGCCGGGCGTCGCGGCGCTCACGCGGGCGGCCTCACAGAGCGCAGCCGTCCGGGCCGCACGCGGCGGCGTCGTCCCCCGTGCCGACCAGGGTCAGCGGGCGGCTGTCCTCCCAGGCGCGCTGCAGCACCGCGAGCAGGTGCTCGGGCGGCTGCGCGCCGGAGACGCCGTAGCGGCGGTCGACGACGAAGAACGGCACGCCGCGGATCCCCAGGGCCGCGGCCTCCGCCTCCTCGGCGCGCACCGCCTCCAGCAGGCGGCCCTCGGCCAGGACGGCGCGCACCTCCTCGGCGTCCAGGCCCGCCTCGGCGGCCAGGCGCACGAGCACCTCGCGGTCGCCGACGGCCTCCCCCTCGGTGAAGCACGCCCGCATCAGGCGCTCCTCCACGGCGTCCTGGAGGCCGTGCTCGCCCGCCAGGAGGACCACCTGGTGCGCGTCGGCGGTGTTGGCGCGCACCGCGCGCTCGAAGTGGAAGTCCAGGCCCTCCTCGGCTGCTGCGGCCGTCATGGACGCGAGCATCCCGCGCGCCTGCTCCAGCGAGGTGCCGTACTTGGCCGCCAGCCGCGTCGCGTAGTCGTCCGGGCGGGCGGTCTCGGCAGCGGACGCCGACGTCGCCGTCGGGTCCAGCTCGAACGCCTTCCACTCCACCTCGACCTCGTCGCGGTGCCCGAAGCGCTCCAGGGCGGCTTCGAAGCGGCGCTTGCCGATGTAGCACCAGGGGCAGACGACGTCGGACCAGATCTCGACCTTCACGGCCGGGTCAACGCGCGGGACGGGCGGGCGCTTCCCGCGCCCGCCCGCCCCGGCGGTGGGTCGTGCCGCGCCGTTCGCGGCGCCGACCCGGGCAGGGCCGCCTGGGCGCGCCGCGACCGGACGCCGCGACACGCCTGGCGCGCGGCGACACGCCGGGCACCGGTTGCGCGGAAGTCCTGAGGAGGGGCCACCCGCGCCACTACCGTGGCCGAGGACCCCCGCAGCAGCCTCCCCGCGGCTGACGGGGCGCGCGGCGGAGAGGCACACGTGGGACGACGGGTCAGCACGGCGCGCAAGCGCCGGCTGCTGGCGCACCCCGCCGAGGGGGTCGCGCTCGGGGTCGCGGGCGCCCTCGTCGCCGCGACCCTCGTCGGCGCCCTGGGCGACTTCCACGTCCCGGCCGACGGCGGTCCCGCCCGCCCCAGCTGGTCCGAGACCAGCGTCAGCGCCCGGTCCACGCCGTCCTCGCAGCTGGCGGACGAGCTGGTGATCCCCCTCGCGGAGCCGGTGCCCACCGGGTCGGCGCTGCCCGGGCGCGTGTCCACGCTGCGCCCGGCCGCCCCCGCAGTGCCGTCGCCGCCCGCACCGGCGCGGACCGCCGCGGAGCCGACGCCGGAGGAGCCGGAGCCCTCCCAGGAGCCCTCGCAGGAGGCGTCGCAGGAGCCGCAGTCCTCCAGCGAGTCGTCCGGCGAGTCCTCCGGCGAGTCCTCCGGTGGGTCCTCCGGCCGGTCCTCCGGTTCGCCGGAGGGCTCGCCGAGCTCGACGACGACCACCGACGCGCCGCCGCCGACGCGCAGCCCCTCCCCGGGGACTCCCGACCCGGAGCCGGAGCCGGAGCCCTCCGGCAGCACGAGCACCGGCCCAGAGCCGACCAGCGGGACCGCGGAGCCGGGAACGGCGGCGGAGGAGACGTCCTCCCTGGTGGAGCAGACCGCCGGCGCCCCCGGCGACGGCGGCTCGTCGTCCTCGTCGGCCGCGGGCGCGCCGTCCTCCTCGACCCCGTCCGGGTCGTTCCCGGCCGCGTCGGCGGGGACGTCGTCCAGGACGGCCGAGGCGTCGTCGCAGGGGTCCGGCGGCTAGCTCCCGGCCCGTTCCGCCGCGAGCACCGCGGCGCCCACGATGCCGGCCTGGTTCTGCAGGCGCGCCGGGACGATCGGCGTCCTGAGCTCCAGCAGCGGCAGGAACTTCTCGGACTTGCGCGAGACGCCGCCCCCGACGACGAGCAGGTCGGGCCAGAACAGCGCCTCCAGCGCCCCGAAGTACGCCTGCAGCCGCTTCGCCCACTGCTTGTAGGTCAGGTCCTCGCGCTCGCGGGCGGCGTCCGACGCCCGCGTCTCGGCGTCGTGGCCGCCGACCTCGAGGTGCCCGAGCTCGGTGTTGGGCACCAGGACGCCGTCCACCAGCAGCGCCGTGCCGATGCCCGTGCCGAGGGTGGCGACCAGGACGACGCCCCGCACCCCCTTCGCCGCGCCGAAGCGGGCCTCGGCCACGCCGGCGGCGTCCGCGTCGTTGACCACGTGCACGGGGTGGCCCGTGGCCTCCGCCAGCAGCGCCTGCACGTCGGTGCCGATCCACGCCTCGTGCACGTTCGCGGCGGTGCGCGCCGTGCCGTGCTGGATCACCGCCGGGAACGTGACCCCGAGCGGCAGGCCCTGCCCGGCGTCCCCGAGGCCGCCGGTGATCGTGCGCGCCAGGTCGGCGACCACGCGCGCGACGGCGGCGGGCCTGGAGGGCTGGGGCGTGGGCTCGCGCAGCCGCTCCGCGGTCAGCTCACCCGCCCCCAGGTCCACGGGGGCGCCCTTGATGCCCGAGCCGCCGATGTCGATGCCCACCCCGATCCGCTCCACCCGCCGCACGCTAGGCCGTGCCCGGACGGCGGACCAGTGCGGGGCGCCGGCTCAGGGGAGGGTGAGCACCTCGGCGCCGGTGTCGGTGACGAGCACGGTGTGCTCGAACTGGGCGCTGCGGCGGCGGTCCTTGGTCACGACCGTCCAGCCGTCCTCCCACATGTCCCACTCCACCGTGCCCAGGGTGAGCATCGGCTCGATGGTGAAGGTCATGCCCGGCTCGATCACCTCGGCGTGGCGCGGGGCCGCGTCGTAGTGGGGGATGACGAGGCCGGAGTGGAACGCGGTGCCGATGCCGTGCCCGGTGAAGTCGCGCACCGACCCGTAGCCGAAGCGGCGGGCGTAGGTCTCGATCACCCGCCCGATGACGTTGACCTCCCGGCCGGGCTTGACGGCCCTGATGCCGCGCTCGAGGGCCTCGCGGGTGCGCTCGACGAGCAGGCGCGACTCCTCGTCGACCTCGCCGACGCAGAACGTCGCGTTGGTGTCCCCGTGCACCCCCACGCCGTCGACGACGACGAACGCGGTGATGTCGACGTTGACGATGTCGCCCTCGGCCAGCACCGTGGAGTCGGGGATGCCGTGGCAGACGACCTCGTTGACGCTCGTGCAGACGGCCTTGGGGAAGCCGCGGTAGCCGAGCGTGGAGGGGTAGGCGCCCGCGGCGACGAGGAACTCGTGCCCGACGCGGTCCAGCTCGTCGGTGCTCACGCCGGGCGCCACGTGCCGGCCGACCTCGGCGAGGGCCTGCGCGGCGAGCCGGCACGCCACCCGCATCCGCGCGATCGTGGCGGCGTCCTTGACCTCCGGGCCGGTGTAGGGGCGCGGCGCCGGGCGGTCGACGTACTCCGGGCGCGGGATCGACGCCGGCACCGGGCGGCGGGGGCTGACCGCGCCGGGTCGCAGGGTGCCGAGGGGAGCGGTGGCGGGTGCGCTCGCGGGCATGCGCCGAGTCTAGGTCGACGGCACGATCGTCCTCCCCGACGCGGGGACGCAGCAGCGAGGAGGTGCCGGGTGTCCGAGCCCGAGATGAAGTACTGGTTCAACGTGCGCACGGGTCAGGTCGACGAGGGCCACACCGCGCCGGGCAGGGACCTCATGGGCCCCTACGCCACGCGCGCGGAGGCCGAGCACGCCCTGCAGATCGCGCGGGCGCGCACCGAGGCCTGGGACGACGCGGAGCGCGCGGACGACTGAGGGAGGACCGGCTGGGCGGCTCGCCCCGCCCGGCCGGGCAGCGGGCTACCGGGTCAGCTTCGGCAGGACGTCGCGGCCGAAGACCTCCAGCCACTGCTCCTGGTTCCGGCCGACGTTGTGCAGGTAGACCCGGTCGAAGCCGAGGTCGACGAAGCGCTGGATGTGCGCGCGGTGCTCGTCCGGGTCCTCGGAGATCAGCAGCCGCCCGGAGAAGTCCTCCGGGCGCACCAGCTTCGCCATCGCGGCGAAGTCGTGCGGGGAGCGGACGTCGGCCTTGGGGAACGCCATGCCGCCGTTGGGCCACTGGTCCATCGCGTTCGCCAGCGCCTCCTCGCGGGTCGGCGCCCACGACAGGTGCAGCTGCAGCAGCCTGGGCATGGCGTCCGGGTCCTTGCCCGCCTCGCGGGCGCCCTCGGCGAACCGGTCGAAGAGCCCGGAGATCTTCTCCAGCGGCGCCCCGACGGTGATGATCCCGTCGGCGTGCCGCCCGGTGCGCCGAGCGTTGACCGGCCCGGCGGTGGCCACGAGCACGGGCGGGGCCTGCTGCGGCATCGTCCACAGCCGCGAGGACTCCATCCGGAAGTACCGGCCGTCGTGCTTGACGTCCCTGCCGGCGAGCGAGGCGTCGAACAGCTCCTTGATCACGTCGACGGCCTCGAACACCATCGCGCTGCGCTGGCCGGCCTCGGGCCAGTACGTGCCGAGGACGTGCTCGTTGAGCGCCTCCCCGGCCCCGACGCCCAGCCAGGAGCGGCCCGGGTACATCGACTCCAGCGTCGCCGCCGCCTGCGCCACCACGGCCGGGTGGAAGCGGAAGGACGGGCACGTCACGCCGGGGCCGAAGTCGCCGCGGGTGCGCTCGCCGACCGCCGCCAGCACCGACCACACGAACGACGCCTCGCCCTGGGCGGGCACCCAGGGCTGGAAGTGGTCGGCGGCCATGCACCCGGAGAACCCGTGCTGCTCGGCCAGGGCGGTCAGGGCGACCGCCTCGGCGGGCGCGAACTGCTCCAGCGCCGCGGCGTACCCGACCGTGAGGCCGGCCGCGGTGCCGGGGTCCTGCGCGGCCATCAGCGGCCCTCCAGCAGGAGGTCGAGGACCCGATCCGTGGCGCGGCCGTCCTCGAGGTGGCAGTACCGCTCCTGGAACGCGGCGTACCGCCCGGCGTGCTCGCGGCGGACGCCGTCGAGGTCCGACAGCGCGTCCAGCAGCTGCGGCAGCGTCTGCGCCACCGGGCCGGGCGCCTCGGGGATGGGGTCGAAGTACAGCCCCCGCACGGAGTCGCGGTAGGTGGCGAGGTCGTAGGCGAAGAAGAGCAGCGGCTTGCCGGTGACGGCGAAGTCGAACATCGTCGAGGAGTAGTCGGTGACCATGGCGTCCGCGGCCAGGTACAGCTCGCGGACGTCCGGGTGCCAGGAGACGTCGCGCACGCCCGGCCCCACCAGGGGCTGCATCCGGTCGGTCATCATGTAGTGCAGGCGGGGCAGCAGCACCCAGTCCTCGCCCATCCGCTCCACGAAGCGCTCGACGTCGAGCGCGAGCCGGATGTCGGGGCGGCCCTGCGCGTAGTAGTCGTCGTCGCGCCAGGTGGGCGTGTACAGCACGGCGGTGGTGTGGTCGGCGATGCCCAGGTCGGCGCGCACCTTCGCGCGCACGGCGTCGCGCTCGGGGGAGAGCAGCAGGTCGTTGCGCGGGTAGCCGGTCTCCACCACCCGCCCGTCGAAGCGGAACGCCCGGCGCAGCCGCTCGGTGCTGACCCGGTTGGGCGAGAGCAGCACGTCCCAGCGCGCGACGTCGCGGTCGAGGCGCTGCAGGCGGTCCCCGGGGGCGGAGGTCGGCAGGACGTCGTGGTGGATGCGCTTGAGCGGCGTGCCGTGCCAGGTCTGCAGGTACAGCGCCCCGGGCGCCTTGGTCCACTCGACCTCGGTGTGCGTGTTGGCCACGACCGCGTCGGCGGACTCCAGGGCCGCGACGCCCTCCGCGCTGTCCAGGACGACGGTGCGCGCGTCCGCGGGGAAGCCGGACAGGTGGGCGGGGTCGGCGAGCCACGTGTGCTCGTGCTCGTCGCCGAGCTCGCGCAGCCGCTCGTAGACCGCCCGCGGGCTGTCCGAGTAGCGGCCGGCGAAGGAGTTGTAGACGAGGCGCATGGGCGCATGGTGGGGGTCCGGCGCCCGCGGTGCTAGTCGGCTACTCGGGGTGGGTGTGCTCCTCGGCCGGGAAGGCGCGCGCGCGGACCTCAGCGGCGTACTCGCGCGCCGCGCCGAGCAGCGCGCCGCGCACGTCGGCGTACGCCTTCGCCAGCTTCGGCATCCGGGGGGTCAGGCCGGCCACGTCGGTCCACACCAGCACCTGCCCGTCGCAGCCGGCGCCGGCGCCGATGCCGATGGTGGGGATCTCCAGCGCCTCGCTGACCCGCTGCGCCAGCGGCGCGGGCACGACCTCGAGCACGATCGCGAAGGCGCCCGCCTCCTGCAGCGCCAGGGCGTCGGCGAGGAGGCGGTCCCCGGCGTCCCCCCGCCCCTGCACGCGCGGCCCGCCGAGGCTGTGCACCGACTGCGGGGTGTAGCCGAGGTGGCCCATGAACGCGATGCCGGCGCCGGTGACGGCGCGCACCTGCGGCAGCACCCGCGCGCCGCCCTCGAACTTCACCGCGTGCGCCCGGCCCTCCTTGAGGAAGCGCACCGCCGTCGTGACGGCCTGCTCGGGGGAGACCTCGTAGCTGCCGAAGGGCAGGTCCGCGACCACCAGCGGGCGCCCGCCGCGGTCGGCGACCGCCCGCACGTGCGGCAGCAGCTCCTCGACCGTGACGGGCAGGGTGGTGGCGTAGCCCATCAGGTTGTCGCCCATGGAGTCCCCGACGAGCAGGACGTCGATGCCCGCCTCGTCGAAGATGGCCGCGGTCAGGGCGTCGTAGGCGGTGAGCATGGCGATCGGCTGGCCCGCCGCCTTCATCTGCCGCAGGTGGTGCACGCGCACCCGCTTCGGGGCGATCGCCGGCTCGCTCATCGGGACCGCTCCTCGCGCCAGCGGGTGGTGATCGGCAGCCGCCGGTCGCGGCCGAACGCGACCGCGCTGATCTTGGTGCCGGGGGCGAACTGGCGCCGCTTCCACTCCGCGCGGTCCACCAGCGGCACGACCGCGTCGACGACCTCGGGGTCCAGCCCGGCGGCCAGCAGCTCCGAGCGCCCCTGCGCGCCGACGACGTACCGCTCGAGCACCGCGTCGAGCACCTCGTACGGGGGCAGGGAGTCCTGGTCGGTCTGGCCCGGGCGCAGCTCCGCCGACGGCGGCTTGGTGATGGAGCGCTCCGGGATCGGCGGGGTCTCCCCGCGGCGCTGCGCGTGCGCGTTGCGCCAGCGCGCCAGCTCCCACACCAGCGTCTTGGGCACGTCCTTCAGCGGCGCGAAGCCGCCGACGGAGTCGCCGTAGAGCGTGGAGTAGCCCACGGCCAGCTCGCTCTTGTTGGACGTCGCCACCACCAGGTGGCCCTCGGAGTTGCTCAGCGCCATGAGGGTGGTGCCGCGCACGCGCGCCTGCAGGTTCTCCTCGGCGAAGCCGCCGAGCCGCACGACCGCTGCCAGGTCCGCCGTGAAGGCGTCCACCACGGGCGCGATCGGCACGACCCGGTAGTCCAGCCCGGTGCGCCGGGCCAGGTCCGCGGCGTCGTCCTTGGAGTGCTCCGAGGAGTGGACGCTGGGCATGGACACGCCCGTGACGCACCCGGCGCCCAGGGCGTCGACCCCGAGGGCGGCGACCACGGCCGAGTCGATGCCGCCGGACAGGCCCAGGGCGACGCGCTCGAAGCCGTTCTTGCGCACGTAGGCCCGCAGCCCCGTCACCAGCGCCGTCCACACCTCCCCGACCTCGTCCAGGCGGGGGGCCTGCGGCGGGGGCAGCGGCTCGTACGGGGCCACCGGCTCGTTCCCGACGACGACGCGCACCACCCCGGGCACCGGTTCGGGGGCCGCGCGCCCGGGCTCGGAGGGCAGGTCGAGGTCGACCACGAGCAGCGCCTCGGCGAACTGCGGACCGCGCGCGAGGAGGTGCCCGGCGGCGTCCACGACGAGGGAGTCGCCGTCGAAGACCAGGTCGTCCTGCCCGCCGACCGCGTTCAGGTACGCCAGGGTGCAGCCGGCCTCGACGGCGCGGCGGCGCACCAGCTCCAGGCGGGTGTCGTCCTTGTCGCGCTCGTACGGGGAGCCGTTGACCACCAGCAGCAGGTCCGCGCCGGCCGCCCGCGTCATCGCCACCGGCCCGCCGTCCTGCCAGAGGTCCTCGCAGATCGCGAGGGCCACGTCGACGCCGGCGACCCGCACCACCGCCAGGTCGCGGCCGGGCACGAAGACGCGGAACTCGTCGAAGACGCCGTAGGTCGGCAGGTGGTGCTTGGCGTAGCGGGCCACCACCCGCCCCCCGTGCAGCACCGCCGCGCAGTTCTGCGGCAGGCCCTTGGGCAGCGCGGAGCCGCCGTGCTCGTCGCGGCCGGTCTCCACCAGGTCCAGGTCCACCTGCCCGCCGCGCAGGTCCTCGGCGCGGTCGAGGTGGCCGACGACGACGGGCAGGTCGCCGTGGCCGTCGGCGTGCAGGTCGGCCGCCAGCTGCCGCAGCGCCGCCCGCGAGGCCTGCACGAACGAGGCGCGCAGCGCGAGGTCCTCGACCGGGTAGCCGGTGAGGACCATCTCGGGGAAGGCCACCAGGTGGGCGCCGGCGCGGGCGGCCTCGGCGGTGCGCTCGCGCACCAGGCGGGCGTTGCCGGGCAGGTCGCCCACGGTCGGGTCCACCTGCGCGAGCGCCAGTCGCAGCTGTGGCATGCCCCGGGAGCCTAGTGATGCCAGTGCTCGCCGCCGAGCGGGTGGGCGACCACCGGCGAGGTCGGGCCGGTCAGCACTGCCGGGGAGCGGACCCGCCGTCGCGCGTCCAGGACGGCGGGGACGAGCGCGAGGGCCACCAGGCCCGCGGTGACCAGCAGGGAGACGGTGATCGCCGGCTGCCACCGCCCGCCCGCGGAGACGGCGAAGAAGACGGCGCTGATCCCCGCGATGCCGGCCGCCGAGCCCAGGCGCTGCGCCGTCTGCAGCACGCCGCTGGCGCTGCCGGCGTCCTCCAGCGGCACCTCGGCCAGGGTCAGGGTGACGTTGGGGCTGATCACCAGGCCGCCGCCCGCGCCCGCGACGGCCAGCGGCAGGGCCAGCAGCGCGCCCGTCCACCCCGCGCCGACCGCCGGCGCGAGGACCTCGACGACCAGGACGCCGGCCAGCAGGCCGGCGGCGACCAGGCACAGGCCCGCCACGACCATGCGCCGCCCCACCCGCGTGACGACCCGCCCGGCCAGGGGCGCGGTGACCGCCCCGGCGATCGCGAACGGGGTGGTGCTCAGGCCCGCCTGCAGCGGCGTGTAGCCGAGGCCCTGCTGCAGGTACAGGGTGAGGACGACGAAGATCGCCGTGAAGCCGGCGAAGTACAGGCTGCCGACGAGCACGCCCGCGGCGAAGGGCGGGTGGCGCAGCAGCGCCGGGCGGGCCAGCGGCGTGCGGCCCGAGGCGGCGTACCGGCGCTCCCAGGCCACGAACGCGCCGGCCGCGGCCGCGGCGGCGAGCAGGACGGCGAGGGCGAGCGGCAGGCCGAGGACGGCCTGCTCCTGCAGGCCGAGCAGCACCCCGAGCACGGCCAGCCCGAGCAGCAGCGAGCCGACGACGTCCAGGCGCTCGTGCCGCGTGCCCTCCTCGCGCGGCAGGAGCCGGTGGGCGAGCAGCAGGGCCACCGCGCCCACGGGCAGGTTGACCCAGAACACCCAGCGCCAGGCGCCGCCGCCGGGCACCAGGGCGAGGATCGCGCCGCCGAGGAGGGGGCCGATGGCGGTGGAGACGCCGATGGTGCCCCCGAACAGGCCGAACGCCCGCCCGCGCTCGGCGCCCGTGAAGAGGTTCTGGATGATGGCGCTGACCTGCGGGTTGAGCACGCCGGCGCCGACGCCCATCGCCAGGCGCGCCGCGATCAGCGCCCCGGGGCTCGTCGCGAGCCCGCACGCGAGGCTGGCGAGGAGGAAGACGGCCAGGCCGGTCATGAACAGGCGCCGCCGCCCGTAGGAGTCGCCCAGACGCCCCGCGGGCACCAGGGCCAGGCCGAAGGTGAGGGCGTACCCGGTGAGCACCCACTGCAGCTGCGCGGCGGACGCCCCCACGCCCGCCTGCACGGCCGGCAGCGCGACGTTGACGATGCTCACGCTGAGCAGGCTGAGGAAGCCCGACGCCAGGCAGACGGTGAGGATGCGCCAGCGACGGGGGTCGCTGCCGGGAGGAGTCACGACGCACCATCGTGCTCCCGCTCCCGCCCGCCCGCTCCCCGGGCGGGCGGGCGGGCCCGGGGGCGCCGGGTGCCACGATGGGCCCATGGACAGGCAGCAGGAGTTCGTGCTCCGGTCGGTGGAGGAGCGCGACATCCGCTTCATCCGCCTGTGGTTCACCGACGTGGTCGGGTCGCTGAAGTCGGTGGCCGTCGCTCCGGCGGAGCTGGAGGGGGCCTTCACCGAGGGCATCGGCTTCGACGGGAGCGCCGTCGAGGGCCTGACCCGGGTCTCCGAGGCCGACATGCTGATGCGGCCGGACCCCTCGACCTACCAGGTGCTGCCGTGGCGCATGGACGCCCAGACCGGCCAGGGCACCGCGCGCATGTTCTGCGACATCCTCACCCCCGACGGCGAGCCCGCCGCCGCGGACTCCCGCCAGGTGCTCAAGCGCGTCCTGGCCCGCGCCGCCGACCTCGGCTTCACCTTCTACACCCACCCCGAGATCGAGTTCTACGTGCTCACCGAGGAGTCGCTGCGCACCGGCACCCCGGTGCCGGTGGACGCCGGGGGCTTCTTCGACCACGTGCCGCGCGGCACCGGCCAGGACTTCCGGCGGCGCGCGATCTCGCTGCTGGAGTCGATGGGCATCTCGGTGGAGTTCAGCCACCACGAGGGCGGGCCCGGGCAGAACGAGATCGACCTGCGCTACGCCGACGCGCTGTCGACCGCGGACAACATCATGACCTTCCGCACGATCATCAAGGAGGTCGCGCTCGAGCAGGGCGTGTACGCGACCTTCATGCCCAAGCCCTTCGCCGAGCACCCGGGCTCTGGCATGCACACCCACATGTCGCTGTTCGAGGGCGACCGCAACGCCTTCCACGACGCCGCCGGGCAGTACCAGCTGTCGAAGACGGGCCGGCAGTTCATCGCCGGCCTGCTGCGCCACGCGCCGGAGATGACGGCGGTGACGAACCAGTTCGTCAACTCCTACAAGCGGCTGTGGGGCGGCCACGAGGCGCCGTCCTACGTCAGCTGGGGCCACAACAACCGCTCGGCCCTGGTGCGGGTGCCGCTGTACAAGCCGCGCAAGGGCAACTCCGCCCGCGTCGAGTACCGGGCGCTGGACTCCGCGGTCAACCCCTACCTCGCGTTCGCGCTGCTGCTGTCCGCGGGCCTGAGGGGCGTGGAGGAGGGCTACGACCTGCCCGAGCCCGCCGACGACGACGTGGAGTCCCTCACCGACGCGGAGCGGCGGGCCCTGGACATCGACCCGCTGCCGGCGAGCCTGGGCCGGGCCCTGGAGGTGCTGCAGGGCTCGGAGCTGGCCGCGGAGACCCTCGGCGAGCACGTCTTCGACCACCTGCTGCGCGACAAGCGCCTGGAGTGGGCCGAGTACCGCCGCCAGGTCACCCCGTTCGAGCTGCGCCGCTACCTGCCGGTCCTGTGAGCGGCGCCGTGAGCGGTGGTGGGGGCGGTGCTGGAGGCGGTGCTGGAGGCGGTGCTGGAGGCGGTGCTGCGGGGGCGCGAGCGCCGCGGGTGCTCGTCGTCCAGCACGAGGACGGCTGCCCCCTCGGCCGCCTGGCGCTGCCCGGCGCCGCGGTCGACCTGCGCCGCCCCTACCGCGGGGACCCGCTGCCCGCGCGCCCGGCCGACCACGACGCGCTGGTCGTCCTCGGCGGGCGGGTCGCCGCCTGGGAGGACGACGCGGCGCCGTGGCTGCCCGCGACCCGGCGCCTGCTCGCGGCGGCGGTCGCGGACGGCGCCGCCGTGCTCGGGATCTGCCTGGGGGCGCAGCTGCTCGCCCTGGCCACCGGCGGGCGCGTCGAGCGCGGCGGCGCGGGCCCGGAGGTCGGCGTCCTGCCCGTCACCGCCGCTCCCGGCGCGGACGGCGACCCG
Organism: Quadrisphaera sp. DSM 44207; assembly: GCF_900101335.1. Lineage (NCBI taxonomy): Bacteria > Bacillati > Actinomycetota > Actinomycetes > Kineosporiales > Kineosporiaceae > Quadrisphaera > Quadrisphaera sp. DSM 44207. The sequence goes on along the minus strand of NZ_FNKA01000001.1, from coordinate 82,158 downwards.
CTGGTGGGCGGGCTCGGCCCCTCCTGGCGCGCGCCGCAGGCCCACGGGGACGCCGTGAGCGCCCTGCCGCCGGACGCCGTCCTGCTGGCGGCCAGCGCCGCCTACCCGGTGCAGGCGTTCCGCCTCGGGCACCGCGCCTGGGGCGTGCAGTACCACCCGGAGGTGACCCCGCGGGTCTACGGGGAGTGGCTGGCCGGCCACGGCCGGGACCTGGCCGTCCGCGGCACCGACGCGGCCGCCGAGCTCGCCGGGATGCGCCGGCGCGACGGCGAGCTGGGCGCGCTCGCCCGCGGGCACGGCGAGGCGCTGCTCGCGGCGGCGGGCGCCGGGCCCGGGGCGGGAGCCGCGCGGTGACGACGCCGCGCGCCGCCAGCACCGCGGGCACCCTGGCCCGGCTGGGGTTCACCGACCCGCCCGCGGCCGCCCGGCTGCTGTCCGACCCGGCGCTGGCGCGCCTGGCCGGCACCGGCGCGGACGTGGAGGAGCTGCTGGCGGCGCTGGCGCGCACGCCGGACCCCGACCGCGGCCTGCTCGCGCTCGTGCGCCTGCTGGAGGCCCTCGGCCGGCCCGCGGTGCCCGCGGGCGTGCGCGCCGGCGTGCAGGGCCTGCTGGCCGAGGACGGCGTCGTGCGCCGGCGCCTGCTCGCCGTGCTCGGCGGCTCCGTGGCGCTCGGGGAGCACCTGGTGCGCCACCCCGAGCACTGGGAGGCGCTGCGGGTCGGTCCGCACCGCACCGCCGCGCAGGTGCGCGCGGACCTGCTCGCCGCCGTCGGGGCCGACCCGCAGGCGCCGGTGCCCGTGGCCTCCTCCGAGCGCGGCCCGGGCCGGGACGCGCTGCGCGTGGCGTACCGGCGCCGGCTGCTGACCCTGGCCGCGGTCGACCTCGCCGACCCCGAGCCGGTGGCGTCCGTCGACGTCGTCACCGGGCACCTCGCGGACCTCGCCGACGCCGCCCTCGAGGCCGCGCTCGCCCTCGCCCGGGCCGTGGTGCCCGGCGCGCCCGCCGCCCGGCTCGCGGTGATCGCGATGGGCAAGTGCGGCGCGCAGGAGCTGAACTACGTCAGCGACGTCGACGTCGTCCACGTCGTCGCCCCGGCGCAGGGCTGCGACGAGGCCACCGCCCTGCGGGTGGGCGCGCAGCTGGCGGCCGAACTCGCGAGCGCCTGCTCGGCCGCCACCGCCGAGGGCACCCTGTGGCCGGTCGACGCGGGCCTGCGCCCGGAGGGGCGCGACGGGCCGCTGGTGCGCACCCTCGACAGCCACGTCGCGTACTACCGGCGCTGGGCGCGCACGTGGGAGTTCCAGGCGCTGCTCAAGGCCCGCCCGGCGGCGGGGGACGCCGAGCTCGGCGCCGCCTACGCCGAGGCCGTGGGGCCGATGGTGTGGAGCGCCGCCGACCGCCCCGACCTCGTCCCGGACACCCAGGCGATGCGCCGCCGGGTGGAGGAGCACGTGCCGGCGAAGGAGGCGGACCGCCAGCTGAAGCTCGGCCGCGGCGGGCTGCGCGACGTGGAGTTCGGCGTCCAGCTGCTGCAGCTCGTGCACGGGCGCACCGAGCCCGCCCTGCGGGTCGCGGCGACGCTGGAGGCCCTGGAGCGGCTCTCGGCGTTCGGGTACGTGGGCCGCCACGACGCCGCCGCCCTCGACCGCGACTACCGGTTCCTGCGCGTGCTCGAGCACCGCCTGCAGCTGCACCGCCTGCGCCGCACGCAGCTGGTGCCCGAGGACGACGCGGACCTGCGCCGCCTCGCGCGCGCCGCCGGGGTGCCCGGCGGGGCCGACGGGCTGCGCGCCGAGTGGGCGGCGGTGCGCCGGCGCGTGCGGCGCCTGCACGAGCTGTTCTTCTACCGCCCGCTGCTGGCGGCGGCGGCGCAGCTGAGCACCGACGAGGTGCAGCTGACGCCCGACGCCGCCCGCGCGCGCCTGGCCGCGCTCGGCTACCGCGACCCGGCCGGGGCGCTGCGCCACATCGCCGCCCTCAGCTCCGGCGTCAGCCGCCGCGCCGCGATCCAGCGCCAGCTGCTGCCGGTGATGCTCGGCTGGTTCGCCGACGGCGCCGACCCGGACGGCGGGCTGCTGAGCTTCCGGCGCATCAGCGAGCGCCTCGGCGGCACCCACTGGTACCTGAAGATGCTGCGCGACGAGGGCGCCGCGGCGCAGCGGATGGCCGCCGCGACGGCGTCCAGCCGGTTCGTCGCCGCCGGGCTCGAGCGCGACGCGGAGGCCACCCGCTGGCTCGGCACGGACGCCGACCTGCTCCCGCGCGACCCGCGCGCGCTCGCGGTGGAGGCCTCGCACGCGCTCGCGCGCCAGGAGGAGCGCGCCGCCGCGGCGGCCGTGGTGCGCCGGCTGCGCGCCCGCGAGCTGCTGCGCACGGCCCTCGGCGACGTGCTGGGGCTCGTGGAGCCCGAGCGGGCCCGCGCGGCGATCAGCGCCGCGACGGCGGCGGCCCTGGACGCGGCCCTGGCGGTGGCCGTGCGCGCGGTCGTCGAGCGCACGAGCCGGGAGGCGCTCACGCGCGTCGCGGTGGTGGGCATGGGCCGGCTCGGCGGGGCGGAGATGGGCTACGGCAGCGACGCCGACGTGCTCTTCGTCCACGACCCCCTGCCGGGCGCGAGCGCCGCGGCCGCCCAGGAGCAGGCCCTGGCGATCGTCGGGGAGCTGCGCCGGGTGCTCACCGCCCCCGGCCCGGAGCCCGCCCTGGAGGTCGACGCCAAGCTGCGCCCGGAGGGGCGCGACGGCCCGCTGGCCCGCTCCCTGGCCTCCTACCGGGAGTACTACGGCCGCTGGGCGCAGCCGTGGGAGGCCCAGGCCCTGCTGCGCGCCGTCCCCGTCGCCGGGGACCCCGCGCTGGGAGCGGCGTTCCTCGAGCTGGTCGACCCGGTGCGCTTCCCCCCCGGCGGGGCCGGGGAGGCGGTGGTGCGCGAGGTGCGCCGCGTCAAGGCGCGCGTGGAGGCCGAGCGGCTGCCGCGCGGCGTCGACCCCCGGCGCCACCTCAAGCTCGGCCCGGGCGGCCTGGCCGACGTGGAGTGGACCGCCCAGCTGCTGCAGATGCGGCACGCCGCCGAGGTGCCCGCGCTGCGCGCGACGTCGACGACCGGCGCGCTGGCCGCCGCGGTCGGGGCCGGCGTCCTGGACGGCGACGACGCCGCCGTCCTGGACGCCGCGTGGCGGACGGTCTCGCGCGCCCGCGACGCCCTGGTGCTGCGCGCGGGCCGTCCCACCGACGTCCTGCCCTCCGACGTCGGCGAGCTGGAGGCCGCCGCGCGCCTGGCCGGGCACCCCGCCGGGTCCGCGAACGCCTTCGACGAGGACGTGCGCCGGCACATGCGCCGCGCCCGCCGGGTCGTCGAGCGCGTCTTCTACGGCTGAGCGCCCGGGTCCCGGCCCCGGGAGCAGGCGCGGCAGGTGCCCAGCAGGGCCACGTGGCCGGGGTCGAGGACGAAGCCGCGCTCGGCGGCCAGGCGCTCGGCGAGGTCCGCCAGGGCCGCGGCGGGCACGTCCTGCAGGATCCCGCACGCCGAGCACTGCACGTGCGCGTGCGGCTCCCCGGTCGCCAGGTGGTAGGTCGTCGCGCCGCGGGCGCTGTGGGTGTGGGTGAGCAGGCCCAGGTCGCGCAGGGCCTCCACGGCCCGGTACACCGTGGCCCGGTGCACGCCCGGGCGCCGGGCCGCCGCCTGCTGCACCACGTCCTCGGCGCTCAGGTGCTCGCCGGCGGCGCCGGCGAGCACCTCCAGGACGGCGCGGCGGGCCGCGGTGACCCGGTGCCCGCCGGCGCGCAGCAGCTGCAGCCGGCGCTCGACCGCGGGCGCGACCGCATCCTCCACGACCGGCAGTGTGGCACCGCGCACCACGCGCCGGGCGCCGGGCGTCGTGCGCCGGGCGCGCGGGCTCAGCCCTGCCCGAGCAGGCGCGCCGCGGCCTCGACGCGGGCCGGCAGGCGGCGGCGCGCCCGCAGCGCCCGCGCCGCGTCCGGCAGCGCCGTGCGCAGGCCGGCGCGCCCGGCGTCCCCGCCGGCCCAGGCCGCGCGCGCCCGGGCGGCGACCACGCGCCACGGGCGGCGCATCAGCGCGGTGAGCAGGCCCGCGCGGGTGATGCGGGCGCGCCGGCGCGCCGGGTCGTCGCGCGCCGGGCTGGGGTGGTGGTGGACGACGAGCTCGTCGACGTACGCCAGGCCCCACCCGGCGGCGGCCAGGTCCAGGGCCACCCGCTCCTCCTCGCCGGGGAAGACCACGACGTCGTCGAAGCCGCCGACGGCGAGGAACGCGTCGCGGCGCACGACGGCCCCGCAGGCGACGAACCCGAGCAGGCTGGGCCCGGGCAGGTCCGGCTCGGTGCCCAGCGGCGAGCGCGCCATCTGCGCGCACAGGCCGTCGAGGCGCTCCTGCGGCCCGACGAGGATGCGGGCCGCCAGCAGCGCGGCGCGCGGGGAGGCGTCGAGCAGCCGCACCGCGCGCGCGAGCGCGCCCGGCGCCCACCAGGAGTCGTCGTCGGCGAAGGCGACGTAGCGGGTGCTCGCCCGCCGGGCGCCCAGGGTGCGCGCGGCGGCGCCGAGGTTGGCCGGCAGGGCGACGACGTCGACGTCCGGCACGCGCTCGCGCACCGCCGCGGCGGTGCCGTCGGAGGAGCCGTTGTCGACGAGGACCACCGGCGCTTCGTGGCGCGGCAGGGAGGCGAGCAGCTCCTCGCGCCGGTCGCGGCTGGCGACGACGACCGTGACGTCCCGCGTCGCGGCGCGCGCGGCGCCGGTCCTGCCCGTGCGCTCCCCGGGGCGGTCGGAGGCGCGGTCGGAGGCGCGGTCGGAGGCGCGGTCGGAGGCGCGGTCCGGGGCGCGGTCGCGGGTGTGCGGGGAGGGAGCGGTCATCGCCGGCGATGATGCCGCCGACCGTCCGGCGTGTCGCGCGGGGCGGGGCGTGGGCGCGCGCCGGGCGGGGTAGTCAGGTGCGTCCGTCCCCGACACGAGGAGGTCCCGATGGCCGACCAGCCCAGCCCGATCGACCTGCAGAAGCACCTGTCCGGTGTGGAGTACCCCGCCGGCCGCGACGCGCTCGTCCAGCACGCCGAGCAGCAGGGCGCCCCGCAGGAGGTCCTGGAGCGGCTGCGGACGATCCCCGACCGCGAGTACGAGGGTCCCAGCGGCGTGACCCACGAGGTCTTCAACGGCTGAGCCGGCCCGGCGAGCGCGTCCGGACCACCCGTCCGGGCCAGCGGCGCCCGGGGGCGCTGTGGCGCACCCGGGCGCCGTCCTGTTGGATCCCCGCGTGAGGTCCCTGGAGGCGGCGCAGGCGCCGCGGCGAGCGGTGGTCACCGGCGGGGCGGGCTTCCTCGGCAGCCACCTGTGCGAGGAGCTGCTGGCCCGCGGCACCCGGGTGGTGTGCCTGGACAACTTCCTCACCGGGACGCCGGTCAACGTCGCCCACCTGGTCGAGCACCCCGGCTTCCAGCTGCTGCGCTGCGACATCACCGACTACGTGCACGTGCCGGGCGAGGTCGACCTCGTGCTGCACTTCGCGTCCCCGGCCTCGCCCATCGACTACCTGCAGCTGCCCATCGAGACCCTCAAGGTCGGCGCGATCGGCACCCTGCACGCGCTGGGTCTGGCCAAGGACAAGGGCGCCCGCTTCGTCCTCGCGTCCACCTCGGAGGTCTACGGCGACCCGCAGGTGCACCCGCAGCCGGAGGACTACTGGGGCCACGTCAACCCCGTCGGCCCGCGCGGCGTCTACGACGAGGCGAAGCGCTACGCCGAGGCGATGACCACCGCCTACCGCACCGCGCACGGCGTCGACACCGCCATCGTGCGGATCTTCAACACCTTCGGGCCCCGCATGCGCCCGCACGACGGGCGCGCCATCCCCACGTTCGTCCGCCAGGCGCTGGCCGGGGAGCCCATCACCGTCGCCGGGGACGGCCTGCAGACCCGGTCGGTGTGCTACGTCGACGACCTCGTCGCCGGCGTCCTCGCCCTCGCGGCCAGCGGCCACCCCGACCCGGTCAACATCGGCAACCCCACCGAGCTGACGGTCCTGCAGATCGCCGAGGACGTCGTCGCCGCGTGCGGCTCGGGCTCGCAGATCCGCTTCGTCGAGCGGCCCGTGGACGACCCGCAGGTGCGCCGTCCCGACACGACCCTCGCCGGGCGCGTGCTCGGCTGGGCCCCGCGAGTGCCGTGGGAGCAGGGGCTGGCGCGCACCGTCGACTGGTTCGCCCACGCCCTGACCACCCGCTCCGCCTGAGCGGGACGCCCGAGGTGGTGGACGGCGCGCCGCTCGTCCTGACGCTCGCGCTCGCCCGGCAGGACCAGGAGCGCTTCGACCGGCTGCGCCGGCAGCACTTCCCGTCCGAGCGGCTCCACGTCGGCGCGCACGTGACCCTCTTCCACGCCCTGCCGGGACCGCGGGTGGACGACGTCCTCGCGGCGTGCGAGGAGCACGCGCCGCCCGCGCCGTTGCCCGTCGCGGTCACGGGCGTGCGGATGCTCGGGCGCGGGGTGGCGTACCAGCTGGCCTCCCCGGTGCTGTCCGCGCTGCACGCGGCGCTGCTGGCGGCGTTCACCGCCACCTTCGGCGAGGACGTCCTGACCCGCCAGGACCGCGCGCGCCTGTCCGCGCACGTGACGGTGCAGAACAAGGTCGACCCCGAGCGCGCCCGCGCCCTGCACGCCGCCCTGTCGGCCGCCTTCACCCCGAGCGAGGTGACGGCGACCGGGCTGGCGCTGTGGCGCTACGTCGGCGGCCCGTGGGAGGCGGTGACCACCGTGCCGTTCGGGTCCGCTCCGCGCTGACCGGAGGGACGCCCCTGCATCAGCTCGGGAGCTCGGCGCTGGGGGTCCGGCAGCGCACGGCGGACACGACCGTGGCGCCCGCCGCGACGGACGCGGCCAGGAGCGCGGTCGCTGCCGTGGGCGCTCTTGCGGTCGACCAGGGCCTCCAGGAGCGTCGCGGCGGGCTGGTGCTGCAGCAGCGTCATCAGGGCGGCGCTCGCGCGGATGCCGGTGGTGGTGCGGGGGGCGTAGGTGCGCACCCTGCCCGGCGGGAGCTGCTGGGCCGCGCGGGCTCGCGGGCGCACGGCGGCCTCGTAGCGGTGCAGCGCCTCGGGCAGGGGGTGGTCGCCCAGGGCGTCGGCCAGGGCGACCGCGCCGGTGAGGGCCAGAGCGGTCCCCAGCCCGCTGAGGGGGCTGGTGCACCAGGCGGCGTCACCGAGCAGGACGACGCGCCCGCGGCTCCAGGTGCCCGTGTGGATCTGGTCGAAGGAGTCCACGGCGAAGTCCTCGGCGGCGCGGGCGGCGGCGAGCAGCTGGGGCGCTCGCCAGCCGACACCGGCGAACACCTCCTCCAGCAGGGCGTGCTGGGCCTCGCGGTCACGGCGGTCGGGCAGTCGGTCCAGGTGCTCGGCGGGGAAGGTGAAGCCGGCCTCCAGCTGCCCCGGACGGCCCGGGCGCAGCTCGACCAGGCGGGAGCCGGGCGCGTTGTGCACGAGGTACCAGCCGTCGACCGCGCCCGTGGCGGGGGACTGCGGCACGGTGAACCAGGCGTGGGCGAGCCCGAGGCGCCGCACGAAGGCCTCCTCGGGGCCGAAGACGAGCCGGCGCACGGCCGAGTGCGCTCCGTCGGCGCCCACCACGAGGTCGAACCCCTCCGGTCGGGAGCGGCGGAAGCGGGCCTCGACCGCGGTCCCCGCCGGCTCCAGGGCGGTGACGGGATCGTCGAAGCGGTGCTCCGCGCCCGCACCGACGGCGGCGTCGTGCAGCACGGCGGCGAGGTCCGCGCGCAGCAGCTCGGCGCTGGAGACGAACCCACGACCGCCGAAGGCCTCGACCGGCATCTGCGCCATCCGGTGACCACCGGCGTCGACCCAGGCGATGCCCCGCTGGGCGATCAGCCGCGCCCGGCACGCCTCCAGCAGGCCCATCCGCTCGAGGGCGGCCGCCGAGGACCCCCGCAGGTCGACCGTCTGGCCTCCGCTGCGCGGTCCCGGGGCCACCTCCACGACGGTGACCCGCCACCCCGCCCGCCCCAGCAGCGCGGCCAGCGCCTCCCCGGCGATGCCCGCCCCGACGATCAGGACCTTGTCCACGAAGCCTCCACCGCTCGCCTGTGCCGTGCCCCTAGCGCGAGAGGACTCGCACTAGCAGGAGCGTGCACGATGCTCCTGGAGGACGCAAGAAGGGTCGCCTTAACCTGGAGCGGTGGCGCAGCGGCACGGTGGACAGCGCCCCGGTGGCCGCACCGCACGGACCAGGGCGGCGGTGCACGACGCCGTGCGCGCCGTGATCGCCGAGCACGGCAGCGCGCACGTGACCATCGCCGAGGTCGCCGCGCGCTCCGGCGTCCACCCGGCGACGATCTACCGGCGCTGGGGCACCCCGGCGGCCCTCGTGCTCGACGTCGCCGTCGAGCACGTGAACGCCGCCTCGCCCCTGGTCGGCACCGGTGACCTGCGCGAGGACCTGAGCGCCTACGCCCGCAGCGCCGTCGAGGGCGTCGACCGACCCGGCGGCCTGGGGTTCCTGCGCGCGATCATCGCCGCTGTCGAGGACCCGGGCACCGGCCGCGACCGGGCCCTGCAGCTGATCGCGCCCCGCGTGGAGCGCATCCAGGCGCTGCTCGACGCCGCCGGTCCGGCCGCCGCGGGCCTGACCCCCGCCGACGTCGTCGACGGCCTGATCGCCCCGATCCACTACCGCAGCCTGCTCACCGGCACCGCCGACCTCGCCCCCGCCGACGTCGCCCGCCTCGTCGACAACCTCGTCCTCCTCGGCCGCGCCCGGCAGCCCCGGGTCCGCGACGAGCCCGATCCGCTGGCCGGCTGACGGCGGGCCCTCGCCCCTGCGGGCTCGGGTCAGGAGCTGGCGGACGGGGACGGCTGCTCGAGCGCGGGGGCCGTGGAGGCCTCGCCGTCGCCGAGCACGGCGTGGACGAGAGCGGCCAGACCGTCGTGCAGCCGTCGCTCGGGCCAGTCGCCCAGGTGCGCGACGAAGTCGCTGCGGATGACGGCGAGGAGCGCGTGGGCCAGGAAGTCCGCGGACCGCGGGCCCCGGACGCCGGTGACGATCCGCGTCAGGAGCGCGTGCCACCGGTCGTAGTCGGCGTTGTGGTACGGGTTGCCGTCGGTGGCGTCGATGGCGAGGGCGACCACCTGGTTCTCGTTCTTGAAGCGCAGCAGGGCGGTGAGCAGGTCCATCGCCTGCTCGGCGGGTGCTCGCCGGTCGTCCACCGCGGTGAGCGTGTCGTACAGCTGGCTCGTCCTCTGCTCGAACAGGGCCAGGACCAGCCCGGTGCGGCTGCCGAACCGGCGGAACAGCGTCCCCTTGCCGACGCCCGCGGCCGCGGCGACGTCGTCCATGGAGACCTGGTCCGGATCGGCCGCGGCGTCGAAGAGGCGTCCGGCCGCCGCCAGCACCGCCTCCCGGTTGCGCGCAGCGTCAGCTCGCACGAACCCTCCCTTGCCAAGCGGACCACCAGTCCGTACGGTTGAGCGGACCGGTGGTCCGCATTCTAGCGCGGACCTCCTGGACCGAGGAGGGGTTCCATGTCGAGCACTGCGGTCGAGGTCTTCCAGCAGGGGTTGGACCTGCTGGTGGCCAGGGACATGAACGGCTTCGTCGACCTGTTCGCCGAGGACGCCGTGGTGGAGTACGCGTTCGCGCCGCCCGGCTGGCCCCAGCAGCTGCACGGGCGCGCGCAGGTGCAGCGCCAGCTGGGCGACTTCCCCGCCTTCCTCGAGATCCAGCGCGTGGAGGACCTCACCGTGCACGAGACCACCGACCCGGAGGTCGTGGTGGCCGAGTTCACCCTCGCCGGCGTCGTCACCGCCACGGGCGAGCCCTACGCGTCGCGCTACATCGAGGTGGTCACGGTCCGCGGCGGCCGGTTCGTGCACTACCGCGACTACTGGAACCCGATGCTCGCCCTCGACCTGATGCCGCACGGTCACGGGTCGCACTGATCCGGGTCGCACTGATCCGGGTCGACCCCGGGTCGGGGAGGTCCGACGACGGCGGACCTCCCCGACCCGTCACAGGGGCCGGTCGCTCAGCGGGTCCTCCGGCTCGGCGCGGGCGACGTCGGCGACCTCCTCCTCCGGGCGCGGCGGCGCGGTCGGGTCGGCCTCCAGGGGCTCCAGCTCGTGGTCGGGGTGCTCGCTCACGGGTCCTCCTCGCGGGTCGGGTGCTCGGGGTCGGTGCTCGGGGTCGGTGCTCGTCCGTGCTCCGCGGTGGCGCAGCATCGTCGCGTGCTGCGCTACCACTACGACGTCGTGTGCCCCTACAGCCACCTCCTCATGCCCGAGGTCGAGGCCGCCGAGGACGCAGGCCTGGTGGTGGAGTGGGCGCCCTTCGAGCTGCGCCCGGCGCCGGACCCGCTGCCCGACCCGAGGGGCACGTACATCCGGGACCACTGGCGGGAGCGGGTCTACCCGCTCGCGGTCGCGTACGGCAGCGAGATCCACGTGCCCGTGCACCAGCCGCGCTCCACGCTGGCGCTGGCAGCGGGCTCGTGGGCGGCCGAGGAGGGCGCCGGGCGGGCGTGGCGCGCCGCCGTCCAGCGCGCGTTCTTCGTCGAGGGCCGGGACGTCGGCGACGAGCGGGTGCTGCGTCGCGCCGCCCGCGCGTGCGGCCTGGACGGGGACGGCGCCGTGGCCGCTGCGTGGGACCCGGCGCGCCAGGCGCAGCTGCGCGCGGAGCGGGCCCGGGCAGCCGCTCGGGGCGTCTTCGGCGTGCCGTCCCTGACGGTGGGGGAGCGGCTGGTCTTCTTCGGCGCCCCGCCGCCCGGGGCGGTCGCGGCGGCGCTGGCCGGGTGGGACGGGGACGCCGACGTCCTCGCGCAGCGGCTGGCCGCCGCGGCCTGACGGCTGCGGCGGCCAGCAGCGCCCGGTCGAACTCCTCCGCGCGCGTGGTGTCGACGCCGTGCGGCCCGCCCTCGACGTACCGGGCCGGGGAGCACGGGACCTCGCCGCCCGTGGAGGACCCGACGAGCGCCGGGCACCTGCTCCTCCCGGGAACGGCTGCTGAGGGGCCAGCCGCGGACGAGCACCACGGGGGTGACCGCGCCGTGGTCCTGGTGGCGCGGCTCGGTCGGCGCGCCGTTCTCGGTGCCGATGCTCAGGCGGGGCGTGCGGGTCCTCCCCGGGTGCGGACGGGTCCACCGACCACTGCATGCGACTAGGTGGCGCGCGATCCGTCGCGCCGCGCGGCCCGCTCAGTCCTCGGGCGCGAGCCTGCGCACGAGGGCGTGCAGCACGCCGACGAGCTCGGCGCTCTCCGAGGCGTCCAGGCCGCTGGCGGTGCACATGGTCCGCGGGATGTCCGCGGCCCGCGAGCGCAGGGCCTCGCCCTCGTCGGTGAGGGTGACCTCCACGGTGCGCTCGTCGTCCGTGCCGCGACGGCGCCGGGCCAGGCCCATCGCCTCCAGGCGCTTGAGCAGGGGGCTCAGGGTGCTCGACTCCAGGCCGAGGCGGGCGCCGATGCCCCCCACGGACGTCGTCCCGTCCTCCCACAGCACCACCAGCACGAGGTACTGCGGATAGGTCAGGCCCAGCTCCGACAGCAGGGGTCGGTAGCGGGCCGTCATGGCCCGCGAGGCGCGGTAGAGCGCCAGGCACAGGCGCTCGTCCAGGAGGAGCGCGTCGTCTGCAGCGGGGGCGTGCACGGGTCAACGCTAGACGAGCAGGCGCTCGGCGGCCGCCACGACGTCCTCCACCCGGGTGCGCGCCAGCACCGGGTCGACCGCCGCCGCGTGCGGGTCGCCGCGGTGGCCCGGCGGCGCGGGCCACAGCACCACGTGCCGGTCGGCGTCCACGGCGGGGCCCCACAGCGCCGGGCAGACGGGGCCGAACAGCAGCACCGACGGCGTGCGCACGGCCGTGGCCACGTGCGCGACGCCGGTGTCGCCGCACACCAGCAGCCGGGCGGAGGCGACGACGTCCAGCAGCTCGCGCAGCGACAGGGCGCCCGCGAGGTCCTCGCCGCCGGCGGCCGCCACCTGCGCGCACAGCGCCCCCTCGGCGGGGCCCCCCGAGACCAGGACGCGGTGGCCCCGCGCCGCCAGGGCGGTGACGACGCGCTCCCACCGCTGCGCCGGCCAGCGCCGCGACCCGGACGCGGCACCCGGGTGGACGACGACGGGGCCGCCGCGGCGGGCGCTCGCGGCGTCGTGGCGGGGAGCGTCCAGGAGGAGGTCCTCCGGCCCGCAGCGCCCGCCCGCCGAGCGCACGAGCCGGCACCAGCGCAGGACCTCGTGCTCGTCCGGGGACCACGCCGGGCCGCTCGGGTGCGCAGGACCCGCGAACGCCACGGTGGCCGCGGGCGCCAGGGCGGCCAGCGCCCGCGCGCTCTGCGGCCCGTTCCCGTGCAGGTTGACGCCGACGTCCACCCCGCGCCCGCCGAGCGCCTCCGGGTGCGCTCGGTCGGCGCGCACCAGCGCGTCGGGCGCCAGCGGCGCCAGGCCGGTCACCGGCAGCACGGCGTCGACCACGCCCAGGTCGCGCAGGAGGCCCCCGACGCCCGCGGGGGCGGCGAGCACGAGCCGGGCCGCCGGCCAGCGCCGCCGCAGGCCCCGCAGGGCGGGCACGCCCGTCAGCGCGTCCCCGAGGCCGAGGGCGCGCAGCGCCAGGACCGTGCGCGCCTGCCCGGTCAGGGCCAGGACGGCTCGGTGGAGACGGTCATCACGAGCTCGCGCACCTCCGTGCCCACGGGCTGGCGCAGGGCGTGGACGACGGACAGCGCCACCTGGCGCGGGTCCATCAGCGCGGCGTCAGGGCCCGGCCGGTACTGCTCGGTGCGCCCGTCGAAGAACGCCGTGCGCATGCCCGCGGGCACGAGCAGGGTCACCCCGACCTCCCCGGCGAGCTCGAGCTGCAGCGCCCGCGTGAAGCCGACGACGCCGAACTTGCTCGCGCAGTACGCCGTGGCGTCGCTGGCCGCGCGCAGCCCCAGGGAGGAGGCGACGGTCACGACGGTGCCGCGCGCGGCCCTCAGGTGCGGCAGGCACGCGCGCACCGCGGCGGCCGTGCCGAGGAGGTTGACCCCGACGACCTTCTCCCACGCCTCGACCGCGACGTCCTCGAGCCGGCCCACGGCGTCGGTGCCCGCCGCGGTGAGCAGCGCGGTGGGCGGGCCGACCTGCTCCACGAGGGCGTCCACGGCCCGCTGCACCGCGGCGGCGTCGGAGACGTCGGCCAGCGCGTGGGGGGCGCCCGACGGCGGCGCGGCGCGGTCGATGACCGCCGCGGTGCCGCCCAGGGCGGTGACGACCTCGACCACCGCCGCGCCCAGGCCGCTGGACCCGCCCGTGACGTAGACGGTGCCCAGCTCGCGCTGCTCGGGCAGGGGGGTGGTGGTCACGAGACCTCCTGGTCGTCGGGGGAGAGGGCGGTGAGGATGGAGGTGGTGGAGCGGCCGTCGAGGTAGGGCAGGAGCACCACGCGCCCGCCCCAGCCGCGCACGAGGGCGGCCTCGGGCAGCTCCGCGCCCCCGTAGTCACCGCCCTTGGCCCACACGTCCGGCCGCAGCCGCTCCAGCGCGGCGCGCGGGTCGTCCTCGTCGAAGACGACGACGGCGTCGACGCTGTCGAGCGCGGCGAGCACGCGCGCCCGGTCCTGCGAGGAGGAGACCGGCCGTCCCGGGCCCTTGAGACGGCGCACCGACTCGTCCGCGTTGAGCAGCACCACCAGCGCGTCGCCGAGGCGGCGGGCGGCGTCCAGGCAGGCGACGTGACCCGCGTGCAGGACGTCGAAGCAGCCGCCCGTGGCGACCACGGTGCCGCCCGCGGCGCGCACGCGCGCGAGCACGGCGTCGACGCCCGTGCCGGTGGTCGCCCCGGCCGCGGCGGGGGAGGGCGCGGGGGTGCGGGCGGCGTCGCGCCAGCCGCTGGCGCCGCCGCCCGCGACCCACGCCGAGGCGTCGCGCACGGCGGCCACGACCGCCTCGGAGGGCACCGCCCCGCCCGCCAGCGCGAGCGCGGCGGAGGCGGCGAAGCGGTCGCCGGCGCCGCACGGGTCGCCGCCCGGCACGCGGGGGGCGGGCACGAACAGCGGCTCGCTGCCGGGCACGCCGAGCCACGCGCCCTCGGCGCCGGTGGTCACGCACACCGCGCGGGCGCCCCACCGCTGCGCGAGCGCACCCGCGAGCGCGTCGGGGCCGCCCGCCGCGGCGGTGCCGGTGGCGGTACCGGCAGCGGTGCCCGCGGCGGCGCGCGCCTCGGCGAGGTTCGGCGTGACGAGGGCGCAGCCGGGCACGGGCTCGCCGCCGCGCGGGTGCGGGTCCCACACCACCGGAGCGCGGCGCGCGGCCTCGGCGAGCAGCTGGCGCACCTGCGGGTCGCGCGTGGTGCCGGCGCCGTAGTCGCTGACGAGGACGACGTCGGCGGCCGCCAGGGCGGAGCGCACGGCGTCGACGGGCACCTGCTGCGGGGTCCCGGGCCCGCCGTCGTCGAGGCGCACGAGGGACTGCCCCGCCACGCGCACCCGCGCCTTGGTCCGCGTGCCGCCCGCGTGGCCGAGCGCCAGGAGCTCCACCGGCCTCCCGGCCTCCGCCAGGGCCCGCGCCAGGCGCCGTCCGGCGTCGTCGTCGGCGAGCGGGGCGACCAGCTGCACGTCGACGTCCCCGCTCGCGCACAGCAGCGCGGTCAGCCCGGCCCCGCCGGGGCTCTCCTGGACCCGCTCGAGGTCCACGACCGGCACGGGGGCGTCGGGGGCGACGCGGGTGGTGCGCCCGAGCAGGTCGCGGTCGAGGACGACGTCCCCGACCACGACGACGCGACGCCGGCGCCCCGCCCGCCGCGCGGGTGCGGCCTGCTGCTCGGCGGTCGGGGCGGTGGCCGGCCCGGTGGCGGCCTGCTGCTCGGCGGCCGGCACGGTGGCAGCCTGCTGCTCGGCGGCCGGCCCGGTGGCGGGGGCGGGTGCGGCGGGGTCCGCGGCGGGGTCCGCGGCGGCGATCGCCGCGTCCACCGCGGCGCACAGGGCGTGCAGCGCGACCAGGTGCCCCTCCTGCACCGCGGAGGTGGTGGGCGCCTCGACCGCGAGCACGGCGTCCGCCCGCTCGGCGAGCGGGTTCGGCGCGGCCCCCGTCATCGCCCACACGGTGATCCCGAGGGCGCGGGCGCGCTCGGCGGCGCGCAGCACGTTGGGGCTGCGGCCGGAGGTGGAGAGGAGGACGAGCACGTCGCCGGGACGGCCGTGGGCGGCGACCTGGCGGGCGTAGACCTCGTCCCAGCCGTAGTCGTTGCTGATCGCGGTGACGCTGGAGGTCTCGGCCGCCAGGGCGATCGCCGACAGGGGCTGGCGCTCGTCGACGAACCGGCCGACGAGCTCGGCGGTCAGGTGCTGCGCCTCCGCGGCGCTGCCGCCGTTGCCGGCCGCGAGCAGGCGCCCGCCGCCGGCCAGGCGCGCGGCCAGGTCGACGCCCCACGCGTCGATCAGGGCCGACTGGCGCACCACCTCGGCGACCGCGGCGGCCACCTGGGGCTCGTGCTCGCGCAGCCACGCGCCGGCGGCGCCGCCGCTGCCGCCGGTGTCGCCGCTGCCGCCGGTGTCGCGGGGGTGCGGGTCTCGGGTGCTCACAGCGCCTCCAGGGGCTCGTCGAGGGGGGTCCGCGCCGGCACGGCACGGCCCTGTCGGGTCAGCACGTCCGCGTAGGCGGCCTCGGTCTCGGCGGCCACCCGGTCCCATCCGTAGCGCGCCACCGCCCGCGCCCGGGCCGCGCGGCCCCAGCGCTCCCGGCGCCGGCGGTCCTCCAGCAGCGGCTGCACGGCCTCGGCCAGCGCCGCGGGGTCGCGCGGCGGCACGAGCGCGCCGGTGCGCCCCTCCTCGACGGTGTCGAGCAGGCCCCCGACGGCGCTGCCCACCAGCGGGCGCCCGCACGCCATGGCCTCCAGCGGCACGATGCCGAACGGCTCGTACCAGGGCGTGGCGACGACGACGTCCGCGGAGCGGTAGACCGCGGGCAGGTCGGCGTGCTCGACCCGGCCCACCAGGCGCACCCGGTCCGCGACGCCGAGGTCGGCGGCCAGGGCCGTCAGGCGCAGCGCCTCCGGATCGCGGTGCAGCCCGGCGGCGGGCGGGCCGCCGACGACGACCAGCTCCGTGCCGGGCAGCACGGGCAGCGCCCGCACGGCGGTGTCCACGCCCTTGCGCTCCACGAGGCGCCCGACGCTGACCAGGCGGGACGGGGCCGTGCGCGCCAGCGCCGGCCCGTGCGGGGTGAAGTGCTCCACGTCCACGCCGCAGGGCACGACCCGCACGCGGCGCGGGCCCGCGCCGGTCGCGGACAGCTCCGCGACCTCGTCGGAGCAGGTGGCGATGACGAGGTCGACCTCGCGCGCGAGCGAGGCCTCCACCGCCAGGCGCTCGGAGGGGGAGGTGTCGTAGTCCCCCTGGTGGCGCCGCTTGACCGCGCCGAGGGCGTGGAAGGTCTGCAGCACCGGCACGCCGGTGGCGCGCCCGGCCTCCAGCGCCGCCACCCCGGACATCCAGAAGTGGGCGTGGACGACATCGGGGCGCCGCTGCGGGTCTGCCCACTCCTGGGCGAGGACGGCGGCGAAGGCCGGCATCCACGGCAGCAGGTCGTCCTTGGGCAGCGTCCGGGGCGGACCGGCCGGCACGTGCACGACCTCGACGCCCGGCGCCAGCGGCACGCGCTGCGGCAGGCGCCGGTCGTCGCGGCGGGTGTAGACCTCCACGGCGTGCCCGCGCGCGGCCAGGCGCTCGGCCAGCGCCGCCACGTGCACGTTCTGCCCGCCGGCGTCCACGCCGCCGAGGACGGCGAGGGGGCTGGCGTGCTCCGAGACCATCGCGATCCTCACCGCTGCACCGCCTCCGCCGCCGCGCCCGACGCCACCTCGTGCAGGACGGCGTCCCAGTCGGCGAGGAACCTGCCCAGGCCGAAGCGGACCAGGGCGTGCTCGCGGCCCGCCAGCCCCCGCTCGCGGGCCTCCGCCGGGTCCGCCATCCACCGCCGCGCCGTCGCGACGAGCGCGTCGACGTCGTTGCTGACCAGGCCCGCGGCCGCCGGCACCGACTCCGGCGCGGCGGTGGTCGCGAGCGCGAGCACCGGCAGGCCGGCCGTCATCGCCTCCACCAGCGCCAGGCCCAGGCTGGTCCAGCGGTAGGGGTGGAAGTAGCCGCGGTGGGCGGCGAGCCGGGCGTGCAGCTGCGCCTGCGGCAGGTCCTCGTGCACGCGCCCGGCCAGGTGCGGGGCGCGCTCGAGCAGCGCGGCCATGCCCATGCCGTGCACGTCGACGTCCACGTCGCGGCTGACGCGCAGGAGCAGGTCGGTGCCGGCCACGCGCCAGCGGCGCACCGGCTCGTTGACGACGACCGCCAGGGACGCCCGCTCGCCGGTCCACGCGTACCCCGGGTCCACGACGCCGTGCTCGACCACGCGCACGGGCGCGCGGCCGCCGTCCCACATCACGGCGTTGAACGCCGTCACGTGCACGACCGGCACGAGGGCGCCGCCGAGCTCGGCCGGCAGGCCGTCGGCCAGCGGGTGCACCGTGCGCGCCGCGTGCTCCGGGGGCGCGTTGTGCTCGACGTAGACGGCGGGCACGTCGACGCCCGCTCGCAGGCCCGTCCACCGGTGCAGCAGCTCCGCCTCGTGCGGCCGCTGCAGCAGCACGGCGTCGGGGCGCTCGGCGGCGAGGTCGGCGACGGGCACCTCCCGCGCCGAGGCGGGCCAGTCCCACGTGCGGGCCCGCCCGCGCCCGTCCGGGCCGCGGTCGGGCAGCAGGGGCAGCAGGTGCTCGTGCCGGCCCTGGACGAAGGAGGTCGTCCAGGAGCCGTGCACGTGCCAGAGCAGCACCTTCACGCCGGTGCTCCTTCCGCGCTCAGGGCCGGCGCCGCGGCCCGGGGGGGATGCGCCGCGCCCGCGGCCAGGCGCGCCACCGCCGCCACCACCTGCGAGGGCTCGACGTCGAGGCAGGGGTGGCCGGGCTCGGGGCACTCGCGGGCGCGGGTGAGCCGGCAGGGGGCGTCCTGGTCGCCCAGGAGCACGCTCGGCACCCCCCACGGCGCCCACCGCTCGGCGGGCACGACGGGGGAGAAGAGGCTGACGACGGGCGTGCCGACCGCGGCGGCCAGGTGCGCCGGCCCGGTGTTGCCGACGACGCAGGCCGCGGCGCCCGCCAGGACGGCGGCCAGGGACGGCAGGTCGGTGCGCCCGGACAGGTCCGCGGCGCCCGTGCCCGCCGCCACGGCGCCCGTCAGCGCGGTCTCGGCGGGCCCGCCCGTGACGGCCACGGCCCAGCCCCGCGCGCGCAGGGCGGTGACGGCCGCCCGGGCGACGTGCGGCGAGGGCGCGCGCGAGGGCACCGACGCGCCGGGGTGGACCACGACGTACGGGTGGGGTGGCACCAGGGCGGCCACGTCCGGCAGGGGCCGGCGCACGGCGAGGCGGGGAGCTCGCGGCACGGCCCGCCCGGTCGCGGCGACCAGGCGGAGCGCGGCGAGCACCTCGTGGCCGCCGCCGGAGCCGTCCGCGCCGCCGCCGCGGCGGTGGCGCACGTCGAGGAGGGAGCCGGGGTAGTCCTCGCTGGCGCCCGCCACGCGCGCCACGCCCGCGAGGCGGGCCAGCAGCGCCGTCGGCAGGGGGCTCTGGTGGAAGGAGGTGAACACCACGCACTCGTCGTAGGCCCGCTCGCGCAGCAGCTCCACCAGGCCGGTGACCGCACCGGGGTCCAGGGGCGCGGGCCGGTACCCGCTCCACGGGGCGTCGAAGACGAGGACGTCGTCCACGCCGGGCAGCAGCCGCGCGGCGCCGGCGCCCTGGGGGGAGGCGAGCAGGTCGACCCGGGCGGCGGGAGCGCCGTCCGGGCCCGTGCGCAGCGCCGCCACCGCCGGCCCGGTCAGCAGCACGTCGCCGTCGCTGTCGAGGCGGACGGCGAGCACCCGCAGCCCGCGCCCGGTCGCCGGCGGCGCGTCGGCACCGGTCACCGGGGCCCGCCCAGGAGCAGGCGCACGGCGGCGGCGAGGTCGGGGGCCACCAGGGGCGCGTCGGCGACCTCCTCGGGCCGCGTGGCGGGGGTCGGGACGAGGACGCCGCGAGCGCCGGCGGCCTGGGCCGCGCCCACGTCGGCGCCGATGTCGCCGACGACCGCGACCTGCTCCACCGGCACGCCCAGCGCCGCCGCCCCGGCGAGCACCATGCCGGGGGCGGGCTTGCGGCACGCGCAGCCGTCCTCGGGCCCGTGGGGGCACACCTGCCAGGTCTCGAACGGCCCGAGGGCGGCGTCCACGGCGGCGTCGACCGCGTCGACCTGCTCGCGGGTGAGCAGGCCGCGGGCGATGCCGGACTGGTTCGTCACCACGCCCAGGCGCACCCCGGCCGCGCGCAGCGCCGCCAGGGCCTCGGCGGCGCCCTCGACCGGGCGCACCAGCGCCGGGTCGCCGTTGTAGGGCACGTCGTGCACGAGGGTGCCGTCGCGGTCGAGGAGCACCGCCCGCACCGGCGGCGGCCAGGCGGGCGTGCGCCGCCGCCGGTGGCGCACCTCGCCGCGCACGCGGTGCACCACCGCGGCGAGCGGGATAGCGGCGCTGGTGAGCACCATGCGGCGCACCTCGGCGGCGTCGCGGGGGCCGGGGGCGATCCGGCGGCGCGCGAAGTCCGCGGTCAGGGCGACCCACGCCGCCGCCGCGAGCGCCGCGCCGCGCCGGCGGCCCAGCACCGCCGCGCCGAGGGCGGCGCCCGCCGCGGCGCAGGTGGCGGCGTGCCACGGCAGCCGGCCCGGCGGGGCCTGCGCGTCGGCGCGCCACGAGGGCCCGTGCAGGTGGCGCATCAGGGCGTCGTCGGCGTTGCCGCGCTGCACCCGCAGGCTCACCCGGTCGTCGGCCGGCCGCACCGGGTGCGTGGTGGTGCGCCGCCCCTGCGCCAGCTCCCAGCCCGCGCGGCGCACGCGCAGGGCCAGGTCGGCGTCCTCGCGGTAGGCGCGGGGGAAGCGCTCGTCGAAGCCGCCGACGGCCTCCAGGGCCTCGCGGCGGTAGGCCATGTCGGCCGTGGCCCAGTGCGCGGTCTCCAGGCCCTTCGTGCCGCGCTCCCAGTCGGTGGGGCGGCGCCCGGCGGGCAGGGGCACGTGCAGGCGGCCCTTGGAGGCGCCGGTGCGCTCGCCGGCGGCGGCGAGGTCCGCGACCAGCGCCCGCGCCCAGCCCGCGGGCAGCTCCACGTCGTCGTCGAGGAACGCCACCCACGGCGCCGTGCTCAGGCGCCACCCGAGGTTGCGCGCCGCGGCGGGGCCGCGGCCGCGGGAGCGGACCACCCGCGGCTGCCACCCCGCGCCGCCCGCCAGCCGCAGGGGCGGCACGTCGGTGCCGGGCCGGTCGTCGACGACCAGCACCTCGGCCGGTGCCGGCCCGTCCTGCCCGGCCAGGGTGTCCAGCAGCCGCTGCAGGCTGGGGCGCCCCACGGTGGGGACGACGACCGCGAAGCGCAGGAGGTCGCTCGCGGGCGCGCCGGAGGAGGCGCCGGGCGTCACTCTCCCGCCCCGTCGACGGCGAACAGGTGCGCGCGCCGGACCAGGTGCGGCCCGAGCACGAGGGCGTCGACCGGCGCGGACCCGAACAGCTCGAGGGCGTCGCGGGGGTCGTCGACCATGGGGCGCCCGGCGGTGTTCAGGCTCGTGTTCACCAGCACGGGCAGCCCCGTGCGCGCCTCGAACGCCCGCAGCACGGCCGCCACGGCCGGGTCGGCGGCGTCGTCCACGGTCTGGATGCGCGCGGTGCCGTCGACGTGCACCACGGCGGGGATGCGCTCGCGCCACTGCGGGCGCACGTCGTGCACGAAGAGCATGTAGGGGCTCGGGAACGGGCCGTCGGTGAAGACCTCCGGCGCCCGCTCGGCGAGCACCATCGGCGCGATGGGCCGGAACTGCTCGCGGCCCTTGACGTCGTTCATGCGCTCGACGTTGGCCGCGTGGCCGGGGTGGGCCAGCAGCGAGCGGTGCCCGAGGGCGCGCGGGCCGAACTCGGAGCGGCCGCAGAACCAGGCGATCACGCCGTCGGCGGCCAGGACGTCGGCGACCTCCCCGGCCAGGTCGGCGGGCGTGGTGAACGGCACCTTCGCCCGGCGCAGCCAGGCCGCGAGCTCCTCCTCGCCCCAGGACCGACCCAGCGCGGCGCTGCCCATGGGCTCCGGCACCCGGCCGTGCTCGGCGCTGACCTGCAGCGCCGCCCCGAGGGCCGTGCCGGAGTCGCCCGCGGCGGGCTGCACCCACACCTCCTCGAAGGGGGTGCGGCGCCAGATGCGCGTGTTCGCCACGCAGTTCAGCGCCGTGCCGCCGGCCATGGTCAGCAGCCGGTCGCCGGTCTGGGAGTGCAGCCAGGTGGCGAGGTCCACGAGCACCTCCTCCGTCAGCGCCTGCACCGAGGCGGCCAGGTCGGCGTGCTCCGGCGCCCAGTCCTCGGCGTCCGGGCTGCGCCGCGGCGCCCACCGCGACCAGTCCGGCTCCGGGGCGACGAAGCGCCCGTCCCCGGTGGCGTGCACGACCTCGCGCAGCTCCTCCAGGTGGCGCGGGGTGCCGTAGGAGGCCAGCGCCATGACCTTGAACTCGTCGGAGGAGCGCAGGAAGCCCAGGTGGTCGGTGAGGGACTCGTAGACCAGGCCCAGGGAGTGCGGCAGCTCGGTGGTGGCCAGCACCTCGAGCTTGCCGTCGACGTAGCGCCCCGCCAGGTGGGAGCCGCGCTCACCGCGCCCGTCGAGGACGAGCACGCTGTTCGTCGGCGAGGGCCCCGCCAGCCCGGCGGAGGCGGCGTGCGCGACGTGGTGGGGGACGAAGACCACCTTCGCCGGGTCCAGGCCCGGCAGGGCGGTGGCGAGGAAGCCCGGCGCCCGCTGGGCGTACGTGATCCGCAGGTGGTCCCACGGGTCGGACAGGCCCATCTCCTCGGCCGGGCGCGCGAGGGCGGGGTCGAAGCCGTAGGCGACGGCGTCGAGGTCCTCCGGGGCGAGGCCCGCCTCCTCCAGGCACCAGCGCGCCGCCAGCTCGGGCAGCTCCCAGGCGGAGAAGGGGACGGGGCGCTTGCCGTGCTTGCGGCGGCTGAACCGCTCCTCCTCGGCCGCCGCCACGACGCGCCCGTCGACCACCAGCGCCGCCGAGGAGTCGTGGAAGACGGCGTTGATCCCCAGGACCTTCATGGGGCACTTCTTATCGGACGAGCCCGACATCCGCTGCGCCCGGTGCTCCGACCAGGGCACGGCCGGGCCGGTGCGGGTGCGGTAGGAACGTGCGGTGACCTCCCCCGCTCCCGCCCCCGCCGCTCCCGACGCTCCCGCCCCCGCCGCGCCCGCTCCGGGCGCCGCTCCCGACGGCGCCGCTCCCGGCGGTGCCGCTCCGGGCGGCGCCGCCCCGGTGCCGCCGGGGCGCCTGGCCCGCCACTGGCTCGACGGCCGGGAGGTGCCCGCCGCGGGCTCGCGGGCCCTGCCCGCGGTCGACCCCGCCACCGGGGCTCCCGGCGGGGACGTCGTGGCCGCCGCGGACGCCGAGGTCGACGCCGCGATCGCGGGCGCCGACGCCGCGCGGGCGCCGTGGCGGCGCACCGCACCGGCCGAGCGCGCCGGCGCGCTGCGCGCCGCGGCCGCCGCGGTGCGCGCCGACGCCGACGCCCTCGGCGACCTGCTGTGCGCGGCGACCGGGCGCCTGCTGGGCCAGGCCCGCGACTCCGCCCGCGTCGCGGCGGACCTGCTGGAGGAGGCGGCGGTCACCGGCGTCCTCGACGCCGGGCGGGCGCTGGGCGGGGCCGCCGGCGCGCTCGACCTCGTGCGCCGCGAGCCGCGGGGGCTCGTGGCCGTCATCACGCCGTGGAACGACCCGTTCCCCGCCGCCGCCGGGCTGCTCGCGGCCGCGCTCGTGACCGGCAACACCGTGGTCCACAAGCCGTCGGAGCGCAGCGCGCTGCCCGGCTACGAGATGGCGCGCCGCGTCGCCGCCGCCCTGCCGCCGGGGGTCCTGCAGGTGCTCAGCGGCGACGGGGCCGTCGGGGAGCGGATCGTCGCGGACCCGCGCGTGCACGTGGTGGCCCAGGTGGGCAGCACCGCCACCGGCCGCCGGATCGCCGCGGTGGCCGGCGCCCGCGGCGCGCGGGCGCTGGTGGAGAACGGCGGCAAGGACCCCGTCCTCGTCGACGCCGGCGTGGACCCGGCCTGGGCGGCGCGGCAGCTGGCCGCCGGCGCGTTCACGAACACCGGCCAGCTGTGCACCTCCGTCGAGCGCGTCTACCTGCACGCCGACGTCGCCGACGCCGTCCTCGCCGAGCTGGTCGCGATCGCGCGGGGCACGGTGCTGGGCCACCCGGCCGACCCGGCGAGCGAGCTGGGTCCCGTGGTCGACGAGCGCCAGCTCGCCGTGGTCGAGCAGCACGTGGACGCCGCCGTCGCCGCCGGCGCCCGGGTCCTGGCCGGCGGTGCCCGCCCGGACCGGCCGGGCACCTGGTACCCGCCGACCGTGCTCGTCGGCTGCACCGAGGACATGGCCGTCATGGCCGAGGAGACCTTCGGGCCCGTCGCGGCCGTCACCGTCGTCCCGGACTTCGCCACCGGCCTGCGGCTGGCGGGCTCCGGCGCCTACGGGCTGGCGGCCACCGTGCTCACCCCCTCCACGGCGCACGCGCTGCAGGCGGTCGAGGAGCTCGAGGTCGGCACCGTGAAGGTCAACGCCGTGTGGGGCGGGGCGCCCGGCGGCTCCGCCGACCCCCGCCGCGCCAGCGGCAGCGGCCGCGGCTACGGGCCGGACCTGATCGGTGAGCTCACGGCGCTGAAGGCCGTGCACCTGGAGCCGGCCCCGCCCGCCTGAGGGCGCCGTCCCGCGGCGACCGGGGGACGGCGGTGCGCGCGCGCAGCCGGGCGGGCGGCCCCGACGTAGCCTGCGGGGATGACCCGCCGCTACGCGAACGGCTACCACCAGGGACCGGTCACCTTCAGGCGCGACATGGTCCCGGGCACGACGACCGACCAGCACCTGCTCGACAGCGACCCCGACTCGGACTGGCTCCACCAGGACCCGTGGCGGGTGCTGCGGATCCAGAGCGAGTTCGTCGAGGGCTTCGGGGCCCTGGCGGAGCTGGGACCGGCCGTCAGCGTGTTCGGCTCCGCGCGCACGCCCGTGGAGCACCCCGACTACGCCCTCGGCGTGCGGGTCGGCGCCGCGCTCGCGCGCGCCGGCTACGCCGTCATCACCGGCGGCGGCCCCGGCGCGATGGAGGCCGCCAACCGCGGCGCCAGCGAGGCCGGGGGCGTCTCGGTGGGGCTGGGCATCGAGCTGCCCTTCGAGCAGAGCATGAACGAGTGGGTCGACCTCGGCGTGCACTTCCGGTACTTCTTCGCCCGCAAGACGATGTTCGTCAAGTACGCCGGCGGCTTCGTCGTCCTGCCCGGCGGCTTCGGCACCTTCGACGAGCTGTTCGAGGCCCTCACGCTGGTGCAGACGCAGAAGGTCACCCGCTTCCCGCTCGTGCTCATGGGCGCCGAGTACTGGAGCGGGCTGCTGCAGTGGCTGCGCGGGACGGTCCTGGAGCGCGGGGCGATCTCCCCGGTGGACCTGGAGCTGCTGACCCTCACGGACGACGTCGACGAGGCCGTGGAGGTCATCTCCAGCGCCGAGCGCCACCGGGAGGTGGAGACCCGCGCCGCCGAGGCCCTCGCCGCCGGGCGGCCCAGCGGCGCCGACGGGGAGTGAGCGACCCGCGCCGGCCGGGTCTCGTCGCGCTCCGCGGTCGCCGTCTGCGGGTTCTGCACGAGACTGCAGCGGTGCGCCTGGCGACCTTCAACATCCTCCACGGCCGGTCGCCCGAGGACGGGCGCGTCGACGTCGACCGCTGCGCCGAGGCGGTGGCCTCCCTCGACGCCGACGTCCTGGGCCTGCAGGAGGTCGACCGCGACCAGCCGCGCTCGGGCGGGGCCGACCTGACCGCGACCGCCGCGGAGGCCATGGGCGCGCCGCACCACCGCTTCGTTGCGGCGCTGCACGGCACGCCCGGGCTGACGTGGATGGCGGCCACGGGCGAGGAGCAGCCCGGCACGGCGGGCTACGGCATCGCGCTGCTCTCGCGCTACCCGGTGCACTCGTGGCAGGTGGTGCGCCTGCCGGCGCTGCACGGGCGGGTGCCCGTGTGGTCCCGCGGCCGGCGCGCCCCCACGATCGTCGCGGACGAGCCGCGCGTGGCGGTGTGCGCCGACGTCGAGTCCCCCGTCGGGCGCGTCACGGTCGCGGTCACGCACCTGTCGTTCGTGCCGGGCTGGAACACCGTGCAGCTGCGGTGCCTGGTGCGCGCGGTGGCGGGCGCGCCCGAGCCGGTGGTGCTCATGGGCGACCTCAACGTCGAGGCTCCCTCGGCCGCGCGGACGACGCGCATGCGCTCGCTCGCCGCCGCCACCACGTTCCCGGCGCACGCGCCCGACCGGCAGCTGGACCACATCCTCGTGCGCGGCGGCCTGCGCTCGACCGGCCGCGCGCTCGCCCCGCGGCTGCCGGTCTCGGACCACCGCCCGCTCGTGGTCGACGTCGAGTCCGCCGCGGCCTGAGCCCGGCCCGCCCACCCGGGTCACCACCCGGCTCGGCGCCGGTCCTCCGCCCCGAGCCGCTCGCGCACGACCGCCAGCTGCGCGGCGGTGAGGTAGGAGGGGTTGCTGCCGGCGGGCATCCGCACGACCTCGGCCGCGGCGAAGACCGGGTGCTCGACCAGCTCCTCGCGCGGCACCGGGTCCGCGAGGCGGCGCAGGGCCACCCGCACCGAGGGCTGCTGCCCGGGGCCGCCCGCCGGCTCGGGGGCGGCCGCGACGGTGCCGACGGCGTGGACGCCGGGCTCGCTGCGCCCGCTCAGCCAGAGCAGGACCGCCTGGCCCGGGGCCACCAGGCCGAGGCGGTAGCTGGGCCGCACGCAGCGCGCCAGCACCTGCTCGGCGCCGGGCGCCCAGCCGGGCGCCACCTGCTCCGGCGGCAGGCTGGTCTTCAGGACCCAGCACGCGGCGTCCCCGGGGGCGAGGCGGCGGGCGGGGCGCGCGGTCGGGACCACCCGCCGATCGTGCCAGGGCCCGCTGCGGCGGGCCCGTCGTGCCAGGTGCGCCGCGGGCGCCGGCGCGGGCGCTGGTGTTGACTGCCGCCATGCCCGCTCGTTCCGGCACCAGCACGTCCTGGCGCCGCCTGCCGGCCGTGCCGCGCGCCCTCGCCCGGGGGGTCGTCGACGCGGTCGCCGCCGCGCGCGCCGAGGACCCGGCGCTGCTCGGCGAGGCGGCGCAGCGGCTGGCGGCCCAGGACCCCGAGCGGGTGCGCGTCGTCCTCGGCGGCCTCGTCGCCGTCCTGCTCGAGGAGGCCGTCGGCGACGAGGTGGGCGCCGAGGCCGCCTCGCGGGTGCTGGAGTCCTGCGTGCGCCGGGCCGCTGCCTGGCACCCCGACGTCGACCCGCAGGCGTTCGTCGTCGTCCTCACCGGCGCCCTCGGCGTGCACGACCCCGAGGAGCAGGCGCCCGTGAGCGCGCTGCGGGTCGCCGAGCACGCGGCGCTGCTCCTCGCGGACCTCCTGCCCGCCTCGGCGCGCTCGCTCGACGACCTCCTCGACGCCGCCCTGGCCGAGGTCGCGCGGGCCGAGGTCGTGGAGGAGCCGTGAGGGGAGGGAGGCCCTTCGACGTCGTCGTCCTCGGCGCCAGCGGCACCACGGGGCGCCGGGCCGCCGCCCACCTCGCCGAGCGCGCCCCGGTGCTGGGGCAGCGGTGGGCCGCCGCCGGCCGCGACGCGCGGCGCGTGCGCGACGTCCTGGCCGCGGACGGCACGAGCGCTCCCGTCGTGCTGGCCGCGGACGTGCAGGACCCGGCCTCCCTGGCCGAGCTCGCGGCCGCCACCCGGGTCCTCGTCAACCTCGCCGGGCCCTACACCGGCCGCGCCCCCGCCGTGGTGGCGGCCTGCGTGGACGCCGGCACCTCCTACCTCGACCTCAGCGGCGAGGTGCCCCTGCTGCGGCGCGTCGTGCAGGAGCACTCCGCCGCCGCGCGGGCCGCCGGCGTCGCGGTGGTGCAGGCCGCCGGCTTCGAGGCGCTGCCCGCCGACGTCGCGGTGCTGCTCGCCGCGGAGGAGGCGCAGCGGCGCGGCGACCGCCTCGACGACGTCGAGGCGGTGGTGGCCGTCCAGCCGCCGCCGGGCCGCGGCGGGCCCGCGCACTGGGTCTCCGGCGGCACCCTGCGCAGCGTCGCCGCCGTCCTCGCCGAGCCGGGGCGGCTGCACCTGGGCGACCCGGCGGCGCTCGTGACCGACCCGGCGGCGGCGGCCGCCGTGCGCGCCCGGGCGGTGGGCACCCGGGCGGAGCACCCGCTGCTGCCGCGGGTGCTCGAGGGCCGCCTCGTCGGCCCCGGCTCGCCGCTGGCCCTCGTCGACCCGCCGGTGGTGCACCGCACCGCCGCGCTGCGCGCCGAGGAGGCGGGCGACCCGCTCGTGCCGTTCCGCTTCCGCGAGGGCACCGACCTCGGTCCGGCCCGCGGCGGCTCGCTGCCCCTGCGCGGAGCGCTGGCGGGAGCGCTGGCGCTCGGTCAGGCGGCCGGCGCGGGCCTGGCCGCGCTGCCGGCGGGCGTGCGCGCTCCGGCCGCCCGCTGGGCCGAGCGGGTGCTGCCGGGCCCCGGCACCGGGCCCTCGGGGCCCTCCCTGGAGGAGTGGCGGTGGACGCTGCGGGTGCGGGCGCGCACGGCGTCCGGGAGGGTCCTCGGCGTCACCGGCCGCGGCCGCGGCCACCCCGGCTACGGGACGACGGCGCGCCTGGTGGCCGAGGCGGGCCTCGTCCTCGCCCGGGACGGCGCCGCCGCCGGCCGCGCGGGCTGCCTGACCCCCGCGCTGGCGCTGGGCGCGGGCGCCCTGGACCGGCTCGCCGCCGCGGGCTTCGTCCTCGCGCTCGACGACGACCCGGCGCCCGCCTGAGCGGGCCCGGCGCGGCCCAGGCGCGAGCCAGGCGCGGCTCAGGCGCGGCTCAGGCGCCGACCTCGAACCAGACGACCTTGCCGCGCCCGGCCGGCTCCGCGCCCCACGCGGTGGACAGGGCGTCGACGAGGGCGAGCCCCCGCCCGCCCTCGTCCTCCTCGCGCGCGGTGCGCGGCACGGGCGCGCCCGCGGCGTCGTCGGCCACCTCGATCCGCACGGACGCCGCCGCGGCCAGCACCGTGATCCGCACGTCGCCCTCCCCGTGCCGCACGGCGTTCGTCGCGACCTCGCTGACCAGCAGGGCGACGGTGTCGGTGAGGTCCTCCAGGCCCGCGTCGCGGCAGGCCTGCACGGCGAAGCGGCGGGCCGGGGAGACGCTGGCGGGGGAGGAGGGCAGGCTCGTGCGGGCCACCGCCCGCGCCCGCGGGTGCGCCCGCACCGCGAGCAGGGCGACGTCGTCCGCGGCGCCGCCGCGCCCGGCCGGGCCGTGCTCGCGCAGCTGGTCGAGCAGCCGGTCGCACAGCTCCTCCAGCGGCAGGCCGCCGAGGTCGCGCAGGGCGGCGCGCAGCCGCTCCACCCCGGCGTCGAGGGCCTCCCCGCGCTGCTCGACGAGGCCGTCGGTGTACAGCAGCAGCGTCGCCCCCTCCTCGAGCACCGCGCGGCCGTCCGTGCGGGCCGTCGCCGGGTCGAGGCCGAGGAGGAGGTCCGGGTCGCCGGAGTCCAGCACGGTCACGGTGCCGTCGGGGCGGCGCAGCAGGGGCGGCAGGTGCCCGGCGTTGGACCAGCGCAGCACCCGCTGCTCCTCCCCGCGCGCGGTCCGCGTCCGCTCGAGCTGGGCGAGGACGGCGGTGGCGAGGGTGTCGACGGCCAGGCCGCTCATCGCCTGCTCCAGGGCGGCGAGCACGCCCGCCGGGCTCGCGGGCGCGGCGTAGGCGGTGGCGCGCAGCAGGTTGCGCACCTGGCCCATGGCCGCCGCCGCGTCGCGGTCGTGCCCGGTCACGTCCCCGATCACCAGCGACGTGCACCCGTCGGGGGTGGTGAAGGCGTCGTACCAGTCCCCGCCGACCTGGGCCTGCTCGGAGGCGGGGGAGTAGCGGACGGCGATCTGCAGGTCGTCGGCCTGCGGCGGCTCGGTCAGCAGGCTGCGCTGCAGGGTCTCGGACATGCGCTGGACGGCGGCGACGGACTCGCGCTCGGCGGCGCGGGCCCGCACCCGGTCCAGCGCCTGCGCGCACAGCGCCGCCAGCGCCGCCAGCAGGTCCCGGTCCGCGGCGGTGAAGTCGCGCGGGTGGTCCCAGGCCACCGACAGCGAGCCCATCAGCACGCTGCCCGAGCGCAGCGGCACCGTCGCGGACGCCTGCGCGCTCGTGCGGGCGTACAGGTCCGCGGCGTCCGGGAACAGCTCCAGCGTGCCGGCGCGGTCGGTGAGGAACAGCGGCTCCCCCGTGCGGGCGGTGTGCACCACCGGCAGCGGGAACGCGACGGGCAGCACCGCGATCTCCGCGCGCAGGTCGTCGCTGAGGAAGTCGCTGCTGAGCAGCCGCACCGTGCCGTCGACCGCGCCGTCGACCCCGGCGCCGACCGTGCCGTCGACCCCGGCGCCGACCGTGCCGTCGACCCCGCCGGCGGCGTCCGTGCCGTCGAGCCCGCCGGCGGCGTCCGTGCCGTCGAGCCCGCCGGCGGCGTCCGCGCCGTCCCCCGCGCGCAGGCCCAGCACGCCCCCGACGGCGCCGAGCACCGTGGCGCCGCGCCCGGTGACCACGTGCAGGACGGCGCTCTCCGTCTGCGCGCCGCCGAGCAGCTGCGCGACGGAGACCAGGCCCTCCAGGCGCTCCGCCAGCTGCGACTGCGTGTCGGCCCGCCCGCGCTCGATC
Source organism: Quadrisphaera sp. DSM 44207 (assembly GCF_900101335.1). Lineage (NCBI taxonomy): Bacteria > Bacillati > Actinomycetota > Actinomycetes > Kineosporiales > Kineosporiaceae > Quadrisphaera > Quadrisphaera sp. DSM 44207. Next base: position 52,408 of record NZ_FNKA01000001.1, on the reverse strand, counting down.
TGGTACTGGTGCGAGGCGCTGAGCGCGCCGCCGACGCCGCTCGCGACGGAGCCGAGGAAGGACAGGTACTCCTCGTCGGCGGCGAGGCGGTCGCTCAGGCGGACGACGAGCACGGCCGGGCGGCCGTCGCCGCCGCGGATCGGCACGTCCAGGCGCACCACGCGGTCCTCGGCGGGGACGGCGCCGCGGACGCTCCCGGGCGCCTCGATCGCCCCCTGCCGCGGGATCAGCCCCGCGGCCAGCTCGCCGGCGGGCTCGACGGCGACGAGCCCGCCGTCGGCGGCGGGCAGCAGCAGGTCGACGGCCGGCAGGTCGGCGCTCTCGTCGCGCAGCGCCGCCAGCGCGCGCGAGGAGACCTCCTGCAGGTCCAGGGCCTCGCTGAGCGCGCCGAGGCGGCGCAGCAGGTCCAGGCGGCGGCGCTCGATCACCTGCGCGGTGGTCTCCAGCGCGGCCGTGAAGATGCCGCCCTCGCTGCCGTCGTCGTCGACGACGCCCGAGACGGAGAAGGTGAAGTAGCACTCCTCGGCGAAGCCGCGCCGCTCGAGCAGCATCAGCTGGTTCTCGGAGTAGGTGGTCTCCCGGCCGCTGCGCACGGCGCGCAGCATCGGCTCGAGCATCGCCCAGATCTCCGGGAACACGTCCCGGCCGGGGCGGCCGAGGGCGTGCGGGTGCTTGTCGAGCACCATCGGCCGGTAGGCCTCGTTGTAGATCATCACGAGGTCCGGGCCCCACCACAGGAGGATGGGGAACTCCGAGGCCAGGCAGATGGACACCGTCGTGCGCAGGGACTGCGACCACTGCTCCACGGGCCCGAGCGGGCCGGCGGCCCAGTCGACCCCCTCGTAGTCCGCGCGCAGCGATCCGGCGCCGGCGAAGAGCGCCTGGACGGGTGTCAGCACCTGGCGAACCTACCCGCCGGGGCGCCGCGCGGGGGCCGCTTCGGACAGCCCCGTCCTCGCGCGGGCGCCCACCGGCGGGCGCCCACCGGCAGGCGCTCACCCGGGGATGGCGGAGCATGGGGGCGTGCACGACGGGGCGAGCGCGGCGGACCTGCTGCGCGGGCGCACGCGCCTGGTCCCGGCGCCGTTCGTGCCCGAGGTCCTCCTCCACGTCGGCTCCGGCGTGGTGGAGCTGTGGGAGGGCGTCGAGGCGCACGTCGGGCGCAGCGGGCTGGAGCCGCCGTTCTGGGCCTTCCCGTGGGCGGGCGGGCAGGCGCTGGCCCGCTACGTCCTCGACCACCCGCACGTCGTCGCCGGCCGGCGCGTGCTCGACGTCGCGTCCGGGTCCGGGCTCGTCGCGCTCGCCGCCGCCCGCGCCGGCGCCGCGAGCGTCCTGGCCGACGACGTCGACCCCCTGGCCCTGCAGGCCGTGCGCGCCAACGCCGCCGCCAACGGGCTCGCGGTGGCGGTGACCGGCGAGGACCTCCTCGACGGGGACGGCGGGGGCGCGGACGTCGTCCTGGTCGGCGACGCCTGCTACGCGCGCGCCCTCGCGCTGCGCGTGACCGCCTTCTGCGAGCGGGCCGCCGCCCGCGGCGCCGCCGTGCTGCTCGGCGACCCCGGCCGCGCGCACCTGCCGCGCGAGCGGCTGCGCCGGGTGGCCACCTACGACGTGCCCGTGCTGGCGGAGCTGGAGGACCGCGAGGTCAAGCGCACGGCGGTGTGGACGGTGGCCCCGGCGGCGGCTGGGACTCCCTGACGAGCATCTCGGCCACCGAGCGCAGGTCCCCGGTGCGGTGCAGGACGGCGCGCTGGCGCTGCGCGGAGGTGCCGCGGGCCAGCAGCTGCTCGGTCAGGGCGGAGACCTCGTCCCACTCCCCGTGCTCGGTCAGGTCGTCGCGCAGCTCCTCGAGCAGGCGGCGCACGGCCACGGGGGCGTCGACGAGCTCGAGGCGCACGGGGTCGAACAGCTGCCCCTGGATGCCGTAGCGCGCCGCCCGCCACCGCGCGGCCCGCAGCAGCTCCGGGCGCACCTCCGGCGCAGGGCGCCCGGTGCGGTCCCGGGCGTCCAGGACGCGCGTGAGGGAGCGCACCAGCGCCGCGTGCAGCAGGGAGTCGTCGAGGTCGGTGGCCACGTCGGCGACGCGGAACTCCAGCGTCGGGTAGCGCGAGGACGGCCGCACGTCCCAGTACAGGTTGGACGCGTCGTCGATGACGCCGGCGGCCTTGAGCCCGTACACCAGCCCGAGGTAGCTGCCGGCGTCCCCGAGCGGTTCGGGCGGGCCGGTGATCGGCCAGCGGTCGAACCACTGCGTGCGGTAGCTGTCGTAGCCGGTGTCGGTGCCCTCGTGGAAGGGCGAGCTGCCGGTCAGGGCGAGGACCAGCGGCAGGTAGGGCCGCACGTGGTCCATGACCGTCACCGCGGTGTCGAGGTCGGGGACGGCGACGTGGACGTGGCAGCTGCAGATCACCTGCTGCAGCGCGAGGACGCCCCAGCGCTCGTAGAGGGTCAGGTAGCGCGGGCCGCTGGTCAGCCGCTGGTCCGCCCACCCCGCGAAGGGGTGGGTGGAGGCGGCCAGCACCGCCCCGCCGACGGTGGCGGCGGCGGCCGCGGCCTCCGCGCGCGCGGCGGCGAGGCTGCTGCGCAGCTCCTCCAGGGTGCGGCACACGCCCGTGGCGGCCTCGACCTGGGTCGTGGCGATCTCGGCGTGCACGTGCCGGCCCGCCTCGCCGTGCAGCACGGCGCTGCTCAGGGCGTCGTCGTCCAGGGCCGCGTACGTGTGCGCGTCCACGACGTGCAGCTCCTGCTCCACGCCGATGGTGGCGCCCACCGGCTCCGGCGCCGCAGCCGGGCCGCCTGGGGTGAGGGGGGTCATGGCATCTCTCCGTCGAGATGGCAGAGCCGACGCTCGACCCTGGCGCAGGCCTGCCTACCCGGCACCACCGGCCTCATGCGCCCAGGCGGTCGGCGTCCGGGCGCAGGTCCTCGGAGCGGGCAGGCAGCACGACGCCCCGGTGACCTCTCGGTCACCGGGGCGTCGGGTCCGGGTGCGTCAGCTGCGGGTGCGTCAGGCGCGAGGGCGCCCGCCGCGGAGCCGGCGCGGGGTCACTCCCAGGAGAGCCCGCCGCCGGTCTGGTACTCGATGACGCGGGTCTCGAAGAAGTTCTTCTCCTTCTTCAGGTCCATCGACTCGCTCATCCACGGGAAGGGGTTGTCCACCTCCGCGAACACCGGCGCCAGGCCCAGCTGGCCGCAGCGGCGGTTGGTGATGAAGTGCATGTACTGTGCGCACAGCTCGGCGTTGAGGCCGAGGATGCCCCGCGGCATCGTCTCGCGGCCGTAGGCGATCTCCAGGTCGCAGGCCTCGCGCAGCATCGTGCGCACCTCCTCCTGGAACTGCGCGGACCACAGGTGCGGGTTCTCGACCTTGATCTGGTTGATGACGTCGATGCCGAAGTTCAGGTGGATCGACTCGTCGCGGAGGATGTACTGGTACTGCTCGGCGATGCCGACCATCTTGTTGCGCCGGCCGAGGGAGAGGATCTGCGCGAACCCGGTGTAGAACCACATGCCCTCGAAGACCACGTAGAAGGCGATGAGGTCGCGCAGGAAGTCCTGGTCGGCCTCGGGGGTGCCGGTGCGGAAGCCCGGGTCCTCGAGGTTCTTCGTGTACCGCAGCGCCCAGGAGTCCTTGTCGGAGATCGAGGGGATCTCCCGGTACATGTTGAACAGCTCGCCCTCGTCGAGGCCGAGGCTGGTGCAGATGTACTGGAAGGTGTGCGTGTGCACGGCCTCCTCGAACGCCTGGCGCAGCAGGTACTGGCGGCACTCGGGGTTGGTCAGCTGCCGGTAGACCGCGAGCACGATGTTGTTGGCGACGAGGGACTCCGCCGTGGCGAAGAAGCCGAGGTTGCGCTTGAGCATCAGGCGCTCGTCCTCGGTCAGCCCGCTCGGGGACTTCCACAGCGCGATGTCGGCCTGCATGGACACCTCGGTGGGCATCCAGTGGTTGTTGCAGGCGGCCAGGTACTTCTCCCACGCCCAGCCGTACTTCAGCGGCAGGAGCTGGTTGACGTCGGCGCGGGCGTTGATCATCGCCTTGTCGCTGACGTCGACGCGGGCGGCGCCGGTCTCGATGGCGCCCAGGCCCGTGGTGTCGACGGTCTCGGGGTCGGTGCGGCTCATCTCGCGCACGTCCACGGCGCTCTCCTCGGTGTGCTGGGTCGGGATGGTCACTGGCAGGCCTCGCAGTCCTCGCCGTTCTCGATGGAGCACGCGGCCGCCGCGGTGTCGGGCAGGACCACCACCGGGGAGGGGCTGGTCGTCACGGCCGCCGGCGGTGCGGTGGCGACCGCCTGGGCGGGCACGACGCTGGCCGGGGCGGCCGCGGGGGCAATGGCGGCCACCGCGGCCGGAGCAGCGGCCGGAGCAGCGGCCGGAGCACCGGTGGAGACGGCGTTGAGCTTGCCGTCGGTGCCGCGCAGCGTGGACTTCTCCACGTGCGTCGCGCTCTGCGAGCGCAGGTAGTAGGTGGTCTTCAGGCCGTTCTGCCACGCCGCGCGGTACAGCTCGTCGAGCATGCGCCCGTTCGGCCGCGAGACGTACAGGTTCAGCGACTGGGCCTGGTCGATCCACTTCTGGCGCCGCGCGGCGGCGAGCACCAGCCAGTGCGGGTCGACCTCGAACGCCGTGGCGTACAGGTCGCGCAGGTCGGCGGGCACCCGGTCGATCTGCCCGAGGGAGCCGTCGAAGTACTTCAGGTCCGAGACCATCACCTCGTCCCACAGCCCCCGCTCGGCCAGGTCGCGCACCAGGGCGGCGTTGACCACGGTGAAGTCGCCGGACATGTTCGACTTCACGAACAGGTTGCGGTACATCGGCTCGATCGACTGCGCGACCCCGACGATGTTGGAGATCGTCGCGGTGGGCGCGATCGCCATCACGTTGGAGTTGCGCATGCCCTGCCGCTGCACCTTCTCGCGCAGCGGCGCCCAGTCGAGGGTGGCGGAGGTGTCGAGGACGACGTCGCCGCCGCGGGCCTCGCGCAGGACCTCCAGGGAGTCGATCGGCAGGACGCCCCGGCTCCACAGGGAGCCCTCGAAGGAGGCGTACGCGCCGCGCTCGGCCGCCAGGTCGGCGCTCGCCTCGATCGCGGCGTAGCTGATCTGCTCCATCGAGGTGTCGGCGAACTCCACCGCGGCCTGCGAGGAGTACGGCAGGCGCAGGGTGAACAGCGCGTCCTGGAAGCCCATCAGGCCCAGGCCCACCGGGCGGTGGCGCTGGTTGGCGCGCTCGGCCTGCGGGATCGTGTACAGGTTCAGGTCGATGACGTTGTCGAGCATGCGCACCGCGGTGCGCACGGTGCGGCGCAGCCGCTCGACGTCCAGGCCCTGCTCGGTCACGTGCGCGGCGAGGTTGACCGAGCCGAGGTTGCACACGGCGACCTCCTCGGCGCTCGTGTTCAGCGTGATCTCGGTGCACAGGTTCGACGAGTGCACGACGCCGACGTGCTGCTGCGGGGAGCGCAGGTTGCACGGGTCCTTGAACGTGATCCACGGGTGCCCGGTCTCGAACAGGGCCGTGAGCATCTTGCGCCACAGGTCCACGGCGCCCAGCGTGCGGTGCACCCGCAGCTCCCCGCGCTGCGCGGCGGCCTCGTACTGGGCGTAGCGCTGCGCGAACGCCGGGCCGTACAGGTCGTGCAGGTCCGCGGTCTCGTCGGGGGAGAACAGGGTCCAGGTGCCGCCCTCGGCGACGCGCTGCATGAACAGGTCCGGCACCCAGTTGGCCGTGTTCATGTCGTGCGTGCGCCGGCGCTCGTCGCCGGTGTTCTTGCGCAGCTCGAGGAACTCCTCGACGTCGATGTGCCAGGTCTCCAGGTAGGCGCACACCGCGCCCTTGCGCTTGCCGCCCTGGTTGACCGCCACCGCCGTGTCGTTGGCGATCTTCAGGAACGGCACGATGCCCTGGGACTGGCCGTTGGTGCCGCGGATGTGCGCCCCGATGCCGCGCACCGGCGTCCAGTCGTTGCCCAGGCCGCCGGAGTACTTCGCCAGCAGCGCGTTGTCCTTGATGGACTGGAAGATGCCCGACAGGTCGTCCGAGACCGTGGTCAGGAAGCACGAGGACAGCTGCGGCCGGGTGGTGCCGGCGTTGAACAGCGTCGGGGTCGAGCACATGAAGTCGAAGCTGGAGATCAGGCGGTAGAACTCGATCGCCCGCTCTTCCTTCTCCGCCTCGCCCAGGGCCAGGCCCATGGCCACGCGCAGGAAGAACGCCTGCGGCAGCTCGTAGCGCTGGCCGCGCTCGTGCAGGAAGTAGCGGTCGTAGAGGGTCTGCAGGCCCAGGAAGGTGAAGTCCAGGTCGCGCTCGGCGGCGATCGCGGCGCCCAGGCGGTCGAGGTCGAACTCCGCCAGGCGCGGGTCGAGCATGCCGAGCCCGATGCCCTTGGCCACGTACCGCTCGAGGTACTCCGGGTAGATCGCGGCCATCTCGGCCTGGCTGGCCGTGCGGCGCTCGCCGAAGACGGCCGTGAGGGCCTCGGTGCGCAGCACGTCCAGCAGCAGGCGGGAGCTGACGTAGGTGTAGTCCGGGTCGGCCTCGACCTTGGTGCGGGCGGCCAGCACGAGCGCCTGGGCCAGCTCCAGCTCGCCGACGCCGTCGTAGAGGGTGCGCACGGCCTCGGAGACCACGGCGTCGGCGTCCACCGTCGGCAGGCCGGAGCACGCCTCGGCGACGACGGTGCGCAGCCGGTCGCGGTCGAGCGGGACCAGCTCGCCCTCGGTGGTCCTGACGCTGAGGGAGGGGACGGCGACCTGGGGCAGGCCGGCCTCGCGCTCGCGGCGCGCCTTGGCGTGCGCCTCGCGGTAGACGATGTAGGCGCGGGCGACGCGGAACTGCCCGGCCCGCATCAGGGCCAGCTCGACCTGGTCCTGCACCTCCTCGAGGAGGACCGGGCGCCCGGAGGAGCCGGCCTCGGCGAGGGAGTTGCGCACCAGGGTGGCCACGACGGAGTCGGTGACCTCCTGCACCTGCTCGTGCACGCGCGGGGAGCTCTCGGCGGCCTCGCCCTCGACCTCGAGGAACGCCTTCGTGATCGCGACGCGGATGCGCTCGGCGTCGAAGGGCGCCAGGGTGCCCCGGCGCGTGATCACCGCGGTGGGGGTGGACGGGCCGGTGGGCTCGTCGGGCGTGGGGCTCTCGACGCTCGGCGCGTCGTCGGCGACCTGGGTCACGGGGCTCTCCTCCGGAGGTGGACGTCGTGCGGGGGGCCGTTCGCGCAGCTGCGCAGGGAAGTCGCCCGGCTGTCCGCGACGCTACATCCTGTGGCTCGCATCCGCCACGACACTAGATGTAGTGCCTGGTCACGTCGTGTGTCGCCCTCGCCGTCCCCGCTCGCCACCGCTCGGGACGAGTGTGCGACGGGGGTCGGACGGTCCTGCGGGAGCCGGCGGGCTGCGGCAGAGTGTGCCCGGCGAGGACGGAGGCGCGGGCCGGAACCCCGCACGCAGAGCGGAGGTGGCCGTGACGGACGTCCTGTACGTCACGTCGATGGAGCCCGACGCCGGCAAGACCGTGGTGGCGCTCGGGGTGCTCGACCTGCTGGCGCGCTCGGTGCGCCGCCCGGTGGTCTTCCGCCCCGTGGTGCCCGACCGCGACGCCCCCGACCCGCTGGTGGAGCTGCTGCGCGAGCGCTACGGCCTGCCCGGCGAGCACGAGGACGCCGTCGGCCTGACGTGGGCCGAGGCGGCGGCGCTCGTCGAGGTCACCGACTCCGGGCCCGACCCCCGCCGGCTGGTGGCCGAGCTGGTGGAGCGGGCGGCGCGCCTGCGCGCCCGCGGCGACTTCCTGCTCGTGCTCGGCACGGACTTCACCGGGCCGTCGCCGGCCACGGAGCTCGACCTCAACGCCGTCCTGGCGGTCAACCTCGGCGCGCCCGTGCTCACGGTCGTCTCCGCCCGCGGCAAGGAGCCGGCCGTGGTCTCCGCGGCGGCGCGCGAGGCCCGCTCGGTGCTGGCCGCCCGCGGCTGCACCCGGGTGGCCACCGTCGTCAACCGGGCCGCGCCGGGCGCCGCGGAGGCGCTCGCCGAACGGCTGCGCGCCGAGGACGCGGACGCCCCCGTCTACGTGCTGCCCGAGATGGCCGTGCTGGCGGCCCTGACGGTCGACGAGGTCGTCACGGCCCTGTCCGGCACCGTCCTCGCAGGCTCCGGGCCCCGCCTGGAGCGGGAGGTCGCCGGCTACGTCGTCGGCTCCGGGCACCTGCAGACGGTGCTGCCTCTGCTCGACGACGGCGTCCTGCTCGTGACCTCGGGAGACCGCGTCGACCTCGCCGTGGGGGCCGCCGCGGCGGCCCTCGGCCCCGACCTGCCGACGCCGGCGGGCGTCGTGCTGACCCTGGGCACCCGCCCGGACGCCCTGGGCCTGCGGCTGCTGGAGCCCAGCGGGATCCCCGTGGTCTCCGTGCAGCAGAGCACCTACGCCGTGCTGCACCGCCTCGAGGGCCTGCACGGGGTGATCCGCCCCAGCAGCACCCGCAAGGTCGCCGCGGCGCTCGGCGCCTTCGCCGCGGGCGTCGACGCCGAGGAGCTGCACGAGCGGATCCGCCTCTCGCGCACCGACGCCGTCACGCCGGCCATGTTCAACGCCCGCCTGCTCGAGCGCGCCCGGGCCTCGCGGCGCACCGTCGTGCTGCCCGAGAGCGAGGACGAGCGGGTGCTGCGCGCCGCCGAGGAGCTGGTGCACCTCGACGTCGCCGACCTCGTCCTCCTCGGCGACCCGGAGGAGGTCGCCGCGCGCGCGGCGCGCCTCGGCCTCGACCTCGGGCCCACGCGCGTGGTCGACCCGGCGACGTCCCCGCTGCGCCCGGAGCTGGCCCGCGCCCTGGCGCAGCGGCGCGCCCACAAGGGCGTCACGCTGGAGGCGGCGCACGACCTGCTGGCCGACGAGACCTACTTCGGCACCCTCCTGGTCGCGACCGGGCACGCGGACGGCATGGTCTCCGGGGCCACCCACACGACCGCGGCCACGATCCGGCCCGCGCTGGAGGTCATCCGCACCCGGCCGGGCGTCTCCCGGGTCTCCGGCGCGTTCCTCATGTGTCTGCCGGAGCGGGTGCTCGTCTTCGCCGACTGCGCCGTCACCCTCGACCCCACGGCGGAGGAGCTGGCCGGCATCGCGCTCAGCACGGCGCAGACCGCGCAGGCCTTCGGGATCGAGCCGCGGGTGGCGATGGTCTCCTACTCCACCGGCACCTCCGGCGCGGGCGCGGACGTGGAGAAGGTGCGCGAGGCCACCCGGCTGGTCGCCGCCCGGCGCCCGGACCTGCCGCTGACGGGCCCGGTGCAGTACGACGCCGCCGTCGACCCCGTCGTGGCGGCGGCGAAGCTGCCTGGCGACCCCGTGGCCGGGCGCGCCACCGTGCTCGTCTTCCCCGACCTGAACACCGGCAACACCACGTACAAGGCGGTGCAGCGCTCCGCGGACGCCGTCGCCGTGGGCCCGGTGCTGCAGGGCCTGCGCCGCCCGGTCAACGACCTCTCGCGCGGGTGCACGGTCGCCGACGTGGTGAGCACGGTGGCGATCACGGCCGTGCAGGCCCAGCACGCCGACGACGACGCGCAGGCGGCGCAGGTTGCTGAGCCCGCGCAGCCCGCGGAGCCCGCGGGGCTCGCGGAGCCGGCCGCCGCAGGCGCGGAGGGCGCGGCGTGAGCCGGGTGCTGGTGGTCAACGCCGGCTCCTCCTCCCTCAAGCACCAGCTGCGCGAGGACGGCGCCGTGCTCGCCCGCGGCGTCGTCGAGCGGATCGGCTCCCCGCAGGTGCCCGACCACGCCGCCGCCCTCTCCGCGGCCCTGGCCGACCTGGAGGCCGGCCCGGGCCTGGCGGGCCTGGTGGGCGTGGGCCACCGCGTCGTGCACGGCGGCACCGCGTTCACGGCTCCCGCGCTCGTGGACGACGCGGTGGAGGCGGGCATCGAGGCGCTGTCGTCGCTGGCGCCCCTGCACAACCCGCCGCAGCTGGCCGGCGTGCGGGCGCTGCGCCGGCTGCTGCCGTCCGTCCCGCAGGTCGCCGTGTTCGACACCGCCTTCCACGCGACGATCCCGCCCGAGGCGGCCACCTACGCGATCCCGCCGGAGCTGGCGGCACGCCACGGCGTGCGCCGCTACGGGTTCCACGGCACCAGCCACCGCCACGTCACCCACCGCGCCGCCGCTGTCCTCGGCGTCCCCGTCGGGGCGGTGCGCCTGGTCACGTGCCACATCGGCAACGGCGCGTCCGTGACCGCGGTGCGCGACGGCCTCAGCGTCGACACCTCCATGGGCCTGACCCCGCTGGAGGGTCTGGTGATGGGCACGCGCAGCGGCGACCTCGACCCGGCCGTGGTCTTCCACCTCGTGCGCGAGGCGGGCATGGACGTCGCGGACGTCGACGACCTGCTCAACCACCGCAGCGGGCTGCGCGGGCTGGCGGGGGAGTCGGACGTGCGCGCGGTGCGCCGGCGCGCGGACGCCGGTGACGAGCGCGCCCGCCTGGCCCTCGACGTCTACGCCCACCGCCTCCTGAAGTACGTCGGCGCCTACCTGGCGGTCGTGCCCGGCGTGCAGGCGCTCGTCTTCACCGCCGGGGTGGGGGAGAACGACGCGCGGCTGCGCGAGGCCGTCTGCTCCCGCCTCGAGCATCTCGGCGTGCGCCTGGACCCCGCCGCCAACGCCGCCGCGACCGGGCCGCGCGAGCCGGTGGCCGTCGACGACGGCACCGGGCCCGTGCGGGTCCTCGTCGTGCCCACCGACGAGGAGGCCGAGATCGCCTCCCAGGTGCTCGACCTCGTCGGCGAGCGGCCCGGCACGGTGCCTGAGACGGGGCCGGGCACGGGGCCGGGCACGGGGGCGCCGTGAGGCTGGCCACCGCCAACGTCCTGCACGGCCGCTCTCCCGCGGACGGGCGCGTGGACCTGGACCGCTACGCCGCCGCGCTGGCGTCCCTGGACGCCGACGTCCTGGGCCTGCAGGAGGTCGACCGCGACCAGCCGCGCTCGCACCGCGCCGACCTGACCGCGCTCGCGGCGCGGGCCTGCGGGGCGGTGGCCCACCGGTTCGTCCCGGCGATCTCCGGCACCCGCGGGGCCGGCTGGCGCCGCGCCACGGGCGCGGAGCCGCCGGGCTCGACCGCGTACGGCATCGCTCTGCTCTCGCGGCACCCGGTGGCGGCGTGGGGCGAGGTGCGCCTGCCCCTGCTGCCGGTCAGCGCGCCCCGCTGGGAGCGCCGGGGCGGGCGGCGCCGGCTGCGGTGGGTGCGCGACGAGCCGCGCGTGGCGCTGCTCGCGCGCGTGCTGGCCCCCGAGGGGCCGCTCACGGTCGTGGTCACCCACCTGTCGCACGTGCCGGGCTGGAGCGCCTGGCAGCTGCGCCGCCTGGCCCGCCTCGTCGCCGCGCAGGAGGGCCCGCTGGTGCTCATGGGCGACCTCAACGCCGCGGGCGAGGGGCCGGCGCACGCCACGAGGCTGCGCCCGCTCGCGGTCGCGGACACCTTCCCGGCGCGCGCCCCGGACCGCCAGATCGACCACCTGCTGGGGCGGGGCGTGGCGGCCCGGGGGCCCGGTCGCGCCGTCCACCTGCCGATCTCCGACCACCGGGCCCTGGTCGCCGACGTCGCCGTCCTCGGCTGAGCGCGACCGCGTGGGCGGGCCCGGCCGGGGACGGCGACGGGACGGCGGACGGGTCGCGCCGGGCCTCAGCCGGCGCTGCGCTCCGGCTCGGGCGCCATCCCGCCGAGGGGGATGGACCACTCCAGGCCGTCGGCGCGCAGCAGGTCGTCCTCGAAGTCGACCTCCACCGCGGCGTAGCGGCTGATGTCCACGGGCAGGAAGCGCAGCCCGCGCTCGGCGATGGCCGTCTCCATCGCCCGCTCGAAGTAGTCGGTGTCGGCGCAGGCGCGCAGGTGCTCGACGAGCACGGGCTTGTCGGCGGCGGAGACGTAGTTGATGCCCACCGCCTCGCCCAGGCCGCCGACGACGGTCTTGGACAGCTGGCGGATGAATCCCTCGCCGTCCACCGTGTACTTGATCTCCTCGTCGGCCACGGTCTCGGTGTTCACGCACACGAAGCTCTGGTCGGCCAGCAGGGAGGGCAGCACGTGCTCGAGGATGCGGGGGTCGAAGACGACGTCACCGTTCATCCACAGCACCCCGCCGTCCTGGGTGGTGCCGAGGGCCCGCAGCAGGCTCTTGGACGTGTTGGTGGTGTCGTACTTCTCGTTGTAGGCGAACAGCAGCGTCGGCTCGGCCTCCATGATGATCGGCGCCTTGAAGCCGACGACCGCGGTGATCGGCACGCGCTCGCCGAGGACCGCGCGCAGGTTGCCCACCTGCTGCTGCAGGATCGTCCGCCCGTCGCGCAGGACGGTCAGCGGCTTGGGCAGCGCGCGGCCGAGGCGGGTGCCCAGGCCTGCGGCGAGGATGACGGTCTGGACGGTGCTCATGCGGCTCGGCCTCCTGTCGGCAGCGGTGCGTCGGCGTGCTGCGGTGTCGGGCGGATGGGGTCTGGACCGGCCGTGCCGGTCGGGGGCCAGGGCCCCGGTCAGCGCAGTGCTCGTCGTGGGTCGGCGACCGCCGTCCGGTCGACGGCCGCGGTCGAGGTGGTGAGGAACCGCTCCACCACCCGCTGTGATGAGTACCCGTCCTCGAGGTGGCAGAACCGCGCCCGGAAGGCCGCGTGCGCGCGCGCGTGGCGCGCGGCGAGAGCGGGCAGGTCCGCCAGGGCCGCCACGACCTCCTCGCTCGTGGCGAGCACGGGGCCCGGGGGGTCGCGCTCGAGGACGTCGAAGGAGAACCCGTGCACGGAGTCGCGGTAGTGCTCCAGGTCGTAGGCGAAGAACAGCACGGGCCTGCCGGTGATCGCGAAGTCGAACACCGTCGAGGAGTGGTCGGTGACGAGCGCGTCGGCGGCCAGGTGCAGCTCGCGGATGTCGGGGTGCGCGGAGACGTCGACCACGCCGGGGGCGCGCGCACGACGCCGAGCCGCTCGCAGACGTAGTGGTGCAGGCGCAGCAGGAGCACGTGGCCGGGACCGAGCCGCGCCGCGAAGGCCGCGAGGTCCAGCTGCAGGCGCACGTCGCGGCGCCCCTGCGCGTCCAGGACGTCGTCGCGCCAGGTGGGCGCGTACGGCACGGCGGTGGTGCCCTCGGCGATGCCGAGCCCGGCGCGCACGCGGGCCCGCACGGCGTCCCGGTCCGGGGCGCTGAGGGCGTCGTTGCGGGGACAGCCGGTCTGCGCGACCAGCCCGTCGTAGCGGAAGGCCCGGCGCAGCAGCGGGGTGCTCGCCGCGTTCGGGGAGAGCAGCACGTCCCAGCGGGCGACGTCGTCCGCCGCGGCGAGCACGGCCGGCGCGCCCGGCTCGTCGCCGGCGATCCGCTTCAGCGGCGTCCCGTGCCAGGTCTGCAGGTACAGGCAGCCGGGCGGCTTGCGCCAGTCGGTCGGCAGGTGCTGGTCGGAGACGACGACGTCGGTGCGCTCCAGCACCGCCGCGGCGGCCGGGCCGCGGGGCGGCGCGGTGCGCACGCCGGCGGGGAAGCCGTGCTGGTGGCGCGGAGAGGCCAGCCAGACGTGCTCGGCGCGGTCGCCGCGCGCGAGCAGCGCCTCGTGCAGGGCCCGGGGGCTGTCGCAGTACCGCCCGTCGAAGCTGTTGTAGACGATCCGCACCGCCGTCCCCCGTCCGTCCGCGGCCGGCTGCGCGCCGGCGTCCTGCCCGTGCCGGGCCCGTCGTCGTGGCGCTGACCCGCGCCGGGCCGGGTCGCGCGGGCCGGGGTGCGGACGGTCCGGGCGGCGCTCGCCGGCTCGCTCCAGGACCTCGCCGCGGCCGATAGTAGGGCCGAGGAGCCCGCGCGCGACGCCACGGCGCGTCGGGGAGCACTCCGCCGGACCCATCGACGACGCTGCGTGACAGCCTGTGGCGGCCGGTGGTGTCCGGTGGTGTCCGGTGGTGTCCGTGCGGGCTGGGGGAGCGGGGGAGCGGTGCGTCCTGAGGAGCGGGTGCTGCGCGTGGTGCTGCCAGCCGTGCTCGCCGGGCTGCTGGCGGGGTGCGGCGCCGGGCTGCTCGCCGCGCCCGGCCCGGCGCCGGCGTCCGCGCCGGCCGGCGCGCCGGGGTCGGCCCTCGAGGCGCTCGCGGCCGTGCCGGTCAAGGGCCGGGCGCCGCGCACGGGCTACGAGCGCGAGCGCTTCGGGCAGGCCTGGGCGGACGTGGACCGCAACGGGTGCGACACCCGCAACGACGTCCTCGCCCGCGACCTGACGGGGGAGGTCTTCGAGCCGGGCAGCGACTGCGTCGTGGTCTCCGGGGACCTGGCGGAGCCGTACACCCCGAAGGCCGTGCGCTTCCAGCGCGGCGAGGGCACCAGCGAGCTGGTGCAGGTCGACCACGTCGTCGCCCTCTCCGACGCCTGGCAGAAGGGCGCCCAGGGCTGGGACGACGCGCGCCGCACCGCCTTCGCCAACGACCCGCTGAACCTCCTCGCGGTCGACGGGGAGCTGAACCAGGCCAAGGGCGACGCCGACGCCGCCACCTGGCTGCCCCCGAACCGGGGCTACCGCTGCGCCTACGTCGCGCGGCAGGTGGCCGTCAAGAGCGCCCACGGGCTGTGGATGACGCAGGCCGAGCACGACGCCGTCGCCCGCGTGCTCGCCGCCTGCCCCGACGAGCCCCTGCCGGCCGGGGACGGCGCCCCGGCACCGCCTGCCACGCCGGGCGGCGCAGCTGGCGCGGGGGCCGCGGGGGACGGGCTCGACCCGCGCCACGGCAGCTGCTCGCAGGTGGTGGCCGCGGGACTGGGGCCCTACCGGCGCGGCGCCGACCCGGAGTACGACTGGTACCAGGACGGCGACGGCGACGGGACGGCCTGCGAGGGCTGAGCGCTCGCGCGCGGCCGGCTCACGGGCGCGGGTCGACGCGGGTCCACGACCGCTGGCCGGCGCGGCGCCGGCCCGTGGCCGCGGAGCAGCGCGGGCAGACCCGCTGCACCTGCCTGCCGTCCCCGCCGCCCCCGCCGTCCCCGGAGGCGACGGCGGAGAACGGTACGTGCGGGAAGCGCACCAGCTGCGAGCGGCTGAGCGCCAGGCCGCACAGCGTCTGGTTCGTCCCGGGCTCCCAGGCGTGCGCCTCGCCTCCCGGCTGGCGGACGCCGTCCTCGTCCCTCCACTGCCCGGACGCCGCCACGGACGCGGCCACGGACGTCCCGGCCCTGCGCTGTGCTGCCACGCCCGCGCGGTACCCGCCGGGCGCCCTGGCACACCGCCGCGTAGCCTCGCGCCCGTACGCGGGAGCCCGCACCAGCGGGCTGAGAGGGCGGCTGGGGCCGTCGACCGTTCGAACCTGTCCGGGTCGTGCCGGCGTAGGGAGGGACCAGTGCGCGCTGCGCGCTTCTCCGGAGCGGGTCGCCCGCTCCTCGTCGAGGACGTGGAGGACCCGAGCCCCGGACCGGGGCAGGTGGTCCTCGACGTCGCCGCGGCGGGGGTGTGCGGCACGGAGCTGCACTTCCTCGACGGGGTGCTGGTGCCGGCCCGCACGCCCATCACCCTGGGCCACGAGGTGGCCGGCACCGTCGCCCGGCTGGGGGAGGGCGTGCGGGGCGTCGGCCTCGGCGACCGGGTCGCCGTCCACTACCGGCACGCGTGCGGGCGGTGCCGCTGGTGCCGGGCGGGGGAGGACCACCTGTGCGACGCGCCCCTGGGTTTCCTGGCCTTCGCCACGGACGGCGGCTTCGCCGAGCAGGTGCTCGTGCCGGCGTCCGCGCTGGTGCCCGTGCCGGACGCGCTGGACCTGCCGACCGCCGCGACGCTGTGCTGCAGCGCGACCACGGCGCTGCACGCGGTGGACGTCGCGGGCGTGCAGGAGGGCCGGACCGCGGTCGTGCTGGGCACCGGGGGGGGGTGGGGCTGGCGCTCGTGCAGGTGCTGCGGCTGGCCGGCGCGCGCGTGGTGGCCGTCGCCCGCAGCGCCGCGCGCCTGCGCCTGGCCCGCGACCTGGGCGCCGACGTCCTCGTCGACGCGTCCGCGGACGACGTGGCCGCCCGGGTGCGCGAGGCCACCGGCGGCGCCGGCGCGGACGTCGTCTTCGAGCTCGTGGGCACCGCCGCGAGCGGGGCCGCGGCCCTGGGGTGCCTCGGCACGCGCGGCGCGCTGGTCTACCTCGGCTACAGCGGCGAGCGCGTCGCGCTGGACCCCCTGGCCCTGGTGGTGCCCGAGCAGCGGATCCTGACGTCGGTGGGCAACCGGCGGGCGGAGCTGGTGCGCGCGCTGGAGCTGGGAGCCACCGGACGGCTGCGGACGGCGATCACGCCCGCGCCGCTCGAGCAGGCCCCGCGCGTGCTGGAGGACCTGCGCGCCGGTCGCGTCGTCGGCCGCGCCGTGCTCGTGCCCTGAGACCGGGGCAGGCGTCAGCCGCGCCGCTGGTCCAGGTGGGCCTGCACCGCCTCGACCACGAGGGCGTGGTCCTGCGCCTGCGGCAGGCCCGAGACGGTGACGGCTCCGACGACGCCCACGCCGCGCACGCGCACCGGGAAGGCGCCCCCGTGGGTGGCGTACTGCGCCGGGTCGACCCCGGCGCGCGCGTCCAGGACCTCGCCGCGGGCGGCCAGGCGCCGGCCGACGAGGTAGGAGGAGGCGCCGAAGCGCTCCACCACCCGCACCTTGCGCTCGACCCACCGGTCGTTGTCCGGGGTGGTCCCGCGCAGCGCCGCGTGGAACAGCTGCTGGCCGCCGCGGCGCACGTCGACCACGACGGGCAGGTCCCGCTCGCGGGCGAGGTCGACGAGGCGGCAGCCGAGCGCCCACGCGTCGTCCTCGTCGAAGCGGTCGAACTGCAGCCGCTCCTCCTGGGCCGCCAGCTCGCTGACCAGGGCGTGCAGCGCGGGGTCGGGCGCGGGGTCGGGTGCGGGGTCGGGTGCGGGGTCGGCGGGAGCCACCGCTCCATCGTGCCCGCACCCGCCGCACGGGTTGACACGCGGGGGGACGTGGAGAACGCTCACCCGCAACCGGTCACCGACCGTGGCCGCTCGCCAACGGAGGCGATGCACGTGCGCGATGGTGCGAGTGCAGGGCGGGTCCCCGGCCCGAGCGCGGCCGGTGCCCGCAAGCGGAGGCGGCGCGGGAGCGCGGCGCGGGTGGTCGCGGCCGCGGCGGCCGTCACCGCCGCCGCGGGGCTGGCGGGGTGCGGGGGCGAGGCGGAAGCCGGCCCGCCGGTGCTGACCTGGTACATCAACAACGCCTACGACGCCACCATCGCCGAGCGGTGCTCGCAGGAGGCCGACGAGTACGACATCCAGACGGAGCTGCTGCCGGCCTCGCCCGCCGCCCAGCGCGAGCAGCTGCTGCGCCGCCTGGCGGCCAACGACACCTCCATCGACGTCATGAGCCTCGACCCGCCGTTCATGGCGGAGTTCGCCAACGCGGGCTTCCTGCGGCCCTTCACGCAGGAGGAGCAGGCCGAGTTCTCCGACGGCGTCCTGCAGGGCGCCCTCGAGCAGTCCCTGTACGAGGGCACCATGTACGGCGCTCCCTTCTTCGCCAACACCCAGCTCCTCTGGTACAAGAAGTCCGTCGCCGAGGCCGCCGGGCTCGACCTGGAGGACGAGCCGGTGACGTGGGAGCAGCTCGTCGCCGCGGCGGAGCAGACCCAGGCCACGGTGGCCGTCCAGGGCCGCCGCAACGAGAGCCTGATGGTGTGGGTCAACGCCCTGGTGGCGTCCGCCGGCGGCACCATCCTCGACCCCGACAGCGAGGGCCAGCAGCCCGAGGACGTCGAGGCCGTCATCGACAGCCCGCCCGGCTCGACCGCCGCGGAGATCATCAACCGCGTCGCCACCTCGTCCGCGGCCCCACCGGCCCTCAGCACCGCGGGGGAGGAGGAGTCCCGGGCCGCCTTCCAGGCCGAGGACGGGGGCTTCATGGTCAACTGGCCCTACGTGTGGGCCGCGTTCGCCGCCGCCGAGGAGGCCGGCACGCTGCCCGCGGACTTCCGCGAGGACGTCGGCTGGGCCCAGTACCCGCGCGTGGACCCGGACACCCCCAGCGCCAACCCGATCGGCGGTGTGGGCCTGAGCATCGGGGCGTTCACGCAGCACCCGGAGCTGGCCGTCGACGCCGTCCGGTGCGTGCGCTCGGTGGAGAGCCAGGTCGAGCACATGCTCAACGCGGGCGAGCCCGGCTCCGCGGCGGCCGTCTACGAGGACCCGCAGGTGCACGAGGCCTTCCCGATGTGGCAGGAGATCCGGGACGGCCTCGTCGAGGCCGCTCCGCGCCCCATCACGCCGTACTACGGCGACGTGACCGGCGCCGTCCAGCAGGGCTACCACCCGCCGGGCCAGCTCTCGCCCGAGACGACCCCCGACCGGACGGCCCGCCTCATCGAGGGCGTCCTGTCCAACGAGCAGCTCCTCTAGGAGGCCCTGTGAGCACTGCGGTCCCCGCCGCCTCGGCGGCCACGCGACAGGAGGTCGCCTCGGGAACGGGCACCAGCACTGGCGGGAAGCCGCAGCTGAGCGACCGCACCCGCCACGAGCGCCGCCTGGGGTGGATGCTCGCCGGCCCGGCGTTCGTCCTCATGGTCGCCGTGACCGGCTACCCCATCCTCAACGCCATCTGGCTCTCGCTGTTCGACTACCGCCTGACCAACCCCGACGCGAGGACGTTCGTGGGGCTGGGCAACTACGTCACCATCCTCACCGACGGCCTGTTCTGGCGGCAGTTCGGCGTCACCACGGCGATCACGGTGGTCACGGTCGCCGTCGAGTTCGTCCTCGGGTTCGCCCTCGCGATGGTCATGCACCGGGCGCTGTTCCTGCGCAGGTCGCTGCGCACGGCGATCCTCATCCCCTACGGCATCATCACCGTGGTCTCGGCGTACGCCTGGCAGTACGCCTTCACCCCCGCCTACGGGTTCGTCAACCCCCTCCTCGGCCTCGACGGGTTCAACTGGTTCGGCGACACCGTCCCGGCCCTCGCGGTGATCTGCCTCTCGGAGATCTGGAAGACCACGCCGTTCCTGTCGCTGCTGCTGCTGGCGGGCCTGGCCCAGATCCCCGAGGACTACCTGGAGGCGGCCAAGGTCGACGGGGCCACCGCGTGGCAGCGGTTCCGCAGGGTGATCATGCCGAACATGAAGGCGGCCATCATGGTGGCCCTGCTGTTCCGGACGCTGGACGCCTTCCGCATCTTCGACAACGTCTTCGTCATGACCCAGGGCGCGCAGGGGACGGAGACGCTGTCCTTCCTCGCCTACCGGCAGACCATCGCCCGGGTTCAGATCGGCCTCGGGTCCGCGGTCAGCGTCATCCTCGCCGTCACCGTGGTGCTGATCGCCGTGCTCTTCGTCAAGGTCTTCCGGACCAACCTGTCGCAGCAGAGGGGCGCCTAGATGAACACCAGCCGCAGGGGGCAGGTCCTCTGGGCCGTCGGGGCGGTGCTCATCATCGCCTACGCGATCCTCCCGGTCCTGTGGATCGTCTCGCTGTCCTTCAAGGCCGGTGATGACATCAACAACCAGCGCTTCTGGCCGACGGCCTGGAGCTTCGAGAACTACGGCATCGTCCTGTCCTCCGACATCTTCCTCACCGCGCTGCGCAACTCGGTGGGCATCGCCGCCATCGCGACGACCATCTCGGTGGTCCTCGCCACGCTCGCGGCGTACGCGGTCGCCCGCCTGGAGTTCCCCGGCAAGCGCCTGCTCCTGGGGACCGCCCTGGCGATCACCGTCTTCCCCGTCATCGCCATCGCCACCCCGCTGTTCGACCTGTGGCGCACCATCGGCCTCTACGACACGTGGCTCGGGCTGATCATCCCCTACCTGTCCTTCTCGATCCCGCTGTCGGTGTACGTGCTGTCCGCGTTCTTCCGGGAGATCCCCTGGGAGATGGAGCAGGCGGCGCAGGTCGACGGCGCGACGGCGTGGCAGGCGTTCCGCAAGGTGATCGTCCCGCTCGCGGCGCCGGGCGTCTTCACCGCGGCGATCCTGACGTTCTTCGCGATCTGGAACGACTTCCTGTTCGGCATCACGCTGACCTCCACCGAGGCGGCCCGACCCGTGCCCGCGGCGCTGGCCTTCTTCAGCGGGGCCAGCCAGTTCGCCCAGCCGACCGCCCCCATCGCCGCCGCGTCGGTCCTGGTCACCATCCCGGTGATCGTCCTCGTCCTCCTGTTCCAGCAGAAGATCGTGGCTGGACTGACCAACGGCGCCGTCAAGGGCTGACGCCGCCCTCCCGTCGTCCCCGGCTGACCAAGGAGCACCGCATGGCCTCCATCGAGATGCACAACATCGTCAAGGAGTACGGGGACGGCTTCAAGGCCGTCAACGACGTCAGCCTGGAGATCGCCGACGGCGAGTTCATGATCCTCGTCGGGCCCTCCGGGTGCGGGAAGTCCACGCTCCTGCGGATGATCGTGGGCCTGGAGGACATCACCGGCGGCGACATGCTGATCGGGGGCCAGCGGGTCAACGAGAAGGCCCCGCGCGAGCGGAACCTGTCCATGGTCTTCCAGAACTACGCGCTCTACCCGCACCTGACGGTGTTCGAGAACATCGCCTTCCCGCTGCGCCTGTCCAAGACCCCCGACGAGGAGGTGCGCCGCCGGGTGGTCGACGCGGCGAACGTGCTGGAGCTGCACGAGCACCTGGACCGCAAGCCGGCCAACCTCTCCGGCGGCCAGCGCCAGCGGGTGGCGATGGGGCGGGCGATCGTGCGCCAGGCGGAGGCGTTCCTCTTCGACGAGCCGCTGTCGAACCTCGACGCGAAGCTGCGCGGCCAGATGCGCAGCGAGATCTCGCGGCTGCAGCGGCGCCTCGGCGTCACCACCGTCTACGTCACGCACGACCAGACCGAGGCGATGACGCTCGGGGACCGCGTGTGCGTGCTGCGCAAGGGCGTGATCCAGCAGGTCGCCTCGCCGCGGGAGCTGTACGAGCAGCCGGTCAACCTGTTCGTGGCCGGGTTCATCGGCTCCCCACCCATGAACTTCCTGCCCGCGAACGTGCAGGGGTCGCGGCTGGTCACGCCGTTCGGGCCGGTCGAGCTGGACGGGCGCCGCGCCCAGGCCGTCGCCGGCCACGACCTGGTGCTCGTCGGCATCCGCCCGGAGCACTTCGAGGACGCCCGGTTCGTCGACGAGACCAAGCGGTCGGCGGGCTCGGTCTTCCGCGCCCGGGTCGACGTCACGGAGTGGCTGGGCGACTCCCAGTACGCCTACATCCCCTACGAGGCGCCCGAGGAGGTCACCGCCCGGCTGCGCGACCTGTCGCGGGAGCTCGACAGCGACCAGCTGCGCACCCAGGCGATCGTCTCCATCGACGCCGCCAGCCGGATCCGGGAGGGCCACGAGGCGGACTTCTGGCTCGACAGCCGCAAGGTGCACGTGTTCGACCCGTCGACGGGGATGAACCTGACCCGCGACGCCCAGGCCGGTGCCGAGCTGACGCGGATGGCGGAGGAGGACCGCTCCGAGCAGCTCGCCGAGGCGCAGGAGCAGCACTCCACCACCACCGGCCGGCGGGCCTCCGGCGCCGTGCCCGCCTCCGGCGCCGTGCCCGCCTCCTGAGCCGGCTGCTCCCACCGCTCCGGCCGAGCACCGCCGGCCCGGGCAGGGCAGGGCAGGACGTCCCGCCCTGCCCGCCGCGCCGCGGCTAGGGTCGCGCGGGTGCCCGAGACCGCGCTGCCCACGGGTGAGCCCCTCGTGGGCCGCCGCGTGCGCCTGGATCTGCTGACCGAGGCGGACCTGCCCGAGCTGGCGGCGCTGCTGCTCGACCCCGCCCTCTACGCCGCCGGCTACGTCGTGCACCGGCGCCCCTCCTCCCTCGAGGACGGCGTCGCCGTGGCCCGGGAGCGGTTCTGCGCCGGGCAGGGCCTGGCCGACGGGCGCGGCGGGGGCCGCACCGCCTACGCCGTCCGGCTCGCCGCCGACGGCCCGCTCGGCCCGCTCGGCGCTCTGGTCGGCACGTCCTCGCTGCTGGAGGCCGACCTGCACCACGAGAAGGTCCACCTCGGCTCCACGCTCTACGGCCGTCGCTGGTGGGGCACCGCCGTCAACCCCGAGGCGAAGCTGCTGCTGCTCGGGCACTGCTTCGAGGACTGCGGCTACGGGCGCGTGAAGATCCAGACCGACGCGCTGAACACCCGCTCCCAGGCGGCGATCGCCCGGCTCGGGGCGCAGCGGGAGGGCGTCGTGCGCCGCGACGTCAAGCGCGAGGACGGCACGTTCCGCGACTCGGTGGTCTACAGCGTCCTGGCGCAGGAGTGGCCGCGCGTGCGCGCCGGCCTGATCGCCCGCCTGGACGGGCTCAAGCCGGGCTGAGCGGAGGCCGATACCGCTCCTCGTGCGCAAGCTGGGAGTGCTGGGCTCGATCGTGCTGCTGTGCACGGTCGGCGTCGCGATGATCGCTGCCGTCGGCACGCTGGGGCAGCGCAGCGTCGGTCAGCTGGACGCGGCGGTGCGGGACGCCGCCGCGGGCCAGCAGGTGCTGCGCAACCACCTGGACGCCGACATGATGCACGACGCGCTGCGCGCCGACGTGCTGACGCTCCTGCGCAGCGACACCCCCGCCGAGCACGACGCGGCGGTGGAGGAGCTCGCGGCCCACGTCGAGCAGTTCCGCGCCGACCTGGACGCGAACGCCCAGCTGGTCGAGGACCCGGGCACGACCGCCGCGCTCGCGGAGCTCGCGCCGGCGCTCGAGGCGTACATCGACCAGGCCGAGCGGATCGCCCGCAGCACCGAGGGCGGTGACCTCTCCGCCGGAGAGGTGCTGCTGCCGGAGTTCGTGGCGGCCTTCGGGGCCCTCGAGGAGGGCATGGAGGGCGTCAGCGAGCTGATCGAGGCCGGCGCGCGCGCCGGCGAGGCGAACACCGCCGCCACCACGCGCAGCTCCCGCGCCCAGGTGCTCGTCGCCCTCGTCCTCGCCACCGCGGTGATGGCCGCGCTGGGCTGGTGCGTGGCGGCGTCCGTGCGGCGGCCGCTGACCGCGCTGCGCCAGCGCCTGTCGGAGATCGCCGACGGCGACGGGGACCTGACCGCGCGCGTGGACGCCAGCCGCTCCGACGAGCTCGGGCAGGTGGCCGCCGCCGCCAACCGCTTCCTCGAGCGGATGCAGCACCTGGTCCGCCAGGCCGCAGGCACCGCCTCCGCGCTGGCCGCCGCGTCGCAGGAGCTGACCCGCACCTCCGCCCAGCTGTCGGCCTCCGCGCAGGAGTCGGCGACCCAGGCGGGCGTGGCCTCGTCCGCGGCCGAGGAGGTGTCGTCCAACGTGCAGACGGTGGCCGCCGGCACCGACGAGATGGGCGCCAGCATCCGGGAGATCTCCTCCAACGCCTCGGAGGCGGCGCAGGTGGCCGCCGGCGCGGTGGGTGCCGCGCAGCAGGCGACCAGCACCGTGACCAAGCTGGGGAGCTCCTCCAGGGAGATCGGCGACGTCGTGAAGGTGATCACCTCGATCGCGGAGCAGACGAACCTGCTCGCGCTGAACGCCACCATCGAGGCGGCGCGGGCCGGGGAGGCCGGCAAGGGCTTCGCCGTGGTGGCCAACGAGGTCAAGGAGCTGGCCCAGGAGACCGCACGGGCCACGGAGGACATCGCGACGCGGGTGGAGACGATCCAGGCCGACACCGCCGGCGCGGTCACCGTGATCGCGCGGATCTCCGAGGTCATCGCCTCCATCGACGACCGGCAGACCACCATCGCCTCGGCGGTGGAGGAGCAGACGGCGACCACGAGCGAGATGGCGCGCAACGTGGCCGAGGCCGCCGCCGGCGCGAGCCGGATCGCCGCGAACGTCGACGTCCTCGCCCGCTCCGCCCAGGACACGACCCGAGGGGCCTGCGACACCGCGTCGGCCGCCGACGCGCTGTCGGACATGGCCCGCGAGCTGCAGTCCCTGGTGGGCCAGTTCCGCTACGAGTCCTGACCACGGGTCCTGACCACGGGTCCTGACCACGGGTCCTGACGAGGCGGGCGCCGGGGAGCTGGGCGGACGCCGCGGAGCTGGGCGGACGCCGCGGAGCGCCGGCGGGTACCGGCTGCCGGGCGCCGCGGGGAGTGGTAGTCATCGGGGATGGCCCTCCACCCCTCCGGCCTGCGCCTGCCCCCGGGCAGGTCCGTCAGCCCGGTGCGGGCGATCCTGCTGCGCTTCGCCCTCGCCCTGCTCGTCGTGGCGGTCAACTGGGGCCTGGTGCTGCTGGAGCGCTCGAGCTACACCGACAACGCCGACGGCGAGGTCTCCGTCATCGACGCGCTGTACTACACGACGGTGACGCTGTCGACGACGGGCTACGGGGACATCACCCCGGTCACGCAGGGCGCGCGGCTGCTGAACGCCGTCGTCGTCACGCCCATGCGCCTGCTCTTCGTGATCATCCTCGTCGGCACCACCATCCAGGCGCTCACCGAGCGCTCACGCACCGAGTTCCGCCTCGCGCGGTGGAGGGCACGCATGCAGGGTCACGTCGTCGTCCTGGGCTACGGCACCAAGGGGCGCAACGCCGTGCGCGCGCTGCGGATGCGCGAGCACCCCCGCGACCGGCTGGTCGTCGTCGAGTCGCACCCGCAGCAGGCCGCGCAGGCCTCCGCCGACGGCTACGTGGTCGTCGTCGGCGACGCCACGCGCCCGGAGGTGCTGCGCGAGGCCCGCGCGGAGCACGCGGACGTCGCGATCGTCGCGCTCGACCGGGACGACACCGCCGTCCTCGCCACCCTCACGCTGCGCCGGCTCGCGCCGGGCACCACGGTCGTGGCCGCGGCGCGGGAGGCGCAGAACGCCGACCTGCTGCGCCAGAGCGGCGCCAGCTCCGTCGTCGTCTCCTCGGAGACGGCCGGGCGCCTGCTGGGCCTGGCCACGGACCTGCCGCACGCGGTCGGGGTGGTCGAGGACCTGCTCTCCTTCGGGGCCGGCCTGGACCTCGCCGAGCGCGCCGTGCAGCCGCACGAGGTGGGCCGGGCGCCGGCCGCGCTGGAGGTGCCGGTCGTCGCGGTCGTGCGCGCGGGGCGGGTGCTGCACTACAACGCCGCCGGGGTGGGCGTGCTGCAGGCCGGCGACCGCATCCTCCACGTGGCCGCCACCGACCGGGCGCCGTCCCGGCACTGAGCCCGCCGGGGTGCGCTCGGCGGGAGGGGGTGGGACGGTCGGCTCATGGTCTCCAGCGCCGCTGCCGGTCCCGCGAACGAGCACTGGCGGCGGTGGGTGGTCTACCAGGTCTACCCGCGCAGCTTCGCGGACTCCGACGGGGACGGCGTCGGCGACCTGCCGGGGATCCTCGCGCACCTGGACCACCTGCAGCGCCTCGGCGTCGACGTCGTGTGGCTCTCCCCGATCTACCGCTCGCCGATGGACGACAACGGCTACGACATCAGCGACTACCAGGACGTCGACCCGCTCTTCGGCACGCTGGCGGACTTCGACGAGCTGCTCGCCGCCGCCCACGCCCGCGGCATCCGCGTCGTCATGGACCTCGTGGTCAACCACACCTCCGACGAGCACCCGTGGTTCGTGGAGTCCCGCTCCTCACCGGAGAACCCCAAGCGGGACTGGTACTGGTGGCGCGACCCCCGCCCCGGGCACGCGCCCGGCACGCCGGGCGCGGAGCCGACGAACTGGGAGTCGCACTTCGCCGGCCCGGCGTGGGAGTGGGACGAGGCGAGCGGGCAGTACTACCTGCACCTGTTCACCCGCAAGCAGCCGGACCTGAACTGGGAGAACCCGCAGGTGCGCCAGGCCGTCTACGCGATGATGCGCTGGTGGCTCGACCGCGGGGTCGACGGCTTCCGCATGGACGTCATCAACATGATCAGCAAGGACGTCGCCCCGGACGGCTCGCTGCCCGACGCGACGCCGCGGCCGGGGTCCCTGTACGGCCCGGCCGACGAGCACACCTACTGCGGCCCCCGCAACCACGAGTTCCTCCAGGAGATGCACGCCGAGGTCTTCGCCGGGCGGGACGCCCACGTGCTCACGGTGGGGGAGACGCCCGGGGTCACGGTGGCGGAGGCCGTGCTGTTCACCGACCCGGAGCGCCGCGAGCTCGACATGGTGTTCCAGTTCGAGCACGTCACGCTCGACATCGGCGACCACCGCTACGACCTGCGGCCGCTGTCGCTGCCGGCGCTGAAGGGCTCGATGGCCGCCTGGCAGCACGGCCTGGCCGAGCGCGGCTGGAACTCCCTCTACCTCGGCAACCACGACCAGCCGCGGGCCGTCTCCCGCTTCGGCGACGACAGCCCCGAGCACCGCGCGGCGTCGGCGAAGACCCTCGCGACCGTGCTGCACCTGCACCGCGGCACCCCGTACGTCTACCAGGGCGACGAGCTCGGCATGCGCAACGCGCCCTTCACCGAGATCGGCCACTACCGCGACGTCTGGGCGCTCAACGTCCACGCCGAGGCCAGCCTGCGCGGCGAGGCCGACCTCGCCGCGCTCGTCGAGGCGCTGGGGCGGGCCGGGCGCGACCACGCCCGCACCCCCGTGCAGTGGGACGCCTCGCCCGGCGCCGGCTTCACCACCGGCACCCCGTGGATCGACGTCAACCCCGACGCCGCCGAGGTCAACGCCGCCGCCCAGGTGGACGACCCGGACTCCGTCTTCGCGCACCACCGTCGGCTGATCGACCTGCGCCACAGTGACCCGGTAGTCACTGAGGGTGACTTCGAGCTGCTGCTGCCCGAGCACCCGAGCGTCTGGGCGTTCGTGCGGCGCGGCTCCGACGCCGACCTGCTCGTCGCCGCCAACCTCTCCTCCCAGGACGTCCCCGTCGACCTGCCGCTCGACGGCGACTGGACGGCGGCCGCCCCGGTGGTCGCCGTCCTGCCGCAGCCGCCGTCGGCGCCGTCGGCCGGGCTCGTGCTGCGGCCGTGGGAGTCGGTCGTCTGGCGCCGCGCCCGCTGAGGGGGCCGCCGGGGTCTCGCCCCCCGGTTGTGGCTCTGTGTAATGTGCGCAAACCCGACGTGGTCGTCCCTCAGTGCTGAGGAGGTCTGGTGCGCCAGCTCCGTCCGCTCCGCCGTCCGCTGCTCGCTGCCGTGGCGGCGCTCGCCCTGGTGGCCCCGGCTGCCGCGGCGCAGGCGGAGGGCGCTCCCCGCGCCGTCGCCGCGGCGGCCGTGGACCCGGCCCTGGACCAGACCGGCCCGCAGCCGGTGCGGGTGGTCGTGCAGGAGGTCCCCGGCACCGGGTCCGGGCCCGAGGAGGCCGTCGAGCGGCTCGGGGGCCTGGTCACCCGGCCCCTGCCCATCGTCGACGGGTTCGCGGCGACCCTGCCCGCCGGCGCGGTCCGCGACCTCGCGAGCACGCCGGGCGTGCGGGTGGTCTCGGCGGACCGCCAGGTCCAGGTCCAGGCGGTCCCCACCGCCGCCCCTGCGGCCACCGCGCCGGTGCACCTGCGCGAGATCGGGTCCGACAAGCTGCAGAAGGCGGGCACCACCGGCCGCGGGGTCACCGTCGCCGTCCTCGACACCGGGATCGCCGACGTCGCCGACCTCGCCGGGCGCATCGTGCCGGTGCGCGACGAGCTGGGCCGGACGGCCTCCTGCCAGAACCTCTCGGGGGAGCCCGGCTGCGCCGACTCCTACGGCCACGGCACGTTCATCGCCGGCCTGGTCGCCGGGAACGGCTCGGCGTCCGGCGGCCGGTACGTCGGGTCCGCGCCCGAAGCGCGCGTGCTGTCCGTGAAGGTGGCTGGCCGCTCCGGCGCTGCGGACGTCAGCACGGTGCTGGCGGGCATCCAGTGGGTCGTCTCGTTCCGCGAGCAGTACGGCATCCGGGTGCTCAACCTCTCCCTGGGCACCGACTCCAAGCAGTCCTACAAGCAGGACCCGCTGAACTACGCCGTGCAGCGGGCCTGGCACGAGGGGATCGCCGTCGTGGTCTCGGCGGCCAACCTCGGCCCCGCCGCCGGCACCATCAGCAAGCCCGGCGACGACCCGTGGGTGATCACCGTCGGGGCGGTCGACGACCTGAAGACCGCCACCACCTCGGACGACCGGCTGCCCGACTTCTCCTCGCGCGGGCCTACGCAGGACGGGATCACCAAGCCCGACGTGACCGCCCCCGGAGCGCACCTGCCGTCCCTGCGCTCGCCCGGCAGCACCATCGACACGGCCTTCCCCGCCGGCACCGAGGGCGCGTACCGCCGCGGCAGCGGGACGTCGATGGCCGCCGGCGTCGTGTCCGGCGCCGTGGCGCAGCTGCTGCAGGCCAAGCCGAAGCTGACCCCGAACCAGGTCAAGGCGACGCTGCGCGCCACGGCCCGGAAGGTCGCCTCGAACGACGCGAACGCCGTCGGCACCGGCATCATCGACGTCGCGGCGGCCGCCGCGAAGGCGCCTACGGGCACGGCCAACACCGGCCTGGCGCGCTCCAGCGGCCTCGGCGACCTCGACGCCAGCCGCGGCACCGTGGACGTGCGCCTGGACGACCCGCTCTCCACCGTGCTCACCGGCCGCCAGACCGCGCAGCTGGCCCTGTGGAACGCGGCGGAGTACACCGGCCTGCCGTGGACCCCGACGACGTGGGCGGCGTCCCCGCACGCGCTGCTCGGCTGGAACGCGGCGTCGTGGAGCGGCCATGATTGGGGCGGCCACGACTGGGGCGGTTCCTCGTGGTACGGCCAGGCTGAACAAGGCACCAACTACGGCCGACCGACAGCAGGGTCGGCTTGGTACGGAGCCTGGGACTGACACGGCACACGCCGGTGCTGCTCAGCGTCCTGAGGCGACCTTCACCCGCGCGGCCCAGCGGCGAGACCCGCTCCGCTGTGCTCCTGCTCACGGCGGTGCTCGTCGGGGTGGGGATTGCCGGCGGAATGGCCGCCGCTGCGCTGCCAGCGTCCCCCGGTCTCCCGGATGTCGGGACTCTTGCGACGCTGTTCGCCTACCTGGCAGTGGCATCGGCCCTGCATGTCGAACTTCGCACCGGTAGCCAGCGTGATCTCATCAACATGACCGACGTCGGGCTCGCTCCTGCCCTCGTTCTGCTTCCCGGACACACGGCCGTGCTCCTTGTGGCGGTGATCAAGGCAGGCGTGCTCCTCCTACGCCGGCTGCCCGCCATCAAGGTCGCCTTCAACGCGGCGCAGTGGGCGGCAGCGGCTGCGATCGGCAGCCTCGTCTTCACGACCCTGCGGACTCCAGGTCCCCTTCAAGCGGGCGAGCTGCCACTGATAGCCGTGGCCTTGGCCGCCGTAGCCGCCGTCAACTCCGCCGCGACACTGGGCGTCCTCAGTCTGGCCGAGCGGCAGCCGCTCCACCTGGTGCTCGGCGCCCACATCGGTGACTGGTTGCGCGCGTCGGCCCTCGACCTAATTGTCGCCGTTGTCGTCGGGTTGCTCTCCGTTGTTGTGTGGACGCACGCACCAGCCGCCATCCCCCTCACATTCGCCGCCTTGAGCGGGGTTCATCTCGGCGCACGCGCACTGGCGGGGGAGCGGGCGAGCCGGGCACGGTTGCTAGGGCTGCAGCGTGGCCACCTCGTCCTGTCGGGCAGCGTCGATCCGCGGCCAGATGTCCCGGCCTTTCTGAACCAGCTGCGCTCGGCATTCGCATGTCGCGGAGTCGTCCTCTACCTCGTCGCCGCAGATGGCTCGTCCGGCCGCCAGGTCGTGCGCGCTGGCCAGGAGCAGCAGGCCGGCTTGGTGCGCCCTGAGGAGATGCGCCTCGCCGAGGCTCTCCTGCGGGCTGACAGCCCGGTGCGTTGGCCTTCCCGCTCCGACCCGAGCGCTGCCGAGGCTCTTCGCGCGCTCGGTTGGCGGAACTGCCTGTCGGTGCCGGTGCGTGTGGAGGGACACACGGTCGGGGTGCTGGTCACCCACGACCGCGACGGGCTGGAGGGCTTCGAGGTCGGCGAGCTCGCCGTCCTCGACGCAGCGTCCTCCATCCTCGGCCAGGCGCTGCACCGCGCGGACCTCACGGAAGCCGTGCTCGCCGAGCGGACCCGCGCCGAGGCGCTGCAGGCCGGCCAGGCGCGGGTGCTGGAGCGGGTGGCCTGCGGCGCGGACCTGGTCGGGACGCTCCGCCTCCTGGCCGAGGTCGTCGAGTCCCAGGACGACGGCGTCCGCTGCGCCGTCGCGCTCGCGCGCGACGGGGAGGTGGCTCTGGTGGTCGAGCCCAAGGTGGACCCGACCGCCCTGACCGCGCTGCGCACGCTCACGGCCGCCGCTCTGGACGGGCGGGCGCAGGACCGGCGTCCGGTGCTGGTGGCGCCGGCAGCCGGCGACGACCCGTCGGGAGGGGCGCTGGTCGAGGCAGGGGTGCGCGAGGTGGCGGTGCACCCGTTGGCCCCGACGGCCCCCGGGGAGGTGCCCGGGGCCGTGGTGCTCTGCCGCACCTACCAGGCGGCCGACGTGGAACCGTGCCGCCTCGGCATGACCGCTGTCCGTCTGGCCGACATCGCCGTCTCCGGCGCGATGGCGCGCGACCGGCTGGCGCACCAGGCGGCGCACGACCCGCTCACCGACCTGCCCAACCGCTCCGTCTTCGTCGACCGCGTGGCCCAGGCGCTGGAGGAGACCACGCGCACCGGCGGCTCCGTGCTGGTGCTGTTCCTCGACCTCGACCGGTTCAAGGTGATCAACGACAGCCTGGGCCACCAGGCCGGTGACGCCCTGCTGCGCGCGGTCGCGGAGCGGCTGCGCCGCGCGGTGCGGCCCGGCGACACCATCGCGCGGTTCGGCGGCGACGAGTTCACGATGCTGTGCGAGGGCATCCGCGACGAGGCGCACGCCGTCGAGCTCGTCGGGCGCATCCAGGAGACGCTGCGGCGCCCGTTCTCCCTCGCCGGGTCGGAGGTCTTCGTGACCACCAGCATCGGCCTGGCCCTCGGCAGCGGGCCCCAGACCCGGCCGGAGATCCTGCTGGAGAACGCCGACGCGGCCATGTACCGGGCCAAGGAGCGCGGCGGCACCTCCTACGAGATCTTCGACGAGGCGATGCGGATGCGGGCGGTGCGCCGCCTGGAGCTGCAGAACGCGCTGCACCGGGCCATCGAGGGCCGGCAGTTCCGGGTCTTCTACCAGCCGACGGTGTCGCTGCACACGGGCGAGGTGCTCGGGGTCGAGGCCCTGGTGCGCTGGGCCCACCCCACTCGGGGCCTGCTGCCCCCGTCGGAGTTCATCCCGCTCGCGGAGGAGACCGGCCTCGTCGTGCCCATCGGCGCGCAGGTGCTGGAGGAGGCCCTGCGCGAGGCCCGCCGCTGGGAGCCCGGGCCGGGCAGCGGCCCCGGGATCGGCGTCAGCGTGAACCTCTCCGCCGCCCAGATCGGGCACCGCGACCTCGTGCCGCGGGTGCGGGAGGTCCTCAAGCGCAGCGGCGTCGACCCCTCCCGGATCACGCTCGAGATCACCGAGAGCGCCCTCATGGACGACGTCGTCGCCAGCGGCGCGGTGCTCACCGCGCTCAAGGACCTCGGCCTGCGCCTGGTGGTCGACGACTTCGGCACCGGGTGGTCCTCGCTGACCTACCTGCAGCGCTTCCCCGTCGACGGCCTGAAGGTCGACCGGTCCTTCGTCTCCGGGCTCGACCGTCCCGACGGCGCGGACGGCGCGGACGGCGGCACGGACGGGGACGAGGCGATCGTGCGGGCCGTCGTCTCGCTCGCGCACTCCCTCGACCTCGTGGCCGTGGCGGAGGGCGTCGAGACGCGCGAGCAGGTGAACCGGCTCGTCGACCTCGGGTGCGAGGTCGGGCAGGGCTACTGGTTCGGGCGGCCCGCGCCCGCCGACGAGGTCTCGCTCCTGCAGCGGGTGATCGACCGCTGAGAGCGGTCGGTCCAGCCGGCGTCGTCGGCGCGGTCGGCGCGGTCGGCGCGGTCGGCGTCGTCAGCGCCGGGAGAGCACCTCGCGCAGCACCGGGCGGGTCTCGATCGCGGTGACGCCGGGCAGCGCTCGCAGGGCGTTGACGACCTCGTACAGCTCGCGGGAGGTGCTGTAGAGCACCCGCACCTGGTAGTCCACGGGCCCGGCCAGGTCGAGCACCTCGACCACGGCGGGCACGGCGGCCAGGGCCTCCTCGAACTCGCTGTTGAGCACGTGCGTGGCCGTGCTCAGCTGCACCAGCGCGGTGGAGACGGGCCCGGACAGCGCCGGGTCGAGCAGCGTCGTGTACCCGCGCACCCACCCGTCGAGCTCCAGGCGGCGCACGCGCTGGGCGACGGCGTTCGCCGACAGCCCCACCTCGTCGCCGATCTCGCGCCAGGACGCGCGGGCGTTCCGCACGAGGAGGCGGAGGATCCGCTCGTCCACCGGGTCCGGGCGGCGGTTGCTCATCGGTCTCCCCGCACGTGCTTGATCGTCCCAGACGCCGTCTGGTGGTGTGCAGGAGTGAGCACCACCGCGCCCGTGACCGCACCGCCCGCTCCTCCCCGCTCCGCCCCGCCGCTGGGCGCGGCGCTCGGCCTGCTCGCCGTCACCGCCGTGTGGGGCTCGACGTTCTTCATGCTCAAGGAGACGGTGCAGCGCCTGCCCGTCGCCGACTTCCTCGGCGTCCGCTTCGTCGTCGCCACGGCCGCGGTCACGCTGTTCGCGCCGCGCGCGCTCGCCCGGCTCACGCCGTCCGAGCGGCGGTGGGGCCTGGGCCTGGGCGTGGTCTACGGGCTCGCGCAGCTGCTGCAGACCGAGGGCCTGCGCACCACGTCGGCCTCCGTCTCCGGGTTCCTCACCGGCATGTACGTCGTCCTCACCCCGCTGCTGGCGGCGCTGCTGCTGCGCGCGCGGATCGGCCGCACGACCTGGCTCGCCGTCGCGCTGGCGACGGTCGGGCTCGGCGTGCTGTCGCTGCGGGGCTTCGCGGTCGGCGGGGGAGAGGCCCTGACGGTGGCCTCGGCGGTCCTGTACGCGCTGCACCTCATCGGCCTGGGCCGCGTCAGCACCGCCCGCAGCGCCCTGGGGCTGACCATCGTGCAGCTGTGGGCCGTGGCGGCGGTGTGCCTGCTCGGCGCTCTGCCCGGTGGCGTCGCGCTGCCCAGCACCGGCTACGACCTCGCCGTCCTGCTCTACACGGCCCTCCTCGCCGGCGCGGCGGCGCTGGCGGTGCAGACGTGGGCGCAGTCGCACCTGCCCGCCGAGCGCGCGGCGGTGATCATGACGATGGAGCCCGTGTGGGCCGGGGCGTTCGCCGTCCTGCTCGGCGGCGAGGCGCTGGGTGCCCGCGTCGTCGTCGGCGGCGCGCTCGTCCTGGCGGCCATGTACGTCGTCGAGCTGGGGCCGCGTCAGCGCGCCGTCCACGACGCGGCCGAGGAGGTCGGCGCCACCGCCCGCGTGGGTCAGGTGTGAACGATCGCGCTCGCGCGGTCGACGTCCCGGCGCTGCTGGCCGTCGCGGTCACCGTCGTGGCGTGGGCCTCGGCGTTCGTGGCGATCCGCTGGGTCGGTCGCTCCTTCGACCCCGCGCCCCTGGCCCTCGGGCGCCTCCTCGTCGGAGCGCTCGCGCTCGGCCTGCTGCTGGTTGTGCGCCGCTCGTGGACCGCGCCGACGCGGCGCGAGTGGAGCCTGGTCGTGCTGTGCGGGGTGGCGTGGTTCGCCGTCTACAACGTGGCCCTCAACGCCGCCGAGCAGCGGGTGGACGCCGGGACGACGGCGATGCTCGTCAACGTCGGCCCCGTGCTCATCGCGCTGCTCGCCGGTGCCGTGCTGGGCGAGGGGTTCCCCCGCTGGCTGCTCGTCGGGGCCGGGACCGCCTTCGCCGGAGCGGTCCTCATCGGGCTCGCCACGGCCGGCTCGCCGTCGGCCGACGTGCGGGGCGTGCTGCTGTGCCTGCTCGCCGCCGTCACCTACGCGGTCGGGGTGCTGGCGCAGAAGCCCGTGCTGCGCCGCCTGCCCGCGCTGCAGGTGACGTTCCTGGCCTGCGCCGTCGGTGCGCTCGTGTGCCTGCCCGCCGCTCCGCGGCTGCTGGCCGAGTCCGGCGACGCCTCGGGGGGTGCGGTGGCGGGCCTGGTCTACCTCGGGGTGGTGCCGACCGCGCTGGCGTTCAGCACGTGGGCGTTCGCGCTCGCGCGCACGGACGCCGGCCGCCTCGGCGTGAGCACCTACCTGGTGCCGCCGCTGACGGTGCTGCTGGCCTGGCCGCTGCTCGGCGAGGTGCCTCCGGCGCTGGCGCTGGCCGGCGGGCTGCTCGCGCTCGGAGGCGTGGGCCTCTCCCGGCGCCGCTGACGCTCGCCGCCTGCGAGGACCGTGGCGCACCCGTCCCTCCGCTCCTGAGGTCGGCCCAGCGCACCTCGGTGCTGGTCGGCGCGGGGGATCCGCCCTAGGGTCGGGCCCGTGGGCCGCAGCGCTGCGAATCCGCCCGGCAGGTCGACCTCGGGAGCCGCATGAACCTGGAGAAGGTCGTCTTCGGGTTCTTCGTGCTCCTCGCCGCGACGCTGAACTTCGGCTTCTTCATCGGCGACATCGACGACCCCGCCCTGCACAACCCGTACGAGCTGTTCGCCGCCGTCGTCGTCAACCTCGTGGCCACCGTGCTGAAGTTCGGCGACCGCACCCAGGTCGGCGCGGTGCACCTGGCCACCAGCCTGGTGGCCGACCTGCAGCTCATCGCCGCCGCGGTGGTGTGGGGGTACGCCTCGCAGATCTCCGCGCAGGGCCTGACCGCCGAGGCGACCGCGAGCGTGGTGTCGCTGTCCGGGGGAGCGCTGCTCGCGAACATGGTCTCCCTCGTGCTCCTCGTGGTCGAGACCGTGTCCTTCCACCGCCCGTAGCCGTCTCCGACCCGCGCGGGAGGCCTCCGTGAGCAGAGCGCCCGTCGACCCCTGGCCCCGCCCCGGCGGGCGCGGGGCGCCGTCCGGGGCGGGCGGCGGCCCGCTCGCCATCGCGTCGGGGGTGCAGGGCTCCGCCACGATCTTCCAGGTGCTGCGCCGCATGCGCGCACCGCTGATCGTGCTGATCCTCATCTTCGCGGTCAGCGTCCTCGGCCTGACCCTCATCCCGGGGCGGGACGGGAACGGGCAGCCGTGGCGCATGAGTTTCTTCGACGCCTTCTACGTCATGAGCTACACCGCGACGACGATCGGCTTCGGGGAGATCCCGCACCCGTTCACCGCCGCGCAGCGCCTGTGGGTGACCATCAGCATCTTCGTCACCGTGGTCGGCTGGGCCTACGCGCTCGGCTCCCTGCTCACGCTGCTGCAGGACCGCGCGTTCCGCCAGGCCCTGGCGCTGCAGCACTTCACCCGCAAGGTCTCGCGGCTGTCCGAGCCGTTCCTGCTGGTGGCCGGCTACGGGCAGACGGGGGAGTCGCTCGGGCGCTCCTTCGACGCCCTCGGCCGGCGCTTCACCGTCGTCGACACCGCCGACGAGCGCGTCGACGCCCTCGCCCTCGACACCTACCGCGCCGACGTGCCGGGGCTCGTCGGCGACGCCCGCGACCCCCGCACCCTCGACGCCGCGGGCCTGCACCACCCGTGCTGCGAGGGCGTGCTCGTGCTCACGGACGACGACGAGACCAACCTCGCCGTCACCATGGCCGTGTCGCTGCTGCGCCCGGACCTGCCCGTGGTCACGCGCACCACCTCCGTCGCCGTGGCGGACCGCATGCGCACCGTCGGCGACCCGACGGTGATCAACTCCTTCGACCGCTTCTCGGACCACCTGCGCCTGGCCCTGCGCTCACCCGCCGCCTACCAGCTGCTGACGTGGTTGGAGAGCGGTCCGGGTGCGGTGCTGCCGCAGCGGGGGCGCCCGCCGCGCGAGGGGCGGTGGGTGGTGTGCGGCTACGGGCGCTTCGGGCGCCACTTCACCGCCGTGCTGCGCGACGAGGGGCTCGAGGTCGTGGTCGTCGACCCGCGCCCCGAGGACGACGACCCCGCCCTCGTCGTCGGGGACGGCGCGGACCGGGTCGTCCTGGCGCGCGCCGGCGTGGAGCGGGCGGTCGGCTTCGTGGCCGGCACCGACAACGACACGACGAACCTCTCGGCGGTCGCCGGCGCCCGCCGCGCCAACCCGGACCTGTTCGTCGTCGCGCGCCAGAACCAGCCCGCGAGCACCTCGCTGTTCGCGGCCATGGCGGTCGACGGCCTGCTCGTGCCCACCGAGGTCGTCGCGCACGAGGTCTACGCGCAGCTGAGCACCCCGCTGCTCTGGCGGTTCCTGCGCGCGCTGCCCGACCAGGGCGACGCGTGGGCCGCGGCGGTCGTGGAGCGCCTGGCGACGTGCTGCGGCACCCGCCTGGAGGCGCTGTGGAAGGTGCGGCTGACGCAGGAGGAGGCGCCGGCCCTCACCGCGTGGCTCGAGCGCGGCGCCCTGCGCCTGCAGGACCTGCTGCGCAGCCCCGAGGACCGCGCCGAGCAGCTGGCCGCGGTGCCGCTGCTGGTGCTGCGCGGGCGGGAGTGCCTGCTGGCACCCGACGGGGACCTGGTGCTGCAGCCCGGTGACGAGATGCTGCTCGCGGGGCGCCCCTCGGCGCGGCGGGCGCTGGCGACGGCGCTGGTGGTCGACGCCGTGCCGGAGTACCTCGTCACCGGCCACCGCGTGCCGTCCGGGTGGGTCTGGCGCCGCTTCGCGCGCAGGGTGCTGGCTCCGTCGTCCTGAGGCGGGACGACGGAGGGCCAGGTGATGGCGCCCTCGCAGCAGCGCCGCTACCGGGCTGCGGAACGGACGAGGACTCGTCATGTCCTACGGAAGGCATGACGCTGGGAGGATGGCCGACTCGATCACCTTCCGCCCCGACGACGACGCCCGGCGGGCCCTCGCTGTGCTGACCGAGGGCGGTGCGCCGGTGTCGGTCGTCGTGCGCGCGGCGCTGGTCGCTGCGGCAGAGGCTGCAGTCCGGGATCGGCTCCGCGCCGAGGCCGTGGCGCTGGCAGCCGACGCTAGGGACCGGCAGCGAGCCGCACAGGTGGTCCGCGACATGGAGGCGCTGCGTGCGGAGTGAGGTTTTCCACCCTAGGGCACCTCGCGACACGAGCGGTCATGAGCAAGCCGGGTGACGCTACGCCATGGTGATGCAGTCCGATGCCCTACAACTGTCCACCCTGCTCGTGGCGCCGACGTCGACGTCCGCGCTGGCGGCGAGCTTTCGCCCTGAGGTCGCCGTTGCTGGTGGGATGACACGCGTGCTGGTCGAGCAGACCGCGGCCGTCGACGGTCAGCGGCTGGGGGAGTCCGTCGGGCGGCTCACCTTCGAGGAGCTGCGTCGGGTCGACGCCGCCCTGCGTCTTGTCATGAGCCTCTGACGATCTTCGGCTTCCGGCTCCGGTGCGGGTTGTTAGCGAGGACGCCGGCACCGACGGGATCCCCCACGTGCATGGGGACGGCAGCGCTTCGAGGCGAGCGCTGGTGCCCACGTCCGGATCACCCCCACGTGCATGGGACGGCGTGCTGTGCCTCGGCGCGGGCCTCGGCGGCGAGGGATCACCCCCACGTGCATGGGGACGGCAGCGCTTCGAGGCGAGCGCTGGTGCCCACGTCCGGATTACCCCCACGTGCATGGGGACGGCACCGGAGTGCTCACCGCCGACGTCATGGCGGTGGGATCACCCCCACGTGCATGGGGACGGCGTCGCCAGGCGCCCGACGTCCTCCGCCGAGACGGGATCACCCCCACGTGCATGGGGACGGTCTCCACGTGGGAGGCGGGCACCGCGTCGCCCTCGGATCACCCCCACGTGCATGGGGACGGCCTCGGCTTCACCTCCGGGCAGCTGCCGGGCGCCGGATCACCCCCACGTGCATGGGGACGGCGGGGCGACGCGCAGCAGCTGCGCATCGACCGACGGATCACCCCCACGTGCATGGGGACGGCGTCTTCGGGGACACCCCGCAGGGCCTGGCCGCCGGATCACCCCCACGTGCATGGGGACGGCCTGCTCGCCTTCGGCCGCATCGCCGAGCTGACCGGATCACCCCCACGTGCATGGGGACGGCGATCCGGAGATGTGGGTCCTGGCCTCCGGGCTGGGATCACCCCCACGTGCATGGGGACGGCTCCACCGGCACGGGCGGGTAGAGGGTGACGGTCGGATCACCCCCACGTGCATGGGGACGGCCTTGCGCAGGTCGTGGCGGGTGGTGACGGCGTCGGATCACCCCCACGTGCATGGGGACGGCACCTCCCAGCAGACGGACCTGGACGTGTTCTGGGGATCACCCCCACGTGCATGGGGACGGCAGCGCTTTCGTGTGGGCCTTGCGTGCATCGCCCGGATTACCCCCACGTGCATGGGGACGGCACCGGAGTGCTCACCGCCGACGTCATGGCGGTGGGATCACCCCCACGTGCATGGGGACGGCGCCGCCCGCACCTACGAGGACGTGCCGTACTCCGGATCACCCCCACGTGCATGGGGACGGCCGGGTCCGCGTCAACGACGCCGGAGCCTCCGGGGGATCACCCCTACGTGCATGGGGACGGCGACGGCACCGCGAACGGCATCGGGAACCTCGCGGGATCACCCCCACGTGCATGGGGACGGCACCGCCGGGTCCGGGGACTTCCCGACCGACGCGGGATCACCCCCACGTGCATGGGGACGGCTTCGGGATCACCATCTCTGGAGCGCCGGTGCCGGGATCACCCCCACGTGCATGGGGACGGCTACCGGGATATCGGGGTGGACGCGGTCGCCGCGGGATCACCCCCACGTGCATGGGGACGGCAGCCGGAACGCCTTGTCCGATAGGGCTTCAACCGGATCACCCCCACGTGCATGGGGACGGCGCACGGACGCGCTCGATGCGCTCGTGGACCGTCGGATCACCCCCACGTGCATGGGGACGGCTGTCGGGTATGTGCGTATCGCTCGATCGAACTGGGATCACCCCCACGTGCATGGGGACGGCAGATGCTGCCTTACGCAGGTGTCGAGTACGCCGGGATCACCCCCACGTGCATGGGGACGGCACCACCTTGCCCGTAGCCGGGTCCAGATCCGCCGGATCACCCCCACGTGCATGGGGACGGCCGCTAACCGGCGGGCGGCGCGGCGCGCATCCGGAGGATCACCCCCACGTGCATGGGGACGGCGTCATCCAGCTCGCCCTCGGCGCGATGGAGTTGGGATCACCCCCACGTGCATGGGGACGGCGCGTCGCGGCCCGCCCAGGGCGCGGCAGCTAGGGGATCACCCCCACGTGCATGGGGACGGCGAGGGGGTGTCGTCCTCTCGGGGCGGGAGCGGTGGATCACCCCCACGTGCATGGGGACGGCGGCGGATGCGGTCGTCGTCCTCGATGATCAGCAGGATCACCCCCACGTGCATGGGGACGGCTGGACCGGGCGGACCAAGAACGGGTACGGCGAGGGATCACCCCCACGTGCATGGGGACGGCCAGGACGACGTGCGCTCGATCCTGTGGGGCGTCGGATCACCCCCACGTGCATGGGGACGGCGGCTGCTGGCGGGTGATGGAGGTCGACCTCACCGGATCACCCCCACGTGCATGGGGACGGCATCGTCGCCACCGCGACCGCCGTGACCGTGACGGGATCACCCCCACGTGCATGGGGACGGCCTTCCCGCGGCCGGGTTCGTGCGCGTCTACCGCGGATCACCCCCACGTGCATGGGGACGGCGGCGGCGTCCTGGATCCACTCTTGGATCTCGTCGGATCACCCCCACGTGCATGGGGACGGCCCCTCCTCGGACGGCAGCGGGGTGTGGCGCTCGGGATCACCCCCACGTGCATGGGGACGGCCCTGCGCGCCCGTCGCCAGGCCGGTGAAGTTGCGGATCACCCCCACGTGCATGGGGACGGCTTCCTGGTGGGATGGGTGGCCTTCGCCGTGTGGGGATCACCCCCACGTGCATGGGGACGGCAGCGCCGGCTGCCACACCCGCGCGAAGAACGTGGGATCACCCCCACGTGCATGGGGACGGCGCGAGGCTGATCCGCGCGCCGGCGTCGTCGTACAGGGGATCACCCCCACGTGCATGGGGACGGCACCACGTCGAACTCGCAGCTGGTCCAGCACCCCGGATCACCCCCACGTGCATGGGGACGGCCCTTGTTGACCTGCGGCGTTGCGTTGGCAGGGTCCGTTCTAGCTTCACTTTGGTGTTGTAGGCCCGGAGTGCAGCGGGCTGCACTGATCGTACTGTCGGACGGGTCGGGCATCCTCCGTGCATGCCGATCAGGAAGCACCGCCCGCCCCCGCCGTCGGGAGCGGCCGGTGCGGCGGCGACATTCGTACCGGGGCTGGTGTGGGGCAAGCAGCGTGGCTTGGCCGGTGGGCGGGTCTACCCGCTGGAGGCGCACCTGCTGGACGTGGCCGCGGCGGCGGGTCTGATGATCGATGAGGTCCTGACGTCCTCGCAGCGGGAGGTCCTCGCTCGGACGGGGCTGACAGCGGCGGAGGTCCGGGGCCTCGTGCAAGTGGTCGCGGCGTGGCATGACGTGGGGAAGGCCGTGCCCGCCTTTCAGGCGCTGTCCGCATCCGCGTTCACGGCGTTGACCGGGCAGGCGCCGGGCCCGGTCCTGCCGCATTACTTGGTCGGGCACGCGTCAGCGGGATTCGCGCACCTGGTCGGTCGGTTCGTCGCGGACGGACTGCTGGCTCGGGCGCCGCAGGTCGGGTGGCGGCTGGGGCAGGTCGTGGGCGGTCATCACGGGGTCTTCCCGCGCCCGGAGGCAATGACGTCGGACGGGCTCGGATCCGGGACGTGGGAGCCCCGCCTGGAGGGTTGGCACGAGGACCAGGTCGGGCGCTGGCGGGCGACTCGCGAGGCGCTCCTGGAGCGGGTCGAGACCGTCCTGCTCGGACGCCGATGGATGGGTGCGGACCTGGCGCGTATGCCGGTGGAGGTCGCGTCCCTGCTGACCGGGGTCGTGATCACCGCGGACTGGCTGATGTCGCAGGTAGACGTCATCCAGGCCGCCCTCGCCATGCTGCCGTTGAATCCGGCTGACCTGGGTCGTGCTGAGCTGGCGCGGCACTACGCCGCCGCTGAAGGACGTGCGCGGCGGGCATTGACGGACTCGGGGCTTGCTGGGCCGCGGTTGCGCCGCCGTCCGTTCACGACTCACTTCTCTGGGTTCATCCCGCGGGGGCCGCAAGTGACCGCGGCCGAGGTTCTCCCGGGCCTGGTGCGTGGTCCGGGGATCTTCGTGGTGATGGCGCCGACCGGGGACGGGAAGACCGAGGCGGCGTTACATGCCGCGGCGGTGTTGGGCGAGGCGTCCGGGGCGAGCGGAGTTCACCTCGCGCTGCCGACGATGGCGACCACGGACGCGATGTACTTGCGGACGCGGGAGTTCATCGCCTCAGCGTTCGAGGAGCCGACACGGTTGTCGCTGATGCACTCCCTCGCGTCGTTGAACGAAGAGTATGTCGCCACCACGCGCCCCACGCAGGCGCCGGACTCCGCCGTTGGTGCGCAGGACGAGTTCGCGATGCTGGACGACTGCGACTCCGCCGCGTCGAGCGACGGAGTGGCGGGGACTGGACACGGGTCCGATCACAGTGGTGGGCGGGTGGAGGTGACCACGTGGATGAGTGGTGCCAAGCGCGCAGGCTTGGCGCCCAACGCGGTCGGCACCATCGACCAGCTGCTGGCGATGGGGTTGCGCGGCAAGTGGCAGCCGCTGAGGCTGCTCGGGGTCAGCCGCAAGGTCGTCATCGTGGATGAGGCGCATTCCTACGACGCCTACATGCAGGCTCTGCTGCACCGGGTGCTGGCCTGGCTCGGGGCGGCCGGGGTGCCGGTGGTGCTGCTGTCGGCGACCTTGTCCGGGCGGTTGGCGCGGTCGCTCGTGGACGCCTACGCCGACGGGGCGGGCATCCGCTTGGACCCAGACCGGACGGTGCCGTCCTATCCGGGGTGGATGTACTTCGACATCACCCGCCAGGTTGCGTCGAGCGGGTCGATTCCAGTGACCGACCGTTCCACGACCGTCAGTGTCGCCGTGGGCAGGTACCCGGTCGACCAGCGCGGGAACGTCGACGGCTTGGTCGAGGCCGTCGTGGCTCGGGTCGGCCCGGTCGCGCGGGGCAAGGCGGACGGGAACATCCTCGTCGTCTGCAACACCGTGGCCGCCGCGGTCGCGGTCTACGACGCCCTGACCGAAGTCGTGCAGGAGGTCGCGCCGGAGTCGGGGACGCCGGTGCGCCTGATGCACTCCCGCTTCCCCGTCAAAGACCGGGTCCGGCACGCCGCCGAGGTGAACCGGCTGTACGGCAAGCACTCGCGCACCACCCCTTGCTGTGGTGCCGCGCCGCGGCCGGTGCGTTCGATCCTGGTCGCGACCCAGGTCGTCGAGCAGTCCCTGGACCTGGACATGGACGCGGTCGTGACCGACCTGGCGCCGATGGCGATGCTGCTTCAACGCGCCGGACGTTGCCACCGGCACGCCGTCTACGCGCCCACGCCGGACGCCGCGTTCATCCCGGTGACCCGGCCCGTCAAGTACGAGTCACCATCACTGACCGTGTTCGCGGGGATCGACGCCGACGGGCAGAACCTGGCCGACCGGGACTGCGCGCCGTACGACCAAATCCTTTTAACCCGTAGCTACCAGGTTCTGACCAAGCACCTGGCGGCGCACCGGGCCGGGGTGCGGATTCCGGAGGACGTTCAGGAGCTCATCGACGCGGTTTACGACGCTGACTTCGCGACCGACCTGGACATCCTGGCCGAGCAGGACCGCCAGGCGTCGAGCAGTGCGAGTACACGTGAGCAGCAGATGCGCGCCGCCGCGCACATCGCCATGGTTCCGCATCCGCGTGCGGTGCAGGACTTAGCCGAGATGACCTCGCCGGAGGACGCCGACACCGCCTTGGGCTTATTCACCGCCCGGTACGAGATGGAAACGGTCACCGTCCTCCCCATCTGGTCGACTGGGTCGACCTGGTGGCTCGATCAAGCGTGCAACGTGGCCCTACCCACTGCCGGGGACGCTGCGCGAGGCCGATTCGCCCCCGAACAGGTCCGCACGGTCGTCGAGCACACGATCACCGTGCCGTCCACCGGCGGCTGGGTCGGGCGCGTCGCCGCCTGGCAGGAAGCGCTGCGGCCCACCGCGTGGGCATCGGATCAGCGACTACGAGACGTCCTCGTCGTGCCGTTCACCACCGATCCCGAGACCAGCGGCAGCAGGGCCGCCGTCCACGACCGAATGACGTTCCACCTGCACCATGACCGCGGCCTGACCATGCACTACTCACCCCCAGGAGCACCGTGACCTCGTTCCACCTGGACACCGACCCGTGGCTCCCGGTGACCCTTGTGGACGGCATCCCCCAGCGGGTCAGCCTGCGTGAGGTGTTCGTCCGCGCGCACGAGATCGCCACGGTGACGATGGCGTCTCCGCCCGGTCAGGCCAGCCTGTTGCGGATCCTCACCGCGCTGGCCTACCGGATTACTGGCCTGGACGACCCGGCCGTCGGCGTGGATGACTGGCACGCTGCGCGCAACGCCGCGCTGACGGCGGGCCGGTTCGACCCGGCGCGGGTGGCGACGTACTTCACCCGGTGGCACGCGCGGTTCGATTTGTTCGACGCCGACCGACCCTGGCGTCAGGAGCCGCGCCTGGCCGGGGAGTGCGATGACGTCAAGGGCATGAACGCGCTCATTCCGAACCGTCCCTCGGGAAACGGGCACACTCTC
Source organism: Quadrisphaera sp. DSM 44207 (assembly GCF_900101335.1). NCBI lineage: Bacteria > Bacillati > Actinomycetota > Actinomycetes > Kineosporiales > Kineosporiaceae > Quadrisphaera > Quadrisphaera sp. DSM 44207. The sequence continues at coordinate 8,931 of NZ_FNKA01000001.1, read as the reverse complement.
TTCTCGCCGTTCCACGACGCAGCGCCGGGCACCGCGACCATCGCCGAGGCAGTTGAAGCGCTCCTCGTGCGCCAGTTCTACGGCCCGAACGGCACGACCCAGTCGCGGGCTCTGCCCGGCAAGGCATCCTCGAAGCACTTCACCTACACCGGACCGCTGCGCGCTCGGGTGTCCTACCACCCGCTCGGGGTGAGCCTGTTCGAGACGCTGCTGGCGCACCTGGTGCCCCCGGTGACCGTCCACCTCGGGTCAGGCCCGGACCTGGCCGAGTGGGAGACCGACACACTGCCGGATCCGGACGGGGTCAAGCCGTCCCCGATGGGGATCATCGGCCTGCTCGCCAACGACTCCGGGCACGCTCTTTTGCTGATACCTGGCGTCGATCAGCGCGGCCAGGTCGCCGTAACCGGTGGGTACTTCACGTGGCGGTTCGCCGACAAGACGGCGGGCAACCTCGTCGGATGGGACCCGTACCTGTCGTACAAGCAGGAGAAGAAGGATCGGATCGCGCGTCCCGCCAGCTTGGATCGGGATTTGTGGCGAGACTTGCCCGCGCTCCTCGCCTCAGCGCAGGGCGCGGTTCGTGACCCCGCGGAGTACCAGCAGCCGCAGGTCGCTGTGGCGTTGGCCGGGTTGCCTCCGGCAGTGCTCAAGCGAGTCCGGATCGCTGCCTACGCCTTCGTCCAGCACCCCTTCCAAGCCATCGATCACGACTGGATGGAGGCGATGTATCCGCAAGTGTTCGAGTCCGCGGCGGCCAACCCCGAGGACGCGAGCGCGCACGAATACCGCACCGCGGTCCCGGGCTGGGTGGCCGCCGCCGAAAGGGAGTTCGCGGTCCTCTCCGACGCCCTCTACCGGGCGCTGCGCGATGCCCGCAGCCTCGACCCCAAGGGCAAGGCTGCGCGGGCCTGGGCGCAAGCTGGCACCGGTCTGTACTGGCAGCGCGCTTACGCGGTCTTCGACCGGGCGTTGAGTGCCCCCGGTGGTGCAGCGTTCGCCAAGACCGTCGCCGACGCCCCAGTGCTGCTGCGCCGGATCAGCGTCGACCTCTACGACCAGCTCACCCGGCCGGTGCAGGACCCGCGTGGCCTGCGCGCCGTGATTAGGCACCGCCCAATGCCCCGCCCGTCGCTGCGCCAGGTGCCACCGGTGGGCTCGTCGATCAGCCTTTCTGCTGCCGTTGACGACACCATCCAGGGAGACACTGCTGATGAGTGACCCGACCCCGCAGAGCCAGCCGTCACCCTCCGCGCGGCCGCCCGGTTTCGCCGAGGACTTCGTCGCCTACCTGCGCCGGGTGTGCATGGATCCCGGGGCGCGCGCCGCGCTCCGCCGAGCCGCGCGCCGCCGCCCCGCGGAGGCGATCACCGCTCACCGGTACCTGGCGGCCTGGGTCGGGGAGAGCAGCAGCGCGCACCGGGAGGCGGTGCTGTACCAGACGGCCGCGTGGGTGGCTACCTACGACCGCGCACCACACACCGACGGTTCGCGGGGATCGCGGCTCGGGCAGGCGCTGGCGGCAGCTGTGCGCGGTGGTGGCGGAACGCGGATCGCGGAGACCTCGGCCGAGACCCGGCTGATGGCGGCTGGGCGCGCCCCCGGCGACGCGCTGCTCTACCAGCACCTACCGCAGATCCTCAGCGCCGTGACGGCCGCAGGCCAGCGGATCGACTTCGCCGCCCTGACCCGGGACCTGTTCCGTTGGCCGACCCGGTCGGCGGAGATCAGCAAGCGGTGGATGAGCGACTTCTACCGCGACCTGCAGCCCGCTGACCTCAACGCCCCAGTGACGGCCTCCACCACGGTCACCTCGGGCTGACCTCCTCACTCCGGCCCGCTTCGCCAACACCGACGACATCGACCAGATAGGGATTCTCGCCGTGACCGCTCGCTACATCGACATCCACGTCCTCCAGACCGTTCCGTTCAGCAACCTCAACCGGGACGACCTGGGCTCGCCGAAGGCCCTCACCTACGGCGCGGTGCAGCGGCTGCGAGTGTCCAGCCAGTGCTGGAAGCGCGCCACGCGCGAGCACATGCAGCGGGCACTGCAGGGCCACGCCCGCTACGACCGGGCGATCAGGACCCGCCGGCCGTTCGACATCCTCACCACCCACCTCACCGACGCCGGATGGTCGCGCGAGGACGCCACCCACGCCGCCGAGGTCGTCTTCGCCCCTTACAAGGACGCCCAGGACGCCAGCGGTGACGCCGCGGACGGCGAGGTGACCGGCAGCACGGTTTCCTCCGCGAACGTGCTGCTGTTCCTCACCGAGTCCCAGTACGCCGACCTCGCAGCGATCGTCACTACGCACAGGGGCGAGGTCCTCCAAGCCGTGGCCGCCAAGGGCAGGCCCAGCAAGAAGGACGGCCCCGAACTCAAGAAGATCCGTGCAGCCCTCAGCGAGGTGATCAAGAGTCCCCGTGGCCTGGTCACCGTGTTCGGCCGGATGATCGCCGCACTGCCGACCGCGAACGTCGAAGGCGGTGTGCAGGTCGCCCATGCCTTCACCGTCCACCAGGCCGCGGCGGAGTTCGACTACTTCACCGCAGTGGACGACTACACCCAGGACGAGAACACCGGCGCCGGGCACCTAGGCGCGGCCGAGTTCGCGACCGGCACCTTCTACCGCTACGCCACCGTGGATCTGGAGCACTTGACCACCAACACCGGCGACCCCGCGCTCGCCCACGACTTAGCCGCCCAGTTCATCTCCTCCTTCGTCTCCTCCCTGCCCTCCGGCAAGAGCACGGCCACCGCACCGAACACCCGACCCAACCTGGTCGTGGTGCAGGTGCGCGAGGACCAGCCGCTGTCCTACGCCGCCGCGTTCGAGCGTGCCGTCACCTACGACGGACAGGGCTACCTGCTGCCTGCGGTGCACCTGCTGACCGAGCACGCCACCTTGATCGCTGATGCCTACGGGGACAGTCCGGTCTGGTCTGGGCACCTCAATGCGGTGACCACCGACCCGGACCAGGTCAAGGCCCTGAACGCGGCGTTCGGGGACCGGGTCAGCGGCGGCCCCGGCGCTTTGGCCACCGCCGCGCTCGCCTCCTGCGACCTGGCCGCGTTGGTCCGGGAGCCGGTGGCGTGAGCACTCTAGTCCTCATTCTCAGCGCTCCGATGCAGTCCTGGGGTGCGCGGGCGGCGTTCACCGAACGCGACACCATGGCCCATCCGACTCGCTCCGGAGTCGTCGGGCTGCTGGCCAGTACGCTCGGCCAGGCGCGTGAGGAGGACCTGTCCTGGGCGGATGGGCTGACCATCCATGTGCGCGCCGACGCCCCAGGTCAGGTGATGACCGACTTCCACATGGTCGGCGGCGGGTATCCGGAGCACCGGGCCCTGGTCAACGCCGCAGGCAGGACGCGCAAGCAAGCGGGCGCACTGTCCCCGGCGCTGACCCACCGCCGGTACCTGGCCGACGCCACCTTCGTGGTCACCATCACCGGTGACGACCACCTGATCGACCGGCTCTCGGCGGCGGTCCGGCGCCCGCGCTGGCCGCCGTTCCTCGGTCGCAGGTCCTGCCCACCGGCCCTGCCGCTCCTGCTCGGCACTACGCCAGTGCCTGGGGAGGAGGTCCTGCACCGGCTCCCGGCCTACGCCCCTGCTCTCGCCCCGGCCCCTGCGCGACAGGGCGCTCGGGTGGAGGACGACTCCGACTGGTTCGCCGCGATCGCCGCGATCGAGCGGGACCGCGACGCTGCGGTGGACGCGGGCGCGCCGTGCGTGGAACGGACTGTGTACCTGGACGGCGTCGCCGCGGCCGAAACCTACACCGAGGTCCGGGACGTACCGGTGTCCTTCGACCCGACCCTCCGCACCTTCACCTCCCGGCGCCTCGGCATGGCCACAGCGACTGTTCCGACAGCCGGGGTCGGTCTGCCCGGATGGCGCGCGCTGCACCGCGCAGTGGCCGCCCTCGCCTGACATCTCGCTGTTCGACCAAGCTGTTCACGGAGATCCGATGACCACGTTGATCCAGTTGACGCTCAACCCCCGCCACCGCGCCGTCCAGCACGACTTGGCCGACGCCCACGCGCTGCACCAGCGCGTGATGAGTCTGCTCCCGGACGGGCTCGGCCCGGATCCGCGCGCCTCGACCCGAACTCTGTTCCGGATCGAGGACACCTCCACCGGGCCCCGCCTGCTCATCCAGACCGGCGGCGAGGCCATCTACGAACGCCTGCCCGACGGCTACTGCTCCTCCGTTCGCTCTTTGTCCATGACCCAATTCTTCGCGGCGCTCACCCTGGGACGGCTAGTGCGCTACTCACTGACCGCCAGCCCGGCCAAACGCGCAGCTGTCGGTGAGCTCAAGGGCAAGCGCGTCGCTCTGATCGCCTACAACGACGTCCATGCTTGGTGGCAGCGCAAGGCCACGGCCGCAGGCCTGGACCTGACTGGTCAGCTGGTGCAGATCACCCCGGCACCCGGGATCGATGGTGCCCGCCCACAGGCGCCTCGGGGCCAGCGGATCACGCACCGGGCGCAGCGCATCGAGGGGCTCGCGATAGTGCAAGACCTGGACCTACTGCTCACAGCTGTGCGGACGGGCATCGGCCCTGGCAAGGCGTACGGCCTGGGTCTACTCAGCGTCATCCCCGTTGGTACGCCGTGACCCAAGCCATGGTGGCCGTAGTCGGACGTCATTACGGCTCCTCACATATGTGAGGGGATCGGTAGTCCGCTGCCGTCCGGGGGATGGTGATGGAGGACCATGCCCTGCTGCACGACAAAGCCCCCGCCGACCTAGGAAGGGGTCGACGGGGGCCCGACGAAGTAATCGCTACCCCCGTGCGATGGTCAAGCTCATCTCATGAGCGCGGTACAAACCACGCCCTTGCGACACCGGGGACTAGTAGTGACCTTCATCACCCATCGTCCATCGTCGGCATCACTGCTCAGGAACAGATCCCTCGCGGTTGCCACAGGTGGCGAGCGCGACTCCTAGATGTCGTAGTACATCTCGAACTCGTGGGGGTGCGGACGGAAGCGGATCGGGTCGATCTCCTTCGTCCGCTTGTACTCGATCCACGTCTCGATGAGGTCGTCGGTGAACACGCCGCCCTCGGTGAGGTAGGCGTGGTCCTCCTCGAGCGCGTCGAGCACCGCGCCGAGGGAGCCCGGCACCTGCCTGATGCTCGCGTGCTCCTCCGGCGGGAGCTCGTAGAGGTCCTTGTCGATCGGCTCCGGCGGCTCGATGCGGTTCTGGATGCCGTTCAGGCCCGCCATGAGCATCGCCGAGAACGCCAGGTACGGGTTCGACGACGGGTCGGGCACGCGGAACTCGATGCGCTTGGCCTTCGGGTTCGTCCCCGTGATCGGGATGCGCACGCAGGCGGAGCGGTTGCGCGCCGAGTACACGAGGTTCACCGGCGCCTCGTAGCCGGGCACCAGGCGGTGGTAGCTGTTCACCGTCGGGTTGGTGAAGGCCAGCAGGCTCGGGGCGTGGTGCAGCAGGCCGCCGATGTACCAGCGGGCGGTGTCTGAGAGGCCGCCGTAGCCGGACTCGTCGTAGAACAGCGGCTCGCCGTCGCGCCACAGCGACTGGTGCACGTGCATGCCGGAGCCGTTGTCGCCGAACAGCGGCTTGGGCATGAAGGTGACGGTCTTGCCCGCCTGCCACGCCACGTTCTTGATGATGTACTTGAAGAGCATGACCTTGTCCGCGGACTTGGCCATCGTGTCAAAGCGGTAGTTGATCTCCGCCTGCCCGGCGGTGCCGACCTCGTGGTGCGCGCGCTCGACCTCCAGGCCCTGGGCATCCAGCGCGAGGGTCATCTGGTCGCGCAGGTCGGCGTAGTGGTCGGTCGGCGGCACGGGGAAGTACCCGCCCTTGTACGGGGTCTTGTACCCGCGGTTGCCGCCCTCCTCCACGCGGCCGGTGTTCCACGCGGCCTCGATGGAGTCGATGTGGTAGTACGACTCGCTCTGGGAGGTTTGGAAGCGGACGTCGTCGAAGATGTAGAACTCCGCCTCGGGGGCGAAGAAGGCGGTGTCGGCGATGCCGGTGGACTGCAGGTAGGCCTCGGCCTTGGCGGCCACCTGGCGGGGGTCGCGGCTGTAGGGGTCGTTCGTGATCGGGTCGACGATGCTCATGTTGATGTTGAGCGTCTTCTCCGAGCGGAACGGGTCGACGTAGGCGGTGTCGACGTCCGGCACCAGCTTCATGTCCGACTCGTTGATCGCCTGGAACCCGCGGATCGAGGAGCCGTCGAACATCTGGCCCTCGGTGAAGAAGCCGGCGTCCACCGTCGAGGCGGGGACGTTGAAGTGCTGCATCACCCCCGGGAGGTCGCAGAACCTCACGTCGACGAACTTGACGTCGTTGTCCTTGATGTAGGCCAGGACCTCGTCGGCGTCCTTGAACATCCATCCTCCAGGGAGGGCTCGGCGGCAGAGGGGTGTGCCGGTCGCTCGGGACGCTAGGCACCGGTGGTTTCCCGGCCGTCTCGGTCGGATTTCAGCCAGGTTACGGAGCGCGCGGGGCCAGCGCCGGGCCCCCGTACGCTCGTGGGTCGTGACCCTGGACCCCTCCGGAGACGACGACTGGCCCGGACGGCGCCTGGGGGCCCCGCCCACCGGTGCCGGCTCCCTGGCGCGGGTCGGGCGGCGGCTGGCCGCGATCGCCGTCGACTGGGCGGCGTCGATGCTGGTCTCGGCCGCCTTCTTCGACGGCGACCCGTGGGCGACGCTGGCTGTCTTCACAGTCGAGCAGGTCCTCCTCGTCGCCACCCTGGGCGCGGGATTCGGGCACCGCCTGCTGGGCCTGCGGGTGGTCCTGCTCGCGCCGCCGGGGCGGCCACCCGGCTGGGGGCCGGCGCTCGTGCGCGGGCTGCTGCTGGGGCTGGCGCTGCCGGCGCTGATCTGGGACCGCGACTCCCGCGGCCTGCACGACCGGTTCGCGGGCACGCTGCTGGTCCGCCGCTGACCCTGCGGTGGTCCTCCGCCCGTGATCATGGGCGAGGTGAGCGTGATCATGGGCCAGGTGCAGGTGCTCCTGGTCGCGGACTGCACCTGGCCCATGATCACGCGCGAGTTCGTGGCGCTCCGGGGCGGCGCGGTCAGGAGCGGGGGAAGCCCGACGTCAGGTCGACGGTGCTCGGCAGCGGGGGCGGCGCGAGCGCGACGGCGTCACCGGGCGGGGACGGGCGCGGACGGCGCGGCTCGCGCACCCCGGCGCCGCCGTCCCCGCGCCGCTGCGGGCCGGCGCCGGGGCGGCCGGGGCCCGCGGGCGTCCGGCGGAGCAGCAACCGGGCCAGCAGGCCCGGACGGCGCGCCATGCCCGACACCGAACATCCGCCGTCCGGTACGGGTCGAGGGCCAGGGTCCGGCGATCTGGGGTCTTCGGCTCGGCGCCGTCAGAGCCTGCCCGGCGCGCCGTTGCGGCCGGGGGTCAGGGTCACCAGCGCGGAGGCCGCGGCCGCCACCACGGCGGCGGTCAACCACTCGACGGTGTCGAAGACGTTCCCGGTGCTGCGGGTCTCGTCGGCGTGGGCCCCGGCCCGGTAGCTGGCTTCGACCCACACCGCGAGGAGGACCAGGGCGGCGACCCACAGCGCCCCCGCCAGCGGGGACCAGCGGTCGCGGAGCGTCATGAACAAGGGCGGCGCGACGAGCGCCAGGAGCGCGGAGACCGGCAGCGCCAGCAGCTGCAGCGCGAGCAGGACCTCCATCCCCGGATCGTGCCACGCCCGCGTGGCCGAGCTGCTCCGCTCCATCGCCCGCACGGGTGACGGAGCGGTCAGCGGCCGCGCGCGCCCTTGCGGTCCGGGCGCACGCGCGTCGGGTCGATGCCGCGCGGGATCGGCGGGCGCAGGCCGCCGAGGGCGCGCAGGCGCCGGACGACCTCGGCGACCTCCTGCTTGGTCAGCCCGCCCTTCAGGCGCATCACGCGCCGGGGCAGCGCGGACAGCGGCACCTGGCCCTCGCCGTCCCCGGCCTGCACCAGGTGCACCGGGACGTCGGGCAGGACGCGGGCGACCCGGCGGCGCTCGGCCTCGAGCAGCTTGCCGACCCGGTGGGCGGGGCCGTCGGAGACGAGCACCACGCCGGGGCGCCCCACGACGCGGAAGACGGCGTCGCGGGTGCGGGGGTCGATCGCCACGGGCTCGTCCTCGACGTGCCAGCCGCGGCGCAGCACGCGCAGCGCCGCGCCCGCGGCGCCCGGCTGGCCCGCGAGCTGCCCGTACGCCGCCCGCTCGGCGCGCCGCGCCAGGAAGAACAGCGCTGCCAGCAGCGCGAGCGGCAGGCCGAGGATCGTCGCGTAGATCGGGTGGCCCGTGGCGAACCCGATCGCCAGGGCGAGCCCGAGGACGAGCACGAACGCGCCGAGCACCCACCACGTGACGGCGGGATCGTGGGTGCGCGTCATGCGGTAGACGGCGCGCAGCTGGCTCAGCCGGCCCTGCTTGCTGGAGGAGGCGCCCCCGCCGCGTCGGCGCAGGAGGCCGCGGCGGGGGGACGGACCGGTGCTGCCGGACGCGGCGCCGACGGGCGTGGCGCCGCTGGAGCGGGTGCTGGGCGCGGCGCCGCGGGAGGGGGCGGGAGCGGGCCTGCGGGGCATGGCGTCCAGGGTACGGCTCAGCGCCCCGCCGTCACGGAGCGGCGGTCACCCGGGCAGGTCACCGGAAGAGGTCGCGCGGCAGCGGTCAGCGAGGCGCAGGCAGCAGGCTCGACGCCTCCTGGCGCGCGGGCCCGCTCTGCGCCAGGTGCGCGAGGTCGGCCGGGATCGCCTGCCCGCGGCGCTGCATGGCCTGCGCCCACAGGCGGCCCGCGCGGTAGGAGGAGCGCACCAGGGGCCCGGACAGCACCCCGGCGAAGCCGATCCGCTCCGCCTCCGCGGCCAGCGCCACGAACTCCTCCGGGCGCACCCACCGCGCCACCGGGTGGTGGCGCACGCTGGGGCGCAGGTACTG